>JBKEDH010000188.1:0-12995 GCA_047975295.1 Aestuariibaculum sp.
GTAACTCCCCTTCATTGTTTTTAATACGTGAAGCGCTTACCCAAAATGATAAGCTGAAGGAGGTTTGTGATTGCATTGTTGTTGTCTTTTTGTTAAACATTCATTCAAGACGAAAGTCAAATCAACTATTTCAATTACAGTATTTTAAACATCTATTCGGTTTACATTTTTTGTATTTTGATAACTGTTAACCGAATTGTTAACCCAAATTAAACTATATTAATTCAATTCTTATGATAGTCTAAAAACTAAAAAACCTGATAATCATACGATTAACAGGTTTTTAGTAACAATTGATATGTTAAAAAGTCGGGGTGGCAGGATTCGAACCTGCGACCTCCTGCTCCCAAAGCAGGCGCGATAACCGGGCTACGCTACACCCCGAAAAGATTATCTTTAAAAGTTGCGGAGAGACTGGGACTCGAACCCAGGCAGCACTTACGCGCTGACAGATTAGCAATCTGCTCCGTTACCACTCCGGCACCTCTCCTAATTTATTCTAATGAACGGATACTATAAATTAGCGGATGCAAATGTAACTCTTACTTAATAACAACGCAACTATTTTTTTGTTTTTTTTTAAATTTTATTCCGGATATTCTATTCGTAAATGGTAAATGTTTGCTAACTTGTGTTTTAGCACTTTTTTTATGGCTTGTATTTCTTTAAATGTAATATTGGCATTTAAAAACTGTCCCTCTTCAATTTGTTTGTTGATAATATTCTCTACAAAGGCCTCTATTTTGGTCGATGTAGGTTCTTTTAAACTTTTCGAAGCAGCCTCAATACTATCACACATCATTAAAATAGCGGTTTCTTTACTAAAAGGTTTAGGTCCCGGATAACTAAAATCGCTCCTGTCCGTATCGGGATTGTCCTTTTTATCTTTCATATAAAAATAATAAACCACACTTGTACCGTGGTGAGTACGTATAAAATCAATCAGCCTATCAGGTAAATTATTCTTTTTAGCTATTTCTATCCCGTCTATAACATGATTTATAATAATCTTGGCACTTTCTTTTGCCGACAGTTCATCATGCGGGTTAATTCCAGAGGTTTGGTTTTCGGTAAAATAGGTTGGATTTTTCATTTTACCAATGTCATGATACAACGCCCCTACCCGAACCAGCATGGCATTGGCTCCTATTTCATTAGCAGAAGCTTCGGCCAAATTAGCGACATTTAACGAGTGATGGAATGTTCCCGGTGCCTTATTGGACAACTCTTTTAAGAGTTTGGAATTGGTGTCCGAAAGTTCTAAAAGCGACACATCGGAGACCAGACCAAAAAGTTTTTCGTAAGCATAAATTAAAGGCTGCACAAATAGTGTGGCCAGACCACCCACTACAAACCAAATAAACATTTCCCATTTTATGGTCTCTACACTGCCTTCATGTATTACCACAAAGGCAAAGTATGCTACAATATAAATAAGGGTGATTTGACCAACCGAAATAAACAAATTGGCACGCTTATAAAGTTCAGATACCGTTAAAATGGTCACAATACCTGCTATAATTTGAAGAAACGTATATTCGTAACTATTTGGCACAATAAAACCCAGTAACAATACAGTAATAACATGGGTAAATAGCCCCAATCGCGCATCGAAAAAAGCTTTAAGTATAAGTGGTAAAATACAAATAGGAACTACGTAAATATATTTGGCATTATAGTTAACCACTAATGTTGTAAGTAAGGTAATTAAAAAAATATTGAAAAATATAAATGTTACCTTGGTATTATTATCAAAAGCTTCTTTTCTGTATTTTCTTAAAAAAAGCAGTAGCATTAACAGAGCCAGCGCCACCAGTAATGTATAGGCAAAAAGAATCCAGTTATAATTGGCTTCACTCCAAACTTGCGATTCATATTCGGCCTGCAAAGAGCTTAATATTTGATATTTATCGCCTTCAATAACCTCTCCTTTAGAAATAATAAGCGTTTCTTTTTCAATACTTCCCCGTGTGTACGAAATTCCGTTTAAACCTTCCTGAAGGACTTTATTGGTAAACGATTTATCAAACGTAGCATTGGGCTCTATCAAATCAAAAAATAAGACTGTATAATTGGTTTTGTACGACAGTAAATCCTGCTTTACCAAAATATGGTCAATTACCGAAGTAACCTGATTAAGATTGGTTAAATTAGCATAAACACCATCCTTAACCTTTACCCTGCCCTGCAACAAAGCAACAGTCCTGTTTTTGGCAAAACTATAATCTTCGCTTAAAACGCCATAATCGTATAATTCGGTTATAATATCCTGGCCAACGCGATAGAGTCTATCTATTTGTTTTCTATTGATCGAATCTGGAAACCTTTTAAAAAAATCTTGTTTATAAAGCTCAAAAACCTTTTCGACAACAAGGGTATCCAAATTAAAATAAAGAACGGCATTATCTTCTATTTGCTTTTTATCGGTAGTTATCTCTGTATCGGTTTTCTTTATGGCGAAATTAAACGGCGCATATAGATTTTCCGATTGCCAAGGTTTTCCTTTTTCAAAAGTATATTTAAACTTCCCACTTTTAGGATATAAATACACAATTAAAAAAGTGGTACAGACAAACAACAGCCCTTTATATATTAGAGAGTGGTTTTTGTAAAGTTTATTAATTAAATCTTTCATCAAAAAAAATAAGTAAACCAAATGTAATAAAATTATGGGCTACTTGCCATTTTTATAAAAATGAATGTTTCTATTTTCTGCTAAAAAATCATTAATTTCGCAACACTAAACGAGATCTAATTATGAATAGAGAAGTTGTTATAGTGTCTGCCGTTAGAACGCCCATTGGAAGTTTTATGGGTAGTTTATCTACGGTTTCCGCTCCTAAATTGGGAGCGATTGCCATAAAAGCCGCTTTAAAAAAAATCGATTTAAAACCGGAAATGGTAAACGAAGTACTTATGGGACAGGTTGTACAATCCGGATCGGGACAGGCTCCCGCAAGACAAGCCGCCATTTATGCCGGAATACCGAATACCATACCTTGCACAACGGTAAATAAGGTGTGTGCCTCGGGCATGAAAGCCGTTATGCAGGCTGCCCAAAGCATTGCTCTTGGCGATAATGAAATTGTTATAGCAGGCGGTATGGAAAATATGAGCTTAATTCCACACTACATGCACGCCAGAACCGGCGTTAAGTTTGGTACGGCAACTTTGGCCGATGGTATGCAAAAAGACGGTTTAACAGATGCTTACAGCCAAGAGGCAATGGGTGTTAGTGCCGATGCTTGTGCAAATAAATACAATATTAGCCGAACCGAACAGGATACTTTTGCCATAGAATCGTACAAACGCTCGGCAAAAGCTTGGGAAACCGGAAAGTTTAACAATGAAGTCACCCCCGTTGAAGTTCCTCAACGCCGTGGAGAACCTGTTATAGTTAACAAAGATGAAGAATTTACCAATGTAAAAATCGAAAAAATACCGCAATTACAACCAGCTTTCTCCAAAAATGGCACGGTTACCGCAGCCAATGCTTCTACCATTAACGATGGTGCTGGTGCTATGGTTTTAATGAGCAAGGAAAAAGCTGTCGAACTAGGATTAAAACCATTGGTAACCATTAAAAGTTATGCCGATGCCGCACATGAACCCGAATGGTTTACCACGGCACCAGCCAAGGCATTGCCTAAAGCTTTGGGCAAAGCCAACATAAGCCTAAACGATGTTGATTTTTTCGAATTTAACGAAGCTTTTTCGATTGTAGGCCTTGTTAATATGCAACTTTTAGGATTAAACAGCAATAAAGTTAATGTTAATGGAGGTGCTGTTTCCCTAGGACATCCGTTGGGCTGCTCGGGTGTTAGAATAATAATAACCTTAATAAATGTTTTGCAACAAAACAATGCCAAAATTGGTGCAGCAGCCATTTGTAACGGTGGTGGTGGTGCTTCTGCAATTGTTATAGAACGTAATTAAATTTTAATGCAATACGGAATTTGTAATTTAAGCATTGTACCGCTTCGGCTTGAACCTTCAGACTCTTGCGAACTTATCTCGCAAGTGCTTTATGGTGATATTTTCAAGGTATTGGAACAACGTAAAAAATGGAGTAAAATAAGGATTGCTTTCGATAAATATGAAGGTTGGATAGACAACAAACAATATGTTGAAATTACCGAAGAACAATACAAACATTTAGAAAAAGCTCCCCAAAAACTGGTAGGCGATCTGGTTGAATTTATTGAAGATACAAACCAACAGCTCTACCCGATTACCTTGGGAGCCTCGTTAAATGGACTTTCGCTTTTAAACCATAAACACGATGGCACCATCACAACGGGTAAAAATACAAAAGAGAATATTGTCAAAACATCGTTTCTTTATTTAAACACACCATATCTTTGGGGAGGTAAAACGCCTTTCGGCATTGACTGTTCCGGTTTTACGCAAATGGTTTACAAATTAAACGGTTATAAATTATTACGGGATGCCTCACAACAGGCCACTCAAGGAGAAGCTTTAAGTTTTATTGAGGAAAGTGAGGCTGGTGATTTGGCCTTTTTTGATAATAATGAGGGCATCATAACCCATGTAGGTATTATTATGGACAATAATTATATTATCCATGCCCACGGCAAAGTTAGAATAGACAGATTAGACCACTCCGGTATTTATAATGTGGACAAAAAAATACACACACATAAATTACGGGTCATTAAAAAAATTGTATAAAAGAAAAGAACTCAAAAATAAAAAGAGACTGTCTAAAAAATTATCCCTCCGAACAAGGTGAAACCTCCAAATTTTAACTTATTGTTTTTTAAGTTAATGAGATTTTTCACTACCATTCAAAAATGACAAAATAATTATTTTTCAGACAGCCTCTCTTATATTTATAAAAACGTTCTGCTTATGCCAAAACTTCCTGTACCTTATCTGCAGCTTCTTGAAATTCGGTAGCACTTAATACGTTTAACCCGGAATCGTCAATAAGTTTTTTGGCTATATCGGCATTTGTTCCTTGTAAACGTACAATAATAGGTACATTTATAGTTCCCATGTTTTTATAAGCATCTATTACGCCTTGTGCCACACGATCGCAACGTACAATACCTCCAAAAATATTTATAAGAATGGCTTTTACATTAGGATCTTTCAAAATAATTTTAAAGGCAGCTTCAACACGTGCGGCATCGGCAGTACCTCCAACATCCAAAAAGTTGGCAGGCTCTCCTCCTGCTTGCTTAATTAAATCCATGGTTGCCATGGCCAATCCGGCACCGTTTACCATACAGCCTACGTTGCCATCTAAATCCACGTAGTTCAATCCTACTGCTTTTGCTTCGACCTCAATAGGGTTTTCTTCTCTTAAATCTCTTAAATCGGCATAGTTTTTATGTCTGTAAAGGGCATTATCGTCAATCGTCACTTTTGCATCAACAGCCATAATTTTATTGTCACTGGTTTTTAAAACCGGATTAATTTCAAACAAAGAAGAATCCGATTTTACATAAGCCGTATAAAGGCTGGAAACAAACTTGGTCATTTCCTTAAATGCCGTTCCCGACAACCCCAGATTAAACGCTACACGTCTGGCCTGAAATGGCAATAAACCAACAGTAGGGTCGATTTCTTCTGTAAAAATTAAATGAGGGGTTTCTTCGGCAACCGTTTCAATATCCATACCTCCTTCGGTAGAATACATAATCATATTGCGTCCCGTAGCCCTGTTTAACAAAACGGACATATAAAATTCGCTAGTTTCGCTTTCACCCGGATAGTAAACATCTTCGGCAATTAGTACTTGATGTACTTTTTTTCCTTCGGCAGAAGTTTGAGGTGTTATCAAATTCATCCCTATAATTTGTCCGGCAAGTTCTTCGACCTCCTTTAAATTCTTGGCAAGCTTAACGCCACCACCTTTACCACGACCACCGGCATGAATCTGTGCTTTTATAACATGCCAGCTCGTTCCCGTTTCCGAAGTTAATTGTTTTGCAGCCGCAACTGCTTCGTTAGCATTTTGGGCTACAATACCCCGTTGGATACGTACGCCAAAACTGCTTAATATTTCTTTACCTTGATATTCGTGTAAATTCATAATTCGCTTAATGGTTTAAGAAGAGCAAATGTAACCAATCGTAATTACTTTTTCTAATATTTCGTGCCTAAAACCTTTTTTTGTTGATTTTTTTCTCTAAAACAAAAGTTAAATATTTAACATTATGTTTAATTTTTGTAATTTTCTATTTATTTATTTCATTTTGAATATAAAGAAATATCTTTGGCAAAAATTTTGAAAAAATTATGAAGGAAAATCAATTGCTTAAAATTGCCGAAGAATTTGGAAGTCCGGTTTATATATATGATGCCGAAAAAATTGAAACCCAATACAACAGACTGGTTAGTGCTTTTAAAGATGTTAAGCGCTTAAAGATAAATTATGCGGTAAAAGCCCTTTCCAACATATCTGTTTTAAAATTATTTAAAAAATTAGGTTCGGGTATCGATACCGTTTCCATTCAAGAAGTACAGTTGGGCTTGGCTGCAGGATTTACTCCCGAAGAAATTATTTTTACGCCCAACGGTGTAAGCATAGACGAGATTGAAGTTGCCGCCAAATTAGGTGTTAAAATAAACATCGATAACCTATCTGTTTTAGAACAGTTTGGTGCGAAGCATCCTAATACTCCTGTCTGCATCCGTATTAATCCGCATGTTATGGCTGGTGGTAATGCCAATATTTCGGTAGGACATATCGATAGTAAATTTGGTATTTCCATCCATCAAATTCCACATATTTTGCGTATTGTCGAAAATACCAAAATGACCATTAACGGCGTACACATGCATACCGGTAGTGATATATTGGATATTGAAGTATTTTTGTATGCCTCCGAAATTTTATTCGATACAGCCAAGCATTTTAAAAACTTGGAATTTATCGATTTTGGTTCTGGTTTTAAAGTTCCATACAAACCGGGCGATATCGAAACCAATATTGAAGAATTGGGCAAAAAACTTTCGGCCAGGTTCAATGCCTTCTGTAAAGAGTATGGTAAAGACTTAACTTTGGCTTTCGAACCCGGAAAATTTTTGGTAAGCGAATCCGGAAAATTTTTGGTAAGGGTTAATGCCATAAAACAGACTACATCGACAGTATTTGCACAGGTCGATTCTGGCTTTAACCATTTAATTCGCCCCATGTTATATGGCTCGCACCACGATATTGTTAATATTTCTAACACCAAAGGGCGCGAACGTTTTTACTCGGTTGTGGGCTATATTTGCGAAACCGACACTTTTGCCAATAACCGTAGAATTAACGAGATAAACGAAGGTGATATTTTGTGTTTTAACAATGCCGGAGCTTACTGTTTTACCATGGCTAGCAATTACAATTCCAGATTGCGCCCTGCCGAAATATTATGGTACAACAATAAAGCTCACCTTATTAGAAAAAGAGAAACTTTTTATGATATTTTAAACAACCAGATCGAGATTGATTTTACCGATAAAAAAAGTAAAAAAACGGTTTAATTGTAGTTAAATAATCCTGAGTTGGACTACTACTACTTCCGTCTTTCTCTTTTTTTAATATTCGGGATAGATGTTTTGGCCGAATGTTGTATCAATTGGCTTAGTTTGGTAAATTCGTCTTGGCTTAGTTCTCGGTACTCGCCTACCGGGATATCCAGTTTAATATTCATAATTCTAATCCGTTTTAAGCTCTCTACTTCGTAATTAAGAAAAGTACACATACGGCGTATTTGACGGTTTAGGCCTTGAGTCAATATAATATTAAAGGTATGAGTGTTTATCTTTTTAACTTTGCATTTTTTAGTAGTTTTACTCAATTCCTCTAAATAAATGCCTCCAGCCATACGCTCTATAAATATTTGAGATATGGGCTTGTTAACCGTAACGATATATTCTTTTTCGTGATTATTGCTGGCTCGAAGTATCTTGTTTACAATATCGCCATCGTCGGTTAAAAGGATTAGCCCCTCACTGGGTTTATCCAATCGTCCGATAGGAAAAATACGTTTTGGATAATTGATATAATCTATAATATTATCTTTCTCGACCCGGGTATCGGTGGTACAAACAATACCTACAGGTTTGTTAAAAGCCAAATAGACAAAAGGAGACTTGGTATTTTTTACAGGTACACCATCAACACAGACCAGATCGTCCGGTGCTATTTTTGTTCCCATTTCGGGAACAGATCCGTTTATCGTTATACGTCTGGCTTCAATAAGTTTGTCGGCTTCCCTACGCGAGCAGTACCCTACTTCACTTAAATATTTATTAATGCGCTTTAACTGTTCTTCCATACCGCAAAATTACAATAAATTAGGTGTTTAAAAAGCTGGTAATTACCGAATAAACAGTATCCGATCTTAACCCATGCCCTAATCCTTTGGTTTCGACAAATTTAGTATTAGCAATGCTATCATCTATTTCCAAAGCATCTCTAAATGGAATAATTTTATCCTGCTTATCGTGAACCACAAGTGTTCTGGCCTTTATTTCTTCTGAAAAGTTTTCAATAGAATAAAATGCCAGTGGTTGTCCAAACACATCGGTAAAATATTGATCTATTGCCTTTTTTACCGCAGTGCTATAGCCCATTATAGCCTTATACTCCCCCACAATATTAATGTAGTTTGAAGGCGATCCGAGCATAACCATTTTTTTTACGGGAAGCTTGTAAGTGTGTATAGCAAAAGCCGAAGCCGAACCTCCTATGGAATGTCCGATAACATAATCGATACTAAACGTTTTTACAAGTTGGTTTATAGATTCTGAATACAAAATAGCATTAAAGGTTTTACTACCCGAAGCACCATGTGCAGGAGCATCTAAAGCAAAGATATTAAAGTGTAATGCTTTTAACACTTCTATCAAATCCTTCCAACGGTACGTATTGCTTTCCCAGCCATGAACCAACAAAACGTTTTCTTTGTTTCCTTTCCAATGGTAGGTTTTTATCAAGAAATCATTTTGGGGAATATCTTTTTGAGATGCTGTTTCAAGATAATTGGCCGCCTGCCGGCTTAGCTTTCCCTCCTGTGGTGTCGAAAATAGCTTTACAGCCAACTTTGCCGCATATTTTGGCGATAAAATACCGGCTGCATTAATACTTTTTCCTATTGACTTTATGAGTACTTTTCCCAAAATACAGATTTAATGGTGATCTTTTAAAGGTTTTTTCTTAATCATTCCTCCTTTTAAATCTTTAACCATTCCCATTATTATAAAGGCTTTACGGTCTATTTTATCGATTTCGGTTTGAAGCTTGGCCAATTCTAAACGGGTTACAACGGTATAAATAATATCTTTTTCGTAACTTTTTCCAGAAGAACCAAATCCACCCTTACCTGCATAAATAGTACAGGCGCGTCTTAAATCTTCGGTAAGCATATTGCGTATTTCTTTGTGTTTTTCCGAGATAATTGTAACCCCGATATATTCTTCCACACCATCAACTACAAAATCGACTGTTTTGGCTGCTGCCATATAAGTAAGTATTGCATACAGTGCGGTTTAGATAGAAAGAATATAAGCAACAACAGAAAAAATAATAATGTTTATAACTAACAGAACATCTCCAATAGTAAGCGATAATTTTCTACTTAAAAAAATAGCCAAAACTTCGGTACCATCAATAACGCTTCCTCCACGCACGGACATACCGATACCGAGACCAAGAAAGAACCCACCAAATACCGAAATAAGCAATTTATCGCTTGTTATTATGGGATAATCAACAAAATGTACCACAACCGCCAAAAGTGTAATGGCAACAATACTGCGAAAGGCAAATTTAATGTTTACCGTTCGCGATGCCAAAACAATAAATGGCACGTTTACCAATACCAAAAACACACTTAAATCGATAGATGATGTTAGATGATTAAGCAATAACGAAATACCCGTAGCACCACCATCTATAAAATTGTTGGGCAACAAAAAGCCTTTTAACCCAAAACCTGCCGAAAACACGCCTATTATTACCAATACATATTCTTTTAGCGTATGTGCAAACTCCACCTGTAGTTTCCTAACCAATGTTACGATTTGCTTTTTGCTAACGGGTTTTTTGTTGCCCTGTTTCGATTGCAATTTCCGGCGGGCCAAATCGGCCAATATTTTAGATATAAACGGATTCATTAGATTATTCCCAATTAATGAAAAAATACTTTAACTTCGCATTGTCTGGAATATGGGTTGCTTCGAACTTAATATTCCTGTCAAATCTTAAATTGGCAGGCAGTTCCTCTTTATCGATAATAAAACTGGCATTTATTTCGTTAACGGTTATTGCAATAGCGTTAATTAAATTATCTATCCTTTTTATGGTGTAATTTGTATTAATATCCTTAAAAGAACTTTGCGTACTTATACCTTTATCGGTTTTAAAACGTTGATCTATTATTTGAACATTTGTTATCACCGAAGTCGAATCCAAAAACTGCCCGGGTGTTAATACTAATAGTTTTTTTCCGCCTTTTTCGTAAACTTCGATTTTATTCGAAACACCTTCAAATTCCTTTCCACTATTAAAATCGACCAAAGAATCGTTACCGAAAATGGTTTTCAAATCCTTTATTTGGGTAGAATCGGTTAAGGCACCTATATAATGCTTGGATATATCGAAAGGTTTGGGTTTACTATTACAGCTTAAAAATATTACAGCTAACAGGATTGCATTTGCAAATAGCTTTTTCATCTATTATTTTTTTTGATTTTGGAGTTAATATTAAGAGCCTATTTTCGCATTACTTTATTTAAAATACCAAATACACTACGTATAAACGTTGCACTTGTTAATACCTTAACCACAGGGTTCATAGCTGTATTTCGGCGTGTGGTAGTACGTCGCTTAGATTCTGCTTCTTTCAAGGTCTTTTGCTCCTGCTTTGCTTTTTCTTTGGCATCTTCGGCCTCGGCAACTTCAATCTTTTTATTTAAAAGCTCGTAGGCACTTTCTCTATCGATGGTTTCGTTATATTTTTTTACCAATTTCGATTTCGAAAGTAATGCTTTTAGCTCTTCATCGGTTAAAATATCCATACGACTTACAGGTGCACACATCATGGTAGCGGCCAATGGTGTTGGCCGTCCTTTTTCGTCCAATACTGTAACAAAGGCTTCTCCCGTACCCAAAGCAGTCAATACTTCGGTGGTATCGTAATATTCGGTATCCGGATAGTTTTGCGCGGTTAGTTTTATGGCCTTTCGGTCTTTAGCCGTAAAGGCTCGTAAAGCGTGTTGGATTTTTAAGCCCAATTGACCCAATACCTCTTCGGGAACATCGGCCGGATTCTGGGTTACAAAATACAGACCTACCCCTTTACTTCGAATAAGTTTTACGATGCTTTCAATTTGATTAAGCAATGCTTTTGAGGCTTCGTTGAAAATAAGATGAGCCTCGTCGATAAATATAACCAATTCAGGGCGGCCACTATCTCCCTGTTCGGGAAAAGTGGCATATATTTCGGCCAACAAACTTAACATAAAAGTTGAAAACAATTTGGGCCTATCCTGTATATCGGTAAGTCTTATAATGTTAATGTAGCCATTGCCGTTTTCGTCTATACGCAGCAGATCGTCAACATCGAAAGAGGTTTCACCAAAAAACAAATCGGCACCCTGTTGCTCCAACTCGATAATTTTTCTTAAAATTGCCCCTGTCGAGGCTGTTGAAATCCGCCCGTAAGATTCGGCAAACTCATCTTTACCTTCCTCGGTAGCATATTGCAGTATTTTTTTAAAGTCTTTTAAATCTAAAAGTGGTAATTTATTATTATCACAATATTGAAAAATAACTGCCACGATACCGGCTTGCGTTTCTGTTAAATCTAAAATACGAGATAAAAGTACAGGACCAAACTCACTTACCGTAGCCCGCAACCGAACACCATTTTGTTCAGACAAGGTTAAAATTTCAACAGGAAAGCCCTTTGCTTTAAAAGGTAATCCTATTTTTTCTTGACGCTCGTCAATTTTGGCATGTCCGGGACTTGGTTGTGCTAATCCGCTTAAATCGCCTTTAATATCCATAAGTAAAACCGGAATGCCCTTTTCACTTAAACCTTCGGCCAAAACTTGCAAGGATTTTGTTTTTCCCGTTCCCGTTGCCCCGGCAATTAAACCGTGACGATTTAAGGTTTTTAACGGTATTTTTACATGGGCTCCCGTTACGGTATCGCCATTTAACATCGCCGCACCCACTGCTATATAATCTCCTTTTGTGGTATAGCCTTCGGTAATGTAATTGCTAAAGGTTTCCTTTTGCGTCATAGATTTTTAGTTTGGCATAAAAATACACGAAAAAACATGAAGAAAAAAATAGGTTTTCACAGATAATATCCATCCCATAATTATTCGTAATATCTGCTATTAATATATCCTAACTTTTTTAAGTTATATGTATCTTTGCTCCCTATGAACAAAAATGTACAGGAATTGGTAAACAAAGGCAAAATGTTGCCCTTAATGGAAGAATTCTACACCATACAAGGTGAAGGTTTTCACAAAGGTACCGCTGCTTATTTTATACGTATTGGCGGTTGCGATGTAGGCTGCCATTGGTGCGATGTAAAAGAAAGCTGGAATGCCAATTTACACCCACCAACCACAACCCTTACAATTGTAGAAAATGCAAAAAAATACAGCGACACTATTGTTGTTACCGGAGGCGAACCACTTACTTGGAATATGAATCCGCTCACTTCCGGATTAAAAGCCGAAGGCCTTAAAACACATATTGAAACCTCGGGAGCTTATAAACTAACGGGCATTTGGGACTGGATATGCCTATCGCCAAAAAAAATGAAACTACCCACCAAAGAAGTTTACGAAAAAGCCAACGAGCTTAAAATGATTATATACAACAAGGACGATTTTCGTTTTGCCGAAGAACAGGCCAGTAACGTAAATAAAGACTGTATTTTATATTTACAGCCCGAATGGAGTAAACGGGATAAAATGATTCCTTTAATTGTAGATTATGTAATGCAAAATCC
>JBKEDH010000204.1:0-12063 GCA_047975295.1 Aestuariibaculum sp.
TCTAAAATTAATACCTTATCGTGTTGCATGCGCAAAAATAACAATTGATTTTATATTGACGCATTAGCATTCTTTTTTTTTGAAAAATTTTGTGTTCGGAAAAATTGAAGCAGAGAAAAAAATTAAAAAGAATGTCTGTTTTTGTTGAAGTGGTTTAAACCACTTCGTTATATAAAATAGCTATCCGTCAAATTAAATAATACTAACCCGTAAAGAATTTAAAATATCGAGAGCTTCCATTTCGGCTTTTGTTGAGTTGGTTGGAAAGGATGTTTTTATCGTTATATTTTATAGTGAAAACGTCGTTATCGTTGTTAAACCTGCCCATAAAGGGAAACACGTGTATTGCGTTGGTAAGGACCATTTTGTCTTCGTTGTCTTTATTTGGATTCCATTTACTATTTAAAAGGCGATTTTCTTATCCATGCTTCCAAGTTGCCTTCTGTTAATTGTTTTTTTGATATTTCATTCCATATTTTTATGAATTCATATAATTAATTAATAATTTGCTCGAAATTTTAACATGAAAAATGTAAAATAATAAGTCTATTTTTCGACTTTTTGCATTTAAGTTAAAATTGATTTTTTTTAAGGTGTATATGGCTATAGAAGAAAGAACAAAAGAGTTTAAATAAGTTCATTAAATAACGTTGAAGTATGCCAAAAACAATAAACATTAATAAATGAAAAACAAAGCAAAAGCCTATTGGAAAGAAAACATAAAGTACGTTCTTGTACTGTTGTGTATTTGGTTTTTGGTATCGTATGGTGCCGGAATTTTATTTAAAGACGAATTAAATCAGATAAAATTGGCTGGTTTTAAGCTTGGTTTCTGGTTTGCCCAACAAGGTTCTATGTATGTATTTGTTATACTCATATTTGTATATGTTCGGATTATGAACAAACTTGATAAAAAATATGGATATGACGAATAACATTTTCTTAACGGGAGCAATCGGTGTACAGAATTGGACATATATTTTGGTAGGTGTAACCTTTGCCATTTATATAGGGATAGCTATCTGGTCTAGGGCGGCATCTACAAAAGAGTTTTATGTTGCAGGTGGTGGCGTTTCGCCGTTGGCAAATGGTATGGCAACAGCAGCCGACTGGATGAGTGCGGCTTCGTTTATCTCTATGGCAGGGATTATTTCGTTTGCTGGATACGATGGTGCGGTGTACCTAATGGGATGGACGGGAGGTTATGTGTTGTTGGCGTTGCTTTTGGCACCGTATTTACGTAAATTCGGGAAATTTACCGTACCCGATTTTATTGGAGATAGGTATTACTCTAAAACAGCACGTTTGGTGGCAGTTTTTTGTGCATTATTAGTGTCGTTTACTTATGTGGCAGGGCAAATGCGTGGTGTTGGTATTGTGTTTTCCCGATTTTTAGAGGTCGATATCAATACAGGGGTTATTATAGGGATGATTATTGTTTTGTTTTATGCTGTTTTAGGTGGAATGAAAGGTATTACCTACACACAAGTAGCGCAATATTGTGTTCTTATTTTTGCTTTTATGGTACCGGCCATTTTTATTTCCATACAAATAACGGGGAATCCCGTTCCGCAATTGGGATTTGGAGATACCTTATCTGACGGTTCGGGAATGTATCTATTGGATAAACTAGATGGATTAAGCAAAGAATTGGGTTTTGCCGAATATACCGAAGGAACCAAATCTACCATCGATGTTTTTGCAATAACATTGGCCTTAATGGTCGGTACGGCGGGATTGCCGCATGTTATTGTGCGTTTCTTTACCGTTAAACGAGTAAAGGACGCCCGTAAGTCGGCAGGTCTTGCCTTGTTGTTAATTACTATTTTATATACAACTGCTCCTGCCGTTGCGGCTTTTGCCCGGACCAATTTAATCGAAACAGTATCCAATAAACCTTATACCGATATGCCGGAATGGTTTAAAAAATGGGAAACAACCGGACTGATAACGTTTACAGACAAAAATAAAGACGGTAGTATCCAGTATCTTGCCAATACAGATAGAAACGAATTGGATGTAGATCCGGATATTATGGTGTTGGCAAACCCCGAAATTGCCCGATTGCCCAATTGGGTCATTGCTTTGGTAGCGGCAGGCGGCTTGGCTGCGGCTTTATCGACGGCAGCAGGGTTGCTGTTAGTTATCTCGGCATCGGTGTCGCACGATTTGATAAAAAAAACAATACAGCCCAATATTTCCGAAAAAGGTGAGCTTATTGCAGCTAGATTATCGGCTGTTGGTGCTGTATGCGTGGCCGGATATTTTGGTATCAATCCGCCGGGATTTGTAGCAGCGGTAGTGGCATTGGCTTTTGGACTGGCGGCAGCATCGTTTTTTCCGGCAATCATTTTGGGTATTTTCTTTAAAAGGATGAACAAAGAAGGTGCTATTGCCGGAATGGTAATTGGCACTGTAGCCATGCTTTTGTATATGGTTAAATATAAATTGGGTTGGTTTAACGAAGTGGTTCCCGATAAAAGTGAATGGTGGTTTGGCATTTCGCCCGAAGGTTTTGGTACTGTGGCCATGGTTTTAAATTTTGTAGTTTCGTTAACCATCATGTATTTTACACCAAAACCACCAAAAGAAGTTCGGGAAATTGTAGAAAAAATAAGAATACCAAGTGGAGTGGGAGAGGCCATCGACCACTAAACTTATTTGGGTGAAGTTTGGTATGTTGTATTTCAAAAAACTTTTCTAACTTTAACGAGCTATAAAAACCAATTTTAAACTAAACTATTTTAGTGCATGACAAAAAATCAAAAAACATTTTCAATACATTAATAATCAAAATATTGAACCCATAGACCTCACAGGTTTTTAAAACCTGTGAGGTCTTGAAAATCAAATTTATAAATCAAGTAAGTTGATTTTTGTTGTGTACTATACTAAAACATTTTAAAAATACCTATGAGCAATTATCACATTAAACATCTGGAAGAATATTATCAAGTTTATAGAAAATCCATACGTGAACCTGAAAATTTTTGGGAAGAAGTAGCCGAAGAGCATTTCTTATGGCGAAAAAAATGGAATAAAGTTTTAAGCTGGGATTTTACCAAACCGGAAGTAAAATGGTTCGAAGGTGCTCAATTGAATATTACCGAAAACTGTATAGACAGGCATTTAACGACCCGTGGTGATAAAACGGCTATTTTGTTCGAACCCAACGATCCCAAAAAGCCGGCAGAGCACATTACGTATAAAGAACTGTATAAACGTGTAAACAAATTTGCAAACGTACTAAAGTCGCAAGGTATAAAAAAAGGCGATCGGGTTTGTATTTATCTACCCATGATTCCCGAATTGGCAATAGCTTTATTGGCCTGTGCCCGCATTGGCGCCATCCATTCGGTGGTATTTGCCGGATTTTCCTCTTCGGCACTGTCCACTCGAATAAACGATAGCGATTGTAAAATGGTTATTACCAGCGATGGTTCGTACAGAGGGGCAAAAACCATCGATTTAAAGGGGATAGTGGACGAAGGATTAAAAAATTGTCCGGGAGTCGATAATGTTTTGGTGGTTAAGCATATCAATGCGGATATTCACATGCAAGAAGGAAGGGACCAATGGATCAAGCCGCTTCTTGATGAAGCGTCTGATATGTGCAAAGCCGAAATTATGAACGCCGAAGATCCACTTTTCATTTTATATACCTCAGGCTCTACGGGGATGCCAAAAGGTATGGTACATACAACTGCCGGTTATATGGTTTATATTGCCTATACCTTTAAAAATGTATTTCAATACCGCGAAAACGATGTGTACTGGTGTACTGCTGATATAGGTTGGATTACTGGGCACAGTTATATTGTTTATGGCCCTTTGGCCAATGGAGCCACAACGGTTATGTTTGAAGGTGTTCCGCATTATCCCGACTTTGGCCGTTTTTGGAGTATTGTAGAAAAACACAAAGTTAACCAATTTTATACGGCTCCCACCGCTATTAGGGCTTTGGCAAAGCAAGGTGCCGAGTTGGTAGAGCAATACGATTTATCGTCCATAAAAGTATTGGGTTCTGTTGGAGAGCCTATTAATGAGGAAGCTTGGCATTGGTATAACGATAACGTGGGAAAAAGAAAAAGCCCTATTGTAGATACTTGGTGGCAAACCGAAACAGGAGGTATTATGGTTTCGCCAATACCGTTTGTAACGCCTACAAAACCAACTTATGCCACTTTGCCATTTATAGGTGTGCAACCTGCTTTAATGGATGAAAATGGAGAAGAGTTAAAAGGAAATTTGGTAGAAGGCCGCTTATGTATAAAATTCCCTTGGCCGGGTATGGCGCGTACTATATGGGGAAATCACGAACGCTACCGGAATACTTATTTTTCAACATTCAAAAATAAATATTTTACAGGAGATGGAGCCTTGCGGGACGAGGTCGGTTATTACCGGATAACCGGTCGTGTGGACGATGTTATTATTGTTTCCGGGCATAATTTGGGTACTGCTCCAATCGAGGATGCCATAAACGAGCACCCAGCCGTAGCCGAGTCGGCCATTGTTGGTTTCCCTCACGATGTTAAAGGTAATGCCCTGTACGGTTTTGTTATTTTAAAAGATGCGGGAGAAGGCAGGGTACAGGATAATGTACGCAACGAAATAAATCAAATTATTACCGAACATATTGGCCCGATTGCCAAGTTGGATAAAATACAGTTTACAAGCGGATTGCCAAAAACACGTTCGGGTAAGATTATGCGTCGTATTTTAAGAAAGATAGCCTGTAGAGATGTTAGTAATTTAGGTGATACCAGTACATTGTTAAATCCGGAAGTTGTTCAGGAAATTATCGATAATGCTTTGTAGGGAGTAAGTTTAAGGATAAAAGATTGATTTTTTTTTAAATAAAGTCTAAGAATATGAAACAAATTTTCCCAATTGAAAAAATAGGCTGTTTTTTTGAGTAACCAATCGTGTTGAATCTTTTTTATGGTTGGGTAACAAGGTTTGTTGTTCAAGAATTATCGTTTTATGAGGATGCGTATCTAATGTTTTTGTATGGACTTAGTTAATAAAAGTTAGCTTAGTTTAAATATACAAACGTCTATATAGACAAGAACAATATAGAAAAAAGTTTTATCGATTTCACTTTTTCAGAAAAGGAAGGTGAAATGTCTATGCTCAATTCATACAGATGGTTTTTACTCAAAACCTGAGTCCTATTATTAAAAACAATAATTTAGGATAGGTTTTACACCAATACGCTCAATATTATAAAGTTTCTTTCAGCCATTTAAAAAATTCACGTTGCCAAATTATACCATTTTGTGGTTTTAATACCCAGTGGTTTTCGTCGGGGAAAAACATAAATCGGCTTTTTATACCTTTTAAACGTGCAGCTTGAAAGGCCTCTTGTGCTTGTCCCATTGGTACACGGTAATCTTTTCCGCCCTGAATAATAAAAATAGGAGTGTTCCAGTAGTTTATCAAGTTTATAGGGTTGAATTTGTTATATGTTTTTTGTGCAGCTTCGTTATTGGTTTCCCAGTAGGGACCGCCCATGTCCCAGTTACTGAAAAATACTTCTTCGGTGGTGCCGTACATACTTTTCAAGTTGAAAATGCCACAATGCGAAATAAAGGTTTTAAAGCGATTGTTGTGTATGCCTGCCAGATAAAATACCGAATATCCGCCGTAGCTTGCTCCAATAGCACCCAGTTTGTCTTTGTTAACATAACGTTCTTTCGCAACATCGTCGATAGCACTTAAATAATCGTCCATAGCTTGTCCGCCCCAATCTTTGCTAATATCCTCATTCCATTTTACGCCGTAGCCTGGCATGCCTCTACGATTGGGAGCCACAATAATGTACCCTTGTGAGGCCATAACCTGAAAATTCCAACGAAAAGAATAAAACTGAGACAAAGCACCTTGTGGGCCACCTTGGCAGTATAGCAATGTTGGGTATTTTTTGTTTTTGTCGAAGTTTGGAGGATAAATAACCCATGTTAGCATGTCTTTTCCGTCACTAGTTTTTACTATACGTTTTTTTACCGTAGGCAAATTTAATTTAGTGTAGGTTGCGGTATTGATATTCGAAATTTGTTGCCAATCTTTTGTTTTTAAATCATAACTAAAAATTTCGTTGGCATGGTTCATATCGCTACGAGTTACAAACACTTTGTCGTTTTTAAATCCGATAATTTGGTTTACGTTAAACTGGCCTTCGGTAACTTGGATTACTCGAATGGCCTTTCGGGTAAGACCGGGGAAATTAACAACAAATAAATGTTCGGTACCGTTTACCGGAGCTAAAAAATAAATAGACCTTCCGTTTTCGTACCATTTAAAACTGTGTACGGTACCGTCCCAAGCCGAAGTTAGATTAATGTCGATACCTTTATGGCGTACAATAATATCGTTTTTGTCCGATTCGTAACCGTCCCGCTTCATTTGTAACCACGACAAATCACCATTAGGGGAAAATTGTGGTGCCACATCGTAGCCCAAATTGTTTTCGGTTAAGTTTTTTGTGGTTTTTGTTGTAATATCGTACTCGTATAAATTGGTATTGGTACTTACGGCATAATCGGTACCAAATTTCTTTTTACAGACATAAATGATTTTTTTACCATCTAACGACCAAATATAATCTTCGTCACCACCAAAGGGTTTTTGGGGCGAATCGAATGGTTCGTTGGCCATAATATCGGTTTCGTTTCCGTTATTATCGGTAATAAAAATATGATTGTGTTTTCCGGTATTCCACGTGTCCCAATGGCGGTAATCCAGATCGTTGTAGATTTGGACTTCGCTGTTTTCGAGTTCCGGATAAAAAGCTTTCCCCAATACTTTTTCGGTCTGGATTTCCTTATGTGACAGTTTCCATCCATTTCTTGTGGTATTTTTGTCAGTTACCAAATCTTGTGTATTTTCAATTTCAATAGCTGTTCCGCCATTAATAGCGATTTTATAGAATTTCGAATTGAATGTATTGTCTTTAACCGAGGGTGTACTAACCTTATAAACAATATGGTTGCCATCTTTGGAAAATCCTAAAACAGAAACTCTGCCAAGTTCCCAAAGTAATTCTGGAGTCATAATATTTTGTGCCAATGTGGTAAGGGATAAGAGTGATATTAAGCTAAATAGATAAATGCGTTTCATGTGCTTTGGTGTTTTTTGGTGCTTCAAATATACACAAACCATTTCTGTTTACTTAAAACCGATTGATGCAAAAAATCAATCATGCTAAATTTAAATAGGCTTCTATTTTAAAAATTTAAATACATTTCTTACATTTAAGAATAAAATTAAAAAAATGCTAAAAAAAGTTTATGGAAGTGCTGTTTTTGGGGTTGAAGCCACAACTATTACAGTCGAGGTAAATATCGATTCCGGAATTGGCTACCATTTGGTTGGTTTGCCGGATAATGCCATAAAGGAAAGTAATTATCGTATTGCCGCTGCTTTGCAGAACAACGGTTATAAAATTCCGGGGAAAAAGCTTACCATTAACATGGCACCTGCCGATATGCGTAAAGAAGGTAGTGCTTACGATTTAACCTTGGCGATAGGTATTCTTGCAGCTTCTAACCAGATAAAAACTAAAAATTTAGAGGAGTATATTATAATGGGCGAACTATCTTTAGATGGTACCTTACAACCTATAAAAGGCGCATTGCCCATTGCGGTAAAGGCTAGGGAAGAGGGATTTAAAAAATTTATTCTGCCTAATCAAAATGCAAAAGAAGCTGCTATTGTCGATAATTTACAGGTTTACGGGGTCGATACTATTAAGCAGGTTATCGATTATTTTGATAAAAATACACCTTTACCACAAACCATTATCGATACCCGTGAGGAATTTTATAAAAATTTAGATTTCCCCGAATTCGATTTTAGCGATGTAAAAGGTCAGGAAGGTATTAAGCGCTGTATGGAAATTGCCGCTGCCGGTGGGCATAATATTATTTTAATTGGTCCACCGGGCGCAGGAAAAACCATGTTAGCAAAGCGGTTACCTAGCATTTTACCGCCTATGACCTTACATGAAGCCTTGGAGACCACCAAGATACACTCGGTGGTTGGACGTATAAAGAATTTGGGATTAATGGCCCAGCGTCCGTTTCGTAGCCCGCACCATACCATTAGTGATGTGGCGTTGGTTGGAGGAGGTGCTTTTCCGCAGCCGGGCGAAATATCTCTGTCTCATAATGGTGTTTTGTTTTTGGACGAACTACCCGAATTTAAGCGCGGTGTTTTAGAGGTGTTGCGCCAGCCGTTGGAAGATAGGGAAGTAACCATATCGCGTGCCAAGTTTACGGTAACCTATCCCAGTAGTTTTATGCTTGTGGCCAGTATGAACCCTAGTCCGGGAGGTTATTTTAACGATCCCGATGCGCCCGTGACTTCAAGTCCTGCCGAAATGCAACGGTATTTAAGTAAGATTTCTGGGCCTTTATTGGATAGAATCGATATACATATAGAAGTAACCCCCGTACCGTTCGAGAAGCTTTCCGACGATCGTAAAAGTGAGTCTTCGGTCGAAATACGAAAGCGGGTTACACAAGCCAGAACCATACAAACCGAACGTTTTAAAACATCGGAAAAGGTACATTATAACGCCCAGATGAACACAAAGCAAATTAGAAAATATTGTGCTTTGGACGATGCTTCCAAGCAATTGTTAAAAACTGCTATGGAGCGTTTAAACCTATCGGCACGTGCCTACGATCGTATTTTGAAGGTTGCCAGAACCATTGCCGATTTGGAACAATCGGAACTTGTAAACGGCAATCATATTAGCGAAGCCATACAATACCGAAGTTTGGATAGAGAAGGCTGGTTGGGATAAAATACAGGAAAACTGCCAAGGAGGTTTAGGTATAAAACTTAAAAATCTTATTTTAGTACTCCAAATTTAACCTTAGCACATAATGAAATTATTTACATCCTCCGTTTTAGTATTCTTTTTTGTATCGTTTTTAAAACTTTCAGCTCAATCCCCGTTCGTTAACTATCCGTCGGTAAGTCCCGATGGCCATGCGATAGCTTTTAATTATCAAGGCGATATTTGGGTGGCTACCATTACTGGAGAAAACCCGAAGCGGTTAACCATACACGAAGCTTACGATACAAAACCCATTTGGAGCCACGATGGTAAGTCCATAGCTTTTCAAAGTAACCGTTATGGTAACAACGATATTTATGTTATTTCGGCCAACGGCGGTACACCCAAACGTTTAACCTATAATTCGGCCTCCGACAATATAACCGATTATACCAAAAATGGTGATATTCTTTTCTCGACCAGAAGAAATTTTGCTCAGGTTGAGCGTGGTTACGAAGCCCAAAAGATAAACGAAAAAGGAGGTACGCCTTATAGGTTTTTATCGGCTTTGGGTTACGATGCGGCATTATCGCCAAACCAAAAATTTGTAGTGTTTACAAAAGGAGGTTGTAGAGTTGAGCGGGAAACCTATAAGGGGCCGGCCAATAAAGATGTTTGGTTGTACAATACAGAAACCGATGTATATACGCAATTAACAAGTTTCGACGGACAGGATTTTTACCCCCAATGGGGCGATAATGCTACCATTTATTTTCAGTCAGCAAGAAGTGGGAAATATAACGTCCATAAGTTGTCGATAGATGGTTCTGGGAAACGACTTGGTACGATAGACCAAGTAAGTACGTTTAGTGATATGGGGATATTTTCATTTCGAATCAATAAAAACGGTAATGCTATTATTGTGGCACAGAGCGATAAATTATTTTATTTAAATCTTTCAACTAAAACTCAAAAAGAAATAAAACTTGATTTAAAAACCGATTATCGTTTCGATCCTATTGAGCACAAAATGTTTTCCAATAATGCAGATGAAATAGCCATTTCTCCCAACGAAAAACTAATTGCTTTTGTAATTAGGGGCGAAATATTTGTTAAGGAAAACAACAAGGAACGTAAACAAGCAGTTAATGTTTCCAACTCGACCTATCGGGATAGAATGGTAACTTGGCTTAATGATGATACCCTGATTTTTGTGTCCGATAGAGATGGGCAAAACGATTTGTATATGATACGGTCTGGCAATAAAGATAAGCCCAATATTTTTAAGGCTCTAAAGTATAAAATCGATAGGTTAACAAAAACAGCGGCCCAAGAAGCCAACCTTATGCTATCTCCAGACAAAAAACAAATAGCCTATACAAGGGGGCGGGGCGAGCTGGTGGTTTCTAATATAGATAAGGATGGTAAACTAAGTGGCGAAAAAGTGTTGTTGGACGGTTGGGATATGCCAAGAGGAATTGTATGGTCGCCAGATTCTAAATGGTTGGCATACAGTTTGAACGATTTAGATTTTAATTCCGAAATATATATTCATAAAGCCGATAACAGTAAGTTGCCTGTAAATATTTCAATGCACCCCAAGTCCGATAGAAATCCCGTTTGGAGTTCAGATGGCAAAAAACTTATGTTTTCTTCAAACAGAAACAACAACGATTACGATGTTTGGTTTACATGGTTACGTACCGAAGATTGGGAAAAAACAACCCAAGATTGGGAGTATGGCGACGATAAAAACTTGGATACAGAAAAAAATAAAAACGGAGATGATGAAAAAGAAGGTAAAGAAAAGACCAAGGAAGAAATCAAAAATATCGTTATTGATTTTAATGCTATCCACGAACGCCAAGTACAGGTAACATCGTTTACCGGAGGAGAGTTTGGCAGTTTCTTTTCAAAAGACGGAAAAACCATTTATTATACAACAGGAAATGGTAGTAGAGGTAATGCTTTGGTCGATTCCGGTCTGTACAAAATTTCGTGGGAAGGTAAGGATAGAAAAGAAATAGCAAAAGCAAAATTACGCCATATCGTACCGGATAAAAAAGTGACGAAAGTTTATTTTGTTGGTAACGGTGGAAGTTTATCGAGTGTAAATCTGTCAAATAATAAAACCGAAGGACAGTCCTTTACGGCAAAATTGGATATTGATTATCAAGAAGAAGCCAAACAAATTTTTAGCGAAGCATGGCGTGCTATTAACGCCGGTTTTTACGATCCCGATTTCCACGGACAAGATTGGGATAAATTAAAGAGCATATATCAACCATTGGCTCTAAAGGCATCAACGCGCCAAGATTTCCAATTTGTTTTTAATTGGATGTTGGGTCAAATAAATGCCAGTCATATGGGACTTCGTGGAGGTGCCGACAGGGGCAACATACAGCGGGAAACAACCGGACTTCTTGGTTTGGAGTTTAAGCCCAACAAAAACGGAAGCCTCAAGGTTATTCGTGTGGTCGATAAAATGCCTGCAACCCGAACGGTAAGCAAAATTTTAACCAATGATGTGGTTCTGGCGGTTAATGGTATGAAATTAACGCCCGAAACCAATATTTACAGTATTTTGGAAGGAACTTCCGATGAAAAAATATACGTGGATATTGAAAGGGAAGGAGCCAATCAGGAAATTGTAATTAGACCCAAAAGCAGTAACCGCTACGAAAATTATTATACGTGGGTAAAAGAACGAAAGCATTTAACCGATAAATATTCCAATGGAAAGTTAGGGTATATCCATATACAGGGAATGAACTGGACTAGTTTCGAGACATTTGAAAGAGAACTCGCTGCCGCAGGACACGGAAAAGAAGGAGTTGTTATTGATGTTAGGTTTAATGGTGGCGGTTGGACAACCGATTATTTAATGGCTGTTTTAAATGTAAAACAACATGCCTATACGGTACCAAGGGGCTCCGCTAAGAATTTAGAAAAAGAACATCAAACATTTAAAGCGCATTATCCGTTTAGCGAACGATTGCCATTGGCCTCTTGGACAAAACCTTCAATAGCTCTATGTAACCATGCCAGTTATTCCAATGCCGAGATATTCTCGCATGCCTATAAATCTTTGGGAATTGGTACACTTGTTGGCGAGCCAACCTTTGGTGCGGTAATATCTACGGGGGCAGAAGGGCTAATAGACGGTTCGTATGTAAGGATGCCTTATCGTGGTTGGTATGTAAAGGATTCCGGTATAAATATGGAACTTGGTCCGGCACAACCCGATATTTTCGTGCTGAACAACCCAGACGATA
>JBKEDH010000039.1:0-32238 GCA_047975295.1 Aestuariibaculum sp.
AACACCCAAAATACGTGTACAAATATGTTTAAAGGCATATCGTAGTCGAGGTGTTACTTTATGGGTGTAAACTAATAGCATTTGGGTACTTGGTTGTTGGTTGTTGGTTGTTGGTTGTTGGTTGTTGGTTGTTGGTTGTTGGTTGTTGGTTGTTGGTTGTTGGTTGTTGGTTGTTGGTTGTTGGTTGTTGGTTGTTAAAGGTGTTCGTTTTACACTATATAATCTAAGGTTTTAACTTTTATTTTTTAGTCTGAAAGTTGAAAGCAAGAAGTAAAAAATCTCGATTTTTGATTCCTGATTCTAACAAATTTTTCATTTTTAGTTTTTCACTTTTCACTTAAAAAAGAGATGCTTCGATAAGCTCAGCATAACACAGCACTTTCAATTCTCTATTTTCTAAAATAAGAAAGTCTTGGTTCTTGGCTCATTATTCTTATAAATTTTCACTTTCAACTTTCCTAACGTAATACTCGTTAATTTTACAATAGAGCCTCATCGGCAAAACTAAAATATTCATTTTCAGTTACAATAATATGATCATGCACTTTTATATCCAAACTTTGCGCCGCTTGTTTTAATCTTTGAGTAATTTTTATATCGGCTTCACTAGCTTTTAAATTTCCAGATGGGTGGTTATGCACCAAAATTAAAGCAGTTGCCCCTACTTCCAGAGCTGTTTTTAATACCAAACGCACATCGACCACTGTACCAGAAATACCACCTTTACTCAATTGGTTTTTCTGAATAATTTTATTGGAATTGTTTAAATAGATAATCCAAAACTCTTCGTGTTCCAGTTCGCCAACAATAGGCTGCATAAGTTCGAAAACGGCAACACTCGAAGTAATTTTCTTTTTTTCCAAAGCTTCTTCTCCCCTACGCCTTCTACCAAGTTCCAAAGCTGCAACAATGGTTATGGCCTTTGCTTCTCCAATACCTTTAAAGGCCATAAGCTGGGCAACAGACATTTTTCCCAAGGCATTTAAGTTATTATCGGCACTTGCCAAAATACGTTTACATAAGGCCACGGCACTTTCGTTACGACTGCCCGAACCAATTAAAATGGCCACCAATTCGGCATCGCTCAATACACTTTTCCCTTTGTTCAATAATTTTTCACGAGGTTTATCATCCTCCGACCAATTTTTTATTGAAAATGAAGTCTTTTTTTCGGACATTTGATAAATCTACGTAATATTTACAAAAAATAAAACCGCTTTTACCAACAATGAAATCTATTTTTGAAAACGAAGCCAAAATCGAAATCCTTAACCGTTTAGATGTATTAAACGAATCGACAACCGGCAAATGGGGAAAAATGACTGTTAACCAAATGTTACCACACTGCCGAAAACCCATTGAGTTAGCCCTTGATGAACTATCGCTAAAAAAGCCCAATTTTTTAATGGGATTGGTACTTAAAATGGTTGCTCCTTCTTTGTACAACGATAAAGTTTGGAAACCGGGTACACCAACAGCTAAAGAATTTGTTATTACCAATCCAGAAGCCTTTAGCGATGAAAAAACAAAGCTAAAAGAAAAAATAGAACAGATAAGCCAATCGAAATCGTATTTTGAACCCAGTAAAAAGCACCCGTATTTTGGCACACTTACTGCCGAACAATGGGGAAAATCGGTCTATAAACATCTCGATTACCATCTCAAACAATTTGGCACTTAATGGAGTGGTTTAAACTTTTCTATTTGCTAAAAAAAACAGTTTTTTGTCTATGCAAAAAGAAAACGTAAGCATAGTCTAAGTTGGCGGTAATTTAACAGCAACAAACAGAAAAACTTTAAAAAGAAAAAAGTATCTTCGTTCTAATAAATTATATTTAATAATGAAACTTTTAGAAATATTACAAGAAGAAAAATTGAGCAATCTAAAAGGTGGAATTTATCATAAAACTCAAATAAAACTTACTTATAACACAAATAGAATCGAAGGCAGTAAGTTATCCGAAGAACAAACAAGATATATTTATGAAACCAACACACTGTTTACTGAAAATGGTGAAAATACGGCTAACATTGATGATATTATTGAAACAGTGAATCACTTTCAATGTTTTGATTATATGCTTACAATAGCAAAAGAACCTTTGTCAGAAAAACACATAAAAGAATTTCATAAAATTTTAAAGCTGAATACTTCAGATTCTAAAAAAGGATGGTTTAATGTTGGAGAATATAAATTAAAACCTAATGTTGTTGGAGGAATTGAAACTTCAAAACCTAATGAGGTAAAAAAGCACATTAACAGTTTATTGAAAGACTATAATAAAAAAGAAAATATTGACATTTATGACATCATAAATTTTCATTATGAGTTTGAAACAATTCACCCATTTCAAGATGGAAATGGAAGAGTTGGAAGACTTATAATGTTTAAAGAATGTCTTAAAAACGGCATAGTTCCATTTATAATAGAAGACGAATTTAAGTTTTTTTATTACAGAGGATTATCTGAATATCCAAAAATTAAAGATTATTTGACAGACACTTGTCTATCTGCACAGGATAATTATAAAGAATTAATGAACTATTTTTTGAGATAGAAAAATAAAAACCTGCACACAACAATGGCTATAAACAATTGGGGCGAAAGTGACAAAACGAAACTATAAACATAAAACGAAGGTCGGTGTTAAACCGAAAAGTTAAAGCATAAAAACCCCAACTACTCATAGCCCAACCGTTGTGTGTAATGTAAAAAAACACGCCCAAATTGAAAGTTTAAATAATGAACAATGATTTTTCAACAATAAAAACTAACCGACTTTTATTACGTGAAATAACTAATTTAGACCTTAAAAATATCTTGAACGGACTTTCAAATCCGGATGTTATTAAACATTACGGAATTAGTTTTAACAATTTCTATCAAAAACAGAATAAAAAGGTTAGAGGAAAAATCCAACACGTTCTTGAATTGATAAAACAAGTTGAACGTGTTCACAAAAAATTTATGGATAACACAGAACCCCAACAGTATCCAATAACCTTGAATTTGATATGGAAAAGGAACTGCTTTTATTAATGCAGAAAACCGAACAACTAAACAATAACATACAACTGAGCCTAAAACAAGGTTTTTACCATTTCAAAATCAAGTCCGCCATAATTGCCCGAGCTCATTAAAAGCAAGGCTTTATCGTTAAAATCCTGGGCAAAAAGAAAATCTTTAAAATCCGACGGATCGGTGTAAACAATTAAATCGTCACGTTCGAAGGCTCTAACTATCTGTTCGTGGGTTACCGGTTCCAACTTTTTAATTTCAACAGCATGTGGCGAATAAAACACCACAGCAACATCGGCTGCATTTAAAGTCTCCTTATACTCTTTTAAAAAATTGGCATTTAAACTACTATAGGTATGCAATTCCAAACAGGCCATTAATGCCCGATTTTGGTATTGTTCTTTCACCGCTCTTGTTGTGGCCTCAACCTTACTTGGCGAATGGGCAAAATCTTTAAATGCTACACTATTGGGCGTTTCCACTATTTTTTCGAGACGTTTGCTTGCTCCTTTAAAAGAGGCAATGGCTTCGTAAAAATCATCCTCATCAACCCCCATGTGTTGGCATATCCATTTTGCACCTGCCAAATTGTTCAAATTATGTTTCCCAAAAACTTCAATAGGCATATAACCTTCGGACGTTTCCAAAAGGGTTACACCATTTTCTACATTATATTTTGGTGTATGGTAGGCAATTTTTCTAATGGGGTTTTCGCTAACTTCAACTACACGCTTTAGTTCGGCATCTTCTTCATTGTAATTAATACTACCACCTTTAACAATACTATCCACAAAAATTCGGAACTGTTCCAAATAATTTTCAAAAGTGGGAAAAACATTTATATGGTCCCAAGCAATACCACTCAACAATGCGATATTAGGTCTATACAAATGGAATTTAGGCCGCCTATCTAAGGGAGAACTTAAATACTCGTCACCTTCCAAAACCATAAATTCGTTCTCGTCGGTAATTTTTACCATGACATCAAACCCATCAAGTTGGGCTCCTACCATAAAATCGACATCACGATCATGGTAGTGCATTACATGCAAAATCATAGAAGTAATGGTTGTTTTTCCATGACTTCCCCCAATAACCACACGAGTTTTATTTTTAGATTGTTCGTACAAAAACTCTGGATACGAATAGATTTTAACACCCAATTCCTGGGCTTTAAGCAATTCGGGATTATCGGCCTTGGCGTGCATACCCAATACTACGGCATCCAAATTGGTTGTTATTTTTTCGGGAAACCAACCAAATTGTTCCGGCAACAGTGCTCTGCTTTCCAATCGTGATTTCGATGGTTCGAAAATCACGTCGTCGCTGCCCGTTACCCGATAGCCCTTGTTAAGTAATGCAATAGCCAAATTGTGCATGGCCGAACCACCAATAGCGATAAAATGTATGTTCATTACATGTGTTTTATAGTGCGTAAAGATACGGATTGAAGTGGAAAATGGAAAGTGGAAATATAGAACCAAGAGGCAAGAACCATGATTTTTCCTGTTTTTAACGGATAAAATAGAGAAAATTTATTAGAATAAGAAACCAAGACTTCCAGACTTTTTACAAACAACAAACCTCAAACACTTAAAAAACAACCATATTAACTCACTAAAATCAACCATTTACGCATTACATATTGTTTGGAATAATTTTTGACAGTATTTTAGCTACAAAAAAATAAAAGATGAAATACCTATATACCGGACTCATGTTACTACTTTTTGCTCATTTCGCCCAAGCACAGACCCCAAATTACGAAAGCCTTTGGGAACAAGTTGAAAAATTTGAAATTGAAGGCCTGCCTAAATCAGCTTTAAATGTGGTTGAGGACATAACCGTTCTTGCAAAAAAAGAAAAAAACGCATCTCAGCTTATAAAAACCATGCTGTTTAAAAGCAAATTTGCCTTGATTTTAGAAGAAGATGCGCAACTAAGCATTGTAAACAATTTTAAAGTTGAAATTGCAGCCAGCACGTTCCCCGAAAAAAATATCCTGCACAGTATTTTGGCCGGGCTATATTGGCAATATTATATCCAAAACCGTTGGCAATTTTACAACCGTACCAAAACCGACAAAAAAGTAGATGCCGAAGATTTTAGAACTTGGGATTTGGAAACCTTATTTAACGAAATACACCAACAATACCAACTATCCTTACAAAACGGATTACTATTGCAATTAGAGCCTTTACAACAGTATGATACGTTACTTCACACACAAAAAAACTCGAAAACATATCGTCCAACACTTTTTGATTTTTTAAACCACGAAGCTTTAAATTTTTATAAAACCGACGAAACATATCTTAGTAAACCTGCTTATAAATTTGAAATTGACAATCCTAATTTTCTATATCCTGCCAAAACTTTTTCAGAATTAAAAATAACATCTAAAGACACCAGTTCTCTTCAGCTCAATGCGTTAAAAATTTATCAGGATTTAATCCAATTCCATTTAAAAGACCACAAACCTCAAGCTTTGGTCGATATAAATATAGAACGTCTTGATTTTATACAAAACCATGCTATTTTTAACAATGCCGACAGTACCCTGCTTAAAACCTACAACACCGAAATAGATTATTTAGACAATAAGGAAACTGCAGCCTTATACCAATACGAGATAGCATCTATTTACTATCGGCAAGCTAAAACATATCAACCCAAAATAAACGAAGAGTATCGCTGGAAAGCCAAAGAAGCCTTAGAGGTCTGTAATGGTATTATTTCGAAATTTCCAGAGAGCGAAGCCAGCCAAAAAAGTACTGCATTAAAGGCACAAATAGAATTGCCAAGTTTAGGGATTATGTCCGAAAAACATTTACCCATAAATCAATTTGGACGTTTACTTATAACCTACAACAATATAGAACAGTTATCCTTTAGCGCCTATTCTATAAGCAAATCACAATTAAAAAAGCTTTCTAATATTTACCAAAAGGAAGAACAGTTAGGCTTTATTAAAACATTAAAGGCAACTACCCAATGGAACGCTACATTACATAACGAAAACGATTACCAAACCCACACAACCGAAGTAGCCATACCCAAATTAAACAACGGATTTTATATTATTTTTGCAAGTTTGGATAGCGATACAAATGTGTTTGCCTATACCGATATACAAATTACTAATATTGTAATGACCGATACCAATGAAGCGAACCACACCCTTTTTCAAGCTATAGACCGTAATACCGGAAAACCATTGGCTAATGCCGATATTAAGCTGCAATTTCCCAACTACGACAACAAAACTGAAGTCAGAAATTTTATAACCGACAAAAACGGTGAGATTAAAGTTGAAAAAAAAGCGTATCGTTACCAAAACGTTTCGGCCAAAATAAATTATCAGAACGATATTGCTTATTTTGGCGACTATTATATAAGCCACCATTATAACAACCCAAATAAAGGTATTAACTACCAAGGTTTTATTTTTACCGACCGGAGCATTTATCGTCCAGGTCAAACCGTATATTTCAAAGCAATTATTTTAGAGTCTGAAAAAGGAAAATCGAACGTTTTGCCTAATGCACCGCTTAATGTAACTTTGCACGATGTTAACGGGCAAGAAGTAAGTACACTTCAATTTAAAACCAATGATTTTGGTTCAGTTACGGGCGAATTTATATTACCCAAAGCCGGACTTACCGGACAATTTCACATCAAAATACAATCTAACAAACACCTTGTTAACACTTATCAATATTTTTCGGTAGAAGAATACAAACGTCCTAAGTTCGAAACCCAATTTACACCCATTACCGAAACCTTTAAAATTAACGATTCGATTACAATTAAAGGAAAGGCCATGGCCTATGCGGGCAGTAATATTACCGATGCCAAAGTAGTATATCGAGTACACCGAAAAGTACAATACCCGCATTGGTATTTTTGGTACCGCCCTTGGTTTAATAGCGAACCACAAGAAATAACACATGGCGAAAGTACCACTAACGAAAAAGGCGAATTCGATATTACTTTTAAAGCCTTGCCCGACCAAAGCGTCGATAAAAGCAGTCTGCCTATTTTTAATTATGAGGTAACGGCCGACGTTACAGATTTAAATGGCGAGACCAGAAGTACCACAACCATTGTAAACGTAGGTTACCATGCTTTGGTTGCCAATATAACTGTGGACGAAAAACTGGATAAAACAAAAAACGAACACAATATTGCCATCGATACAAAAAACCTTAATGGTGAATTTATTCCGGCCAAAGGAACCGTTAAAATCTATAAACAAAAGGCTCCGATAGATGTTTTACGAATACGTCCTTGGAAAGCTCCCGATTATCAAAGTTTTTCAAAAGAAGAATTTAAAAACATGTTTCCACACGATGCCTATGCCAACGAGGATAAAAGTGAATATTGGGAAAAGGACCTTTTGGTTTTTGAAAAGGAATTCAATACCGAAAAATCAAAAAATATTGCCTTGGGCAATATAAAAAAATGGGAATCCGGTCTATACCTTATCGTTTTAGAAAGCAAAGATAAATTTGGACAATTAGTTAAAGACGAAACAAAAACTATCCTTTACAGTAATGAAGACAAAATCTTGGCCGACAAACAACTGTTTAGCATTACAACCAACAAAGCCAATTACAGTACCAACGAAACTGCAAAAATAACCTTAGCTTCGGCAGCTAAAGAACTACATGTTTTGGTTACCGTAGAAAAGAACAACATCGTAATACGCAAAGAAACCATCCTTTTAAGCAATAATAAAAAAACGATAGAAATTCCCGTAACAGATAGTGATTATGGTGGTTTTACCGCAAAATACAGCTTTGCCGCCTTTAATAGTTTCTATTCTGGGGCAGTACTTGTAAATGTACCCTATCCCAAAACCGATCTGGAAATCGAAACTCTTACATTTCGTGATAAATTACAGCCAAACACCGACCAAACATGGTCATTTAAAATAAAAGGTCCTAAAGGCGAACAAGTTTCTGCCGAACTGTTGGCCAGTATGTACGATGCTTCGCTAAACCAATTTAAACCACACGATTGGCATTTTAATCCCATTTATAAACCAACAGCTTACTCGTACAATAATAGTAAGGCTTATAACAGTTTTGGCACCAATCAGTTTAGGGTATATAATTCCCCTTTAAACAAAACATTTACACCACAAAGTTACGATCGTTTAAATTGGTTTGGGTTAAGTTTTGGATATCAAAACTACTTCTATGGAAGCAAAAGATTAATGCAAACATCAAGAATAGCTGTAGCTGATAATATTGATGTAGAAGAAACCGTGATGGCAGAAACAGAAGCTGATGTAAGCTTTGCGCATAACCCTGCTATGAATAAAGGCAATGGTAACCAAGTTTCCGCTCCTACTCTTTCTTCTCCCAATTTAAATTCTGATTCCGAAGAAAACATTGATTACTCCAATATCCAAATCCGTAAAAACCTTAACGAAACAGCCTTTTTCTTTCCGCAGTTACACACCAACAACGAAGGGCATGTAAGCTTTAGTTTTACCACACCCGAAGCTTTAACCCAATGGAAATTACAGCTGTTGGCACATACCAAAACGTTGGAAAGTGCTACAACTACACTAACAGCCGTTACCCAAAAAGAACTAATGGTATTGCCTAACGCACCTCGGTTTTTACGCGAAGGCGATCAAATTATCATTAGTAGCAAAATATCGAACCTAACAACCAAACAACTTTCTGGGCAAGCAGTTTTGATACTTAGCGATGCTGTAACCGGAAATCCTATTACCTCACAGTTATTTAAAGACAGTATAAAGCCAGAGCAGTCTTTTACCGTAAATGCCAATGGCAATACCCAAATATCCTGGACACTATCCATTCCGGATAACATACGTGCCATACAATATAAAATCATGGCAAAAGCGGGCAATTTTAGCGATGGCGAACAAAATGCCCTGCCCGTGTTAAGTAACCGTATGCTGGTTACCGAAACCTTGCCTATGTGGGTAGGTAGTAACAAAACCCGGACTTTTATACTGGACAAGCTAAAAACCAACAACTCCAAAACCCTTAAAAACCATACATTAACTTTAGAGATAACTTCCAATCCGGCGTGGTATGCTATACAGGCACTTCCGTATTTAATGGAATATCCTTTCGAGTGTAACGAGCAAACCTTTTCTCGCTATTATGCCAATATTTTGGCCAGCCATATAGCAACCTCAAACCCTAGAATACAAGAGGTATTCAACCAATGGGCTTCACAAGATGTTTTAATTTCCAATTTAGAAAAAAACGAAGCACTTAAAAATATACTTATACAAGAAACACCTTGGTTGCGCGATGCACAAAGCGAAACCGAACAGAAAAAACGTATCGCTTTGTTGTTCGACCTTAATAAAATGAACAATGAATTACAGGGTGCCTTACAAAAACTAGAACAAAACCAAATGAGTTCGGGTGCTTGGCCATGGTTTAGGGGCGGTTACGAAAGCCGATTTATCACTCAACATATTATTACAGGATTTGGACACTTAAATAAATTAGGGATTAAAACATCCGAAAATAAACGTATGATAAAAAATGCTATCGATTATTTGGACTCCCAATTTGTAAAAGAGTATAACGATCTAAAAAAATACAATCGAAATATCGATTTAAACAAAGACCATTTAAGCCATTCGCAACTTCATTATCTGTACATGCGAAGCTTTTTTATGGATATAGAAACATCGAAAAATGTCAAAACCATCATGACATATTACCAAACACAAATACAAAAATATTGGTTAAACCATTCGTTATATTCCAAAGGATTAATGGCTTTAATATCGTATCGTAATGGCGATAAAGCCACTTCTAACAGCATTTTAAAATCATTAAAAGAAACCAGCATCACTTCGGAAGAATTGGGTATGTACTGGAAAGAAAACACCAACTCTTGGTACTGGTACCAAGCACCTATTGAAACCCAAGCCTTACTAATCGAAACCTTTTCGGAAATTGAGAACGATACAGAAACCATCGATAACCTAAAAATATGGCTACTTAAAAACAAACAGACCAATAGATGGAAAACCACAAAAGCCACTACCGAAGCCGTTTATGCTTTATTACTACAAGGCAGTGATTGGCTAAGTGTTACCGATGCCGTAAACGTTTTGGTTGGAAACAAAAAAATAGAGCCTTCCAAATTGGAAAACACAAAAATTGAAGCCGGAACGGGCTATTACAAAACTACTTGGAATACCGGTGAGATAAATCCGGAAATGGGAGAAGTTACCCTAAGCAAAAAAGGCAATGGTATTGCTTGGGGCGGTTTATACTGGCAATATTTTGAGGATTTGGACAAAATTACCTCGGCAGAAACACCCTTAAAACTCAAAAAGAAACTTTTTAAGAAAACCAATACCAATACAGGAGAGGAAATTTCGGAAATTACACCAAAAACTATTTTAAAGGTGGGTGATTTGATACGTGTTCGTATTGAGTTACGCAGTGATCGAAATATGGAATTTATCCACATGAAAGATATGCGTGCCGCCGGATTGGAACCTGTAAACGTTATTTCTCAATACAAATGGCAAGACGGATTGGGATACTACGAAAGCACTAAAGATGCAAGTACCAATTTCTTTTTCGATTACCTACCCAAAGGTATTTATATTTTCGAGTATGATTTACGTGTAAACAATGCTGGAAACATGAGCAATGGCATTACCACCGTACAAAGCATGTATGCTCCAGAATTTAGCAGTCATAGCGAAGGTGTACGGGTAGTGGTTAAGCAATAATACTTATTGTAAATGTTTATTTATTAAATTTTCAAGACCTCACAGGTTTTAAAAACCCGTGAGGTCTATGGATTCAATATTTTAATTATTAATGTATTGAGATATTTTTTTTGATTTTTTGTCGTGTACTAAAAAATGTTTTATTATAAAAAAGTTTCCCCCGACTGCACTTAGAGGGGGCAACAGTTAAAACCACTAATACTTCCCTACATTAACATCCATCCAATTATCGTAATCCTGTTTTAATTGGTTTACAATTTCAGGGTTTTCCTTGAATAGATCATGGCGTTCGCCAGCATCTTTATCCAAATTAAAAAGTTTTAATTTCAAAGTATTGGAAACAGGTTTTATATATTGGGTGGACGGACGTCCTTTTCCCCATTGTTCGTTAGTATTGGTTAACTTCCATTTTCCTTTACGCACAGCCCAAGTTCTGCCCCATTTCCAAACCATAAGCCTTTCTTTTTGCGGTTTTAGCAAACTTATGCCATCTATAGCAACATCATTTAGTACAATACCTGCTGCCGATGTTATAGTCGGTAATATATCAACAGCCGAAACATAGTTGGTCTCCGTCTTACCGGCTTGTACCTTATCCGGCCAAACAACCGCCATAGGAACCCGAATACCACCTTCCCAAAGCGAATATTTACCCCCTGCAAGTGGTGCATTATTTGCCCCTGTAATTGGTGAACCACCATTATCGGAAATAAAAATAATCATGGTATTACTATCCAACCCTTCTTCTTGCAAAGTATCCAACAAACGTCCAAAATTATCATCAAAACAATCTAAATTTGCCATATAAAATTTACGCATATCCTCATCGTTAATAGCTCCTAAACGGGTGTATTTTTCATAATACGCAGCATACGAACCCGGTTTCATTTTTTTGAAAGTTTCGTTATTGTCCGGATTGTAATTATGTATAGGCTTTACGTCATATTTATCTAAATATTTCTGTGGAACCTCATGGATAATATGGTGAACCGAATTATAACTCAATGTTAAGAAAAATGGCTTATCTTTTTCAGATTTTAAATATTTGATGGCTTCATCAGTAAAAATATCGGTTAAATACGTATCGTCCGGATAGCTTTTATAGCCTTTATTTTCCATTAAAGGTCCTAAATGCGCACTTGTTCCGTTTGGATCGGGAGTACGATTGGCTATTTCTTGCGAGGTTAACCAATAATCGTGGGCATGGGCGCTAAAGCCAAGAAAATAATCGTAACCATGATTTAAGGGATATTCGCGTACATCGAATTTAAAATAATTACCTCCAAAGTCCGATTTACCTATTCTTGCAGTGGTGTAACCGGCTTCTTTAAGGTATTCGGCTATAGTTTTTACACTATCGGGCAAACCAGGATTCCAGGCCGCTTTTGTATCCCAACGAAATTGGTTTTTACCTGTATTTAACCCTGCTCGTGACGGACTGCATACAGGAGCCGTTGTATAAGCCTGAGTATATACTGTACCGGCATTGGCCAGACGCTTTAAGTTAGGAGTTGAAATTTCTGGACGATGGTTTTCAAAAGGTGAAAAATCGGCATATCCCAAATCATCGACCACTACAAGCAATACATTAGGTTTTTTGGGTAGTAAATTGGTTGTGTTATTTTGTTTTTTATCTTGTTTACAGTTTGCTAACAATAACAGAGCTACACTTACACTTATAAATATATTTAGCTTTAGTTGGCTCATAATCTTTATTTAGAAGGTGGCATGGTAGGACGCACTTCTATTTTACTCGGTAAGGTTCTGGGGTTCATATTAATTAAATCAACTATCAACTCGCCCAAATCTTCAATTTGTATTTTCCAAGCATCGGTACTATCTGGCGTATTGCCATTAAAATATGTAGAAACCGAACCAGGCATAATAGTACTTACCTTAACACCATATTGGCGTAAATCCAACATTACGGCCTGTGTAAATCCCGTTACCCCAAATTTACTTGCATTATATGCCGAACCTTTGGCGAAAAAATTACAGCCTGCTAAACTGGAAATAGTAATAAAATAGCCTTTGGTCTGCTTTAAAGCTTCAACCGTAGCCTTTATGGTATAAAAAACACCCGTTAAATTGGTATCTATGGTTTCGTGCCATTGCTCAACAGTTAAATCTTCTATACTGGCAAAATGGCCAAGCCCTGCATTGGCAATCACGATATCTATTTGTTCAAACTGTTCCAAAACCCGATTAACAGCTTGCTGCTGGCTTTCAAAATCCCTAACATCGGCAACCACACCAATAGCCCTTGCTCCGTCCATCGCATTTGAGTTTAGTGCATCTGCCGCCTTTTGTGCCGAAGCTTCGGTTCGGCTGGTAATTGCTACATGAATACCGGATTGCAACAATGCTTGTGCCACACCATACCCGATACCTTTAGAACCTCCTGTTATTAAAGCTACTTTATTTTGTATTTCCATAACATTTTGTTTTTAAGATAGATAGTTATTGTTTTGGTGGATATTGCCCTAACACTTTTTCTATAATGGCATTAAACTGGGCTTCTTTATTTTCGGGCGTTGCATTGGGATTGAAGGTTGATTCGCTTACAGCCTGCCAAAAGAGTTGCTTTTTACCTTCATCTACAAAATCTATGGTCATTGTCCGGTGTAACTTCGATTGCCCTACGGGAACTCCTATAGAAATTCCACCACCCATATGGCGGCCACCTCCACCCAAACCAACACCAACCGAACTGCGTTGGGCTTCTTGATATTCACGGCTTTTTATATCGACAAAAAAATCGGGAGTGTCTGACAACGAAAAACCTTTAGCCTGCATTTGTTTATCCAAAACATCAAGAAAACGCTTGGTGTCCAACTCTGTCAAACCTGTTTTCATATCGGCGTAATAGTTGTAGGTTTTATAACCACCAAAGTTGGCTTCTTTGTCGTAATCGTAATTTACACGAATAGATGCACAGGATACAACAAAAAATAAAAGGAGTAATATAGATAACTGTTTCATGTGTTAATAATTTATTGTTTTTTTGTGGATTATGTGTAGTTTACCAGTAATTATACTTAGGTAAATGTCAAAATATATACCAAAGTTATTTCATACCTTTTCTTTCAAAAATATTATTTTTTTTTGATTCGTTGAAAATGCAATAATTTAGACTTTTCTATTTGCTAAAAAAACTAAACTGCTCCACACTCTAAAATCATCAAACACACAAAATATAGCAAATTTAATATTCTAAGCACCAAATAAACCACCACACTTACCCATGCAATTATTTATTCAACATTTGCCAAAGTTTATCCTTTAGTTCGGTAATGCCTTGTTGCGCTACCGACGATATAAACATATAGGGAATGGGCAATTCGTTATCGAGTTCCTTTTTAAGTTCGGTTTTTAGTTCTGTATCCAACATATCGCTTTTAGAAACAGCAATTATACGATCCTTATCCAACATCTCGGGGTTGTAACGCCGTAGTTCGTCCAATAAAATATCGTATTGTTCCTTTATATCTTTGGCATCGGCAGGGATTAAAAACAATAGTACCGAATTACGCTCGATATGGCGCAAAAAGTAGTGTCCCAATCCTTTTCCTTCGGCAGCACCTTCAATTATTCCGGGAATATCGGCCATAACAAAGGTTTGGAAATCACGATATTTTACAATGCCCAAATTAGGTTTTAAGGTTGTAAACTCGTAATCGGCTATTTTAGGCTTTGCTGAAGTAACCACCGACAAAAGTGTCGATTTTCCGGCATTTGGAAAACCCACCAGACCCACATCGGCCAAAACCTTAAGTTCCATGGTTATATATTTTTCTTCCATGGGTAAACCGGGCTGTGCATAACGGGGTGTTTGGTTGGTAGCACTTTTAAAATGCCAGTTACCCAGACCGCCCTTACCACCTTGCACTAGTATTTTTTCTTCGCCGTTTTCGGTAATTTCAAAAATAACCGTATTAGTTTCGGTATTGCGTACAACGGTTCCAAGCGGTACATCGATATAAACATCTTCACCATCGGCTCCCGTACTTCTGGCACTACTGCCATGTTCGCCGTGGCCGGCACGGATATGACGTTTAAACTTTAAATGTAGCAGTGTCCACATATTCGACGTTCCACGAACAATTACATGGCCACCACGGCCACCATCGCCACCATCGGGACCACCTTTGGCAATATATTTTTCGCGATGCAAGTGGGACGAGCCTTTCCCTCCGTTACCGGAACTTACATACATTTTTACGTAATCTACAAAATTGCCTTCGGTCATTGGGTGCTTATTGTTTTGTTGTTGATTTGTTTAACTGTTAAAAATGTTTAATTGTGGTGTTTGTTGTGTTTTATGCAACTGTTCAACTTTTTATTTTGAGCTTCCTTTTTTAAAGCTCCGATTTTATTAGAGCTCTTTAAAAGTGTATTATCGAAGTTTTTAACTGATTAAATTTAATCGACAAAACAAACAACGAGCAATAAAAAGCGACTACAACGCATCGATTACCTTGCCCAAACGCCCGGTAATGTCTTCAATACTGCCAACGCCATCAACTCCAAAATATTTATTCTGTTCGGAATAGTAGTCCTTTAAAATAGCTGTTTTGTTATAATATTCGGAAATACGGTTACGTATAATGGATTCGTCGGCATCGTCTGCCCTACCGCTTGTTTTACCTCGGTTAAGCAAGCGTTCTACCAGAATTTCATCATCAACTTCCAAAGCAATCATGGCATTAATAGCAGAATCCTTACTTTCCAAAAGTTTATCCAAAGCATTGGCCTGCGCACTTGTACGCGGAAAACCATCGAAAATAAAACCATTGGCATCGGTATTTTTTTCTACTTCAGCCTTTAACATATCAATTGTTACCTGGTCTGGCACCAATTCGCCCTTATCTATATACGATTTGGCCAACATGCCTAAAGCTGTTTCGCTTTTTATGTTATAACGGAACACATCGCCTGTTGAAATATGTACCAATTTGTATTTTGCTTTTAAAAATTCGGCTTGTGTTCCCTTCCCTGCTCCCGGAGGGCCAAATAATACTAAGTTTGTCATGTGTTGTGTTTCTTTTATTTGATATACTTCTGGTAAATTTCGCCCTAACCCATCATAATCCAAACCATAGCCCACTATAAATTTATTGGGAATTTCAATACCTACGTAATGCAGTTTAAAATCCTTTTTATAGGCTTCCGGCTTATAAAATAAGGTTGCTATTTTTAGGGTTTTTACCTTTTCGTTCTTAAAAATGCGATGTACTTCGGCAAGAGTATTGCCACTGTCGATAATATCTTCCAAAATAATAACTGTTCGCCCGGTCAAATCTTGGGTAAGCCCTATTAAACGTTGGATATCTTCGGTAGATTTCACACCTTCATACGATGCTAATTTAATAAAGGTGACTTCACACAGTTTTGTATATTTTTTTACAAAATCGCTTACCACCATAAACGAACCGTTTAAAATCCCCACAAACACAGGGATATCGTCGCCTACATCATTGGCTATTTCGTTGGCCAATCGGGTCATGGCTTCGTCTATCTGCTTTGCCGAAATAAAGGGTTTAAAATATTTATCGTGCAATTTTATCACTATATGCTGTTTTTATGAAAGAAGCAAAGATAATCAATTAAGATTAAGGAATTGCCATATTTTAGAAAGCGATTTTGGATTTAAAATGTATTTTTGTAACGCATATCAGGCTAATTTCATTTTAACTTAAGGACTAATGAATTATTTTTCTTCAAATTTCAAACTCGGTATTCTTGGCGGCGGACAGTTAGGCAAAATGCTGCTCTACAACACCCGAAAATTCGATATTTACACCTGTGTTATGGATGCCAGTAACGAAGCACCCAGTAAAATAGCCTGTAACGAATTTTATTTGGGCGATCTAATGGATTACGACGCCGTTTACAATTTTGGCAAACAGGTCGATATTCTTACCATTGAAATTGAAAATGTTAATGTTAATGCTTTGGAAGATTTAGAAAAAGCAGGCGTAACAGTATATCCGTCATCCAAAACATTGCGTACCATACAGAACAAGGCCCAACAAAAGTTGTTTTATGTCGATAATAAATTGCCCACTGCACCATTTTCGCGCTTTGCATACACTTCCGAAATTAAGGATACCATAGAAAACGGTGGTTTAACATTACCTTTTGTTTGGAAATCGGCTCAATTTGGTTACGACGGTACTGGTGTAAAAGTAGTAAGATCTGTTAACGACTTAGAAAACCTGCCCAATGTGGAGTGTGTTACCGAAACCCTAATTCCCTTTAAAAACGAATTAGCGGTTATTGTGGTTAGAAATGCTTCGGGCAACACCAAAACATTTCCGGTGGTGGAAATGGAGTTCCACCCCGAGGCCAACCAAGTGGAATATGTTATTTGTCCTGCCAGAATACCTGATACCATTGCAGAAAAAGCAATTGATGTAGCCTTAAAAACATCGGAAGCCTTTAAACATGTCGGACTTCTTGCTGTTGAAATGTTTTTAACGCACGACGACCAAATTTTAATAAACGAAGTAGCGCCAAGACCCCATAATTCGGGACACCAAACCATTGAGGCCAGTTACACTTCGCAATTCGAACAACATCTACGGGCCATTTTAAACTTGCCTTTAGGGCGTACCGACAGTAAAGTTGGCGGTGTAATGGTAAATTTGGTAGGTACTGAAGGCCATACGGGAGACGTGGTATATAAAAACATAGAAAATATTATGGCTTTGGAAGGTGTTACACCACACATTTACGGTAAAAAACAAACCCGTCCGTTTAGAAAAATGGGACATGTAACCATTGTAAACGAAAATATAAACGAAGCCCGAAAAATTGCCGAACAAGTAAAAAATACAATTATGGTTGTAAGCGAACAAACAAATGGATCCAATTAAAGAGGAACAATTGGTTAAAGGAAATATTGAAAAAAATTAAATACCAAAAACAATAAAATATAAATCTATGAATAAAATAGGCATAATAATGGGCAGCAAAAGCGATTTGCCCGTCATGCAGGACGCCATCGTTATTTTAGAGGAATTTAACATTGAGGTTGAAGTCGATATCGTTTCGGCACACCGCACCCCCGAAAAACTTTTCGATTACGGTAAAAACGCCCACACACGGGGTATTTCGGTTATTATTGCCGGTGCCGGTGGTGCTGCACATTTGCCCGGTATGGTGGCTTCGTTATCACCTTTGCCCGTTATTGGCGTTCCCGTAAAAAGCAGCAACTCCATAGATGGCTGGGACTCTGTTCTGTCCATTTTACAAATGCCGGGTGGTGTTCCAGTAGCAACGGTAGCACTTAACGGCGCAAAAAATGCTGGTATTTTGGCTGCACAAATAATTGGCGCAAACAATAAAAGCGTACAAAATAAAATAATTGCTTACAAAGAAGGCCTAAAACAAAAAGTTTACGAATCGGCCAAAGATTTATAAAAAATAAAAACCCCGAAAAATCGGGGTTTTTATTTAAATTAATTGAGTTAGTCACGTTACAATTAACTGCGACAAATATACAAAAAAGTATTATGTATGCATAACAAATATCTTTTTTAACAATTTGCTTATAAAAGTCTTAATAAAAAAAGAGAAAAATTAAATCTAAACAAATTAAAAATATGTTTTTATGATTTTATTTTACTTCAACTTTTAAACACAGTAAAGGATTCGAATACACTTTAATTACATTATCAACACCATGTTAAGAACTTTTCCTTGCCAAAATATATCTTCCTACATATTTTTGTAACCAACTACCTGTTGAAGCTTTTTCTATAATATTATAAAGAAAAAATAGGGGAATTCACGTGTAAATCGTGAGCTGTTGCGCAACCGTAAGCGTTTAATCGCAAGCCGGGATACCTATTTCAGCAGTGTGGATTTTGTTTTCGCATAAAAAACAAGATTCAAGGTCGCTATACCTATTTTTTAGCACTTGTTCCCTTTCGTTTTTTATGCCATTGTTTAATTTAATCCTTACTCACAATGAGCATTTTCGACAAACGCATTAATTACAAACCCTTCGAATATCCCGAAGTAACAACATTTACCGACTCGTTAAACAAATCGTTTTGGGTTCATTCCGAACTTGATTTTACTGCCGATGTACAAGATTTCCATTCACATCTTAGCAAAAACGAAAAGGAAATTATAAAAAAAAGTCTATTGGCCATAGCCCAGATAGAGGTGGCCGTAAAGTCGTTTTGGGGCAATTTGTACAACCACTTACCAAAACCCGAATTTAATGGTTTAGGCAGCACTTTTGCCGAATGCGAGTTCCGGCATTCCGAAGCTTACTCACGTTTACTTACCGTTTTGGGCTACAATGATGCTTTTCTGGAAGTGGTGGACATTCCCGTAATAAGAAAACGAATCGATTACCTGAACGAAGCTTTGGCTTTCTCAAAATCCGACGACCACAAAAAATATGTATTCTCACTTATCCTTTTTTCAATTTTAATCGAAAATGTATCGCTATTCAGCCAATTTGCCATCATCCTTTCGTTTACAAGATTTAAAGGCTACATGAAAAACGTAAGCAACATTATTGCATGGACATCGGTCGATGAGCAAGTACACGCCAATGCCGGAATTTATATTGTAAACGAAATTAAAAAAGAGTTTCCCGATTTTTTTGATAGCAGCACACAAAGCGACATTAAAAAAATTGTACAAGAATCTATTGCCGTTGAAGCCGAAATTTTAGATTGGATTTTTTCCGAAGGCGAACTAAATACCATAAGCAAAACCGATCTGCTTAATTTTATGAAATTTAGGGTAGATGAAAGTTTATCGCAAATAGGTATCGATACCCTTTTTAACATCTCTTCCGAAGCTTACAACCCTATGTTATGGTTTGAAGAGGAAGTATTTGCCAATTCGTTAGACGATTTTTTTGCCAAACGCCCTGTGGAATACACCAAACACGACAAAAGCATTCAAGCCATAGATTTATTTTAGCCATGCAACATCAAATCATTTTAAACGAAATAGCCCAAAACGAACAAGAAAACTACAAATTGGGCAGTAACCTGTACTTGGGCATGGCACAAATTAAAGACAAAAAAGTATGCATAGCCGTTGCATACAAAATAAAGTACTGCATTAAGAAAATAGACCAATTTATAGCTTTGGAACCCAACGTGAGCTTTTCCCATATAAGCAAAATAAAAACAGGAGAAACAAAAGCAAATAGCAAATTTTACGTAGACAAACCTTTAAAATTCTATTATTTATGAAACGATTGTGGTGGCTTAACGAAGAAAGCGAACAAATATTGAACCGGGGCTATCTGCTAAAAGGCGAAACGGTACAGGGCGCCATTGAACGCGTGGCAACGGCCGCATCGAAACGTCTATACAAACCCGAACTTAAAGAACCTTTTATAGAACTTATAGAAAATGGTTGGATGAGCCTAAGCTCACCTATATGGGCCAATATGGGTACCGAAAGAGGCCTACCTATTTCCTGTTTTAACGTACATGTTCCCGATTATATAGAGGGCATTACCCATAAACTGGGCGAGGTTATTATGCAAACCAAAATTGGTGGTGGCACTTCGGGTTATTTTGGTGCGCTTCGCGGGCGTGGTAGTGCCGTAACCGATAACGGACGTAGTAGTGGAGCGGTTTCGTTTATGAAACTGTTCGATACCGCTATGGATACCATTTCGCAGGGCGGTGTACGCCGTGGTGCTTTTGCAGCTTATCTTGATGTGGACCATCCCGATATTTTGGAATTCCTCCAAATAAAAAATATTGGCAATCCACTTCAAAATTTATTTTTTGGCGTTTGTGTTCCCGACTACTGGATGCAGGATATGATAGATGGCGACATGGAAAAACGGGAAGTTTGGGCTAAAATACTAGAATCAAGACAACAAAAAGGACTCCCCTATATTTTCTTTACCGATAACGTAAACCGCAATAAACCCCAAATTTATAAAGATTTGGGTATGGAAATCCATTCCAGTAATTTGTGTTCGGAAATTATGTTGCCTTCTAATTTCGATGAGTCTTTTATCTGCTGTTTATCTTCCATGAATCTGGAACTGTACGATGAATGGAAAGATACCAATGCCGTAAAACTAGCTATTTTCTTTCTCGATGCTGTTTTACAGGAATTTATTATAAAAACCAAAGACAATTACTATTTAAAATCGGCCAACCGCTTTGCAAAACGTCACCGAGCCTTAGGTTTGGGTGCCATGGGTTGGCATTCCTATCTACAAAAAAATAGGATTCCGTTTGAAAGCTTCGAAGCCAAACAATTAACCTCTCAAATCTTTAAACATATTAGGCACGAGGCCGACAAAGCTACAACCGAACTGGCCAATATTTACGGTGAGCCCGAACTTCTTACCGAAACAGGAAAACGCAATACCACCGTTTTGGCCATTGCACCCACAACCTCATCTTCGGCCATTTTAGGACAAGCATCTCCAGGCATAGAACCTTTTAGCAGTAATTATTATAAAGCTGGTTTGTCGAAGGGAAATTTTATGCGAAAAAACAAATATTTAAAAATACTTTTGGAAACCAAAGGTTTGGACAACGAAGATACCTGGCGTAGCATTATGCTAAATCATGGTAGTGTACAACATCTAAACGGGCTAACCGAAGATGAAAAACTGGTTTTTAAAACCTTTAAGGAAATTAGTCAGTTAGAAATTATCCAGCAAGCATCTATAAGGCAAAAATTTATAGACCAATCGCAAAGTTTAAACTTGAACATCCCATCTGGTTTACCCATAAAAGAAGTCAACAAACTAATGATTGAAGCTTGGAAACTGGGTGTAAAAACCCTGTATTACCAACGTAGCCAAAGTGTATCGAAAGAGTTCATAACCAATTTGGTAAGCTGCAGCAGTTGCGAGGCTTAAAGTTTAGATTGCATGATTTTGCCTGCCACACAACAAAACATCACATTTACCATTAAGACCTTAAAGTTTTAAAAACCTTTAAGGTCTTAAAAATCTGCAGAACAGCGATAACACATAATCAATCCAAGCATTCGTTACTCAAACAAATCATCCTTATCCAAACTGTCTATAGCCTGTTTTCGTGCCCATAAATAAAACACAAAATGAGCCAACAGAATAATACCCCAATAAACAGCAATGTAAACACTAATACCTATTCGTTCTGCTTCTGCACCAAAACCAAGTAAAATCCATAAAAAAGTAATGCCTGTATGCACCAAATATGTAGTGAGATGAAAACGGAAACCAACATCGTAAATAGGTAAATATTCGCCATCTTTTTGTCCAAAATACCAACCAGAAGCAAACATAGCCATAAAGTACAATGCTGCCGATAAAATGGTTATTAAATTTGACTGATGTGCAATACCGTAGCTTAGAAAAAATCTAAAAACAAGGGTTAAAACAGTAATGGTAAGCGCAAAGCGCAATAAATAAGGCGTTATTGTTTTCATGGTTTTAATAGTTTAACAGTTCTTTAATGTCTTTTGAATAAAATAGATAGATATTTCGCTGTACAAACTGGTCGAAAAGCTGTTGCCCCAGCTCGGTCATATAATAATATTTGCGTTCGGGTCCTTTATTCCCTTCTCCTTTTTCGTACTGTAACACCCCAATATGTTCGTATTTTCGCAATGCACGGTACAGGCTCTGTCCTTCGCAGGTCATGTTCCCTTGCGATTTTGTCTCTACAAAGGCTTTTATTTCGTCAACGTATTTTTTAGAATCTTTTAAAGCAAGGAAAATCCACAATGTAAGCTGCCCTTTTTTGTAAGTTGCTTCCCAAGACTCCAATAGTTTATCTAATTTTTGCTTTTTTTTAATATAATATTCCACAAGTATTATTCAACTTGAATAATACAAATGTAATATTTTTTTTTAATAAAAATTATTTTTAAACATAATTATGCTAATTTCATTAAAATCGGGTTTTATTTTTACCACTATTTACGGTATCTTGCACAACTATTCAGAATTAAAACCAAGTATGAAAAATTACCTTTTAAAACCGTTTGAATCTCCTTACAATACAGCACCTTTTTGTAAAATAAACCATAAAGATTTTTTACCGGCTTTTAAACAGTCTATTACAAAAGCCAAAGCAGAAATAGATGCCATAGTCCAAAATACCGAAGCTCCAACTTTTAAAAATACTATTGAAGCTTTAGAATTTTCGGGCGAACAATTGGACAGGATTTCAAGTATCTTTTTTAATTTGAATGCTGCCGAAACCAACGAACAAATCCAGAATATTGCCCAAGAAGTATCGCCATTATTATCGGAATTCGGTAATGACATTACGCTTAACGAAAATTTGTTCGACCGTATAAAGACCATTTACCAACAAAGAGAAGCACTTAACTTAACAACCGAACAGCTTAGGCTTTTGGAAAAAAAATACAAAAATTTTTCAAGAAACGGTGCCAATTTATCCGAAGATAAAAAACAACAACTCCGTGACATTGACAAACAATTAAGCCAATTAACCTTAAAATTTGGTGAAAATGTTTTGGCCGAGACCAATACATTCGAAATGTTTATAGAAAACGAAGACAACGTGTCCGGACTACCAGAAGGCGCTAAAGAAGCTGCTAAACAACTAGCAGAAAGCAAAGGTAAAAACGGATGGTTATTTACATTGGATTACCCAAGCTATATCCCATTTGTAACCTATGCCAACAATAGGGAACTACGTAAAAAAATAAGCTTGGCCGCCGGAAGCAAAGGCTTTCATAACAATAAATTAGACAACCAAAACATTGTTTTAAACATCGTTAAACTGCGTTACGAGCGTGCCCAACTTTTAGGTTACAAAACACATGCCCATTTTGTTTTAGAGGAACGCATGGCAAAAACCCCCGAAAATGTTACTGCTTTTTTAAACGAACTGTTAGAAAAAGCCAAGCCCGCAGCCCAAAACCAATTTAAAACTCTTGAAAATTTTGCTAAAGAACAAGATGGAATTGAACGTTTAGAAAAATGGGATGGCGCCTATTATGCCGAAAAGTTAAAACAGAAACTTTACCACTTGGACGACGAGCTGTTAAAACCCTATTTTAAGCTCGAAAATGTTATAAACGGAGCTTTTACGGTGGCCCAAAAGCTGTTCGATTTACATTTTGAAACCATCGACACCATCGACAAATATCACGACGACGTACTTACCTACAAAGTTACCGATGGCTCCGGAAACTTAATTGCCATTTTTTATGCCGACTTTTTCCCCAGAGCAGGAAAACGCAACGGTGCATGGATGACATCCTACAAACCACAGTATGTTAAAAATGACGAAAATTCTCGACCACATGTTTCTATAGTCTGTAATTTCACCAAACCCACCAAAACCAAACCATCACTTTTAAGCTTTAACGAGGTAACCACTTTATTCCATGAGTTTGGCCATGCACTTCACGGTATGCTTGCCAACACTACATACCCCAGTCTTTCGGGAACTAGTGTGTATTGGGATTTTGTAGAATTGCCAAGCCAGATTATGGAAAATTGGTGCTACGAAAAAGAAGCCTTAGAACTGTTTGCTGTACACTACGAAACAAGCGATCCTATCCCTATGGAATTAGTTAACAAAATAAAAGAATCGGCTACTTTTAACGAAGGCATGCAAACCTTACGCCAGTTAAGTTTTGGCCTCTTGGACATGAGTTGGCACGCCAATACAGATCCAGCCCATATTACTTCGGTAAAAGCCCTCGAACTTAACGCCTTTAAAAGTACCACACTATACCCGGAAGTTAACGAAAACTGTATGAGCACAGCATTTTCGCATATTTTTCAGGGCGGTTATTCCTCCGGTTATTACAGTTACAAATGGGCCGAAGTTTTAGATGCCGATGCTTTTGAGTATTTTAAAGAAAGTGGTATTTTTAACAAAACCGTTGCCGATAAATTTAAAAACCATATTTTATCTCAAGGCGGTACCGAAGACCCTATGGTACTGTACAAACGCTTTCGCGGAAAAGAACCACAACCGAAAGCCCTTCTAAAACGGGCAGGATTGATTAAATAATTTAGAATATTATACTTGAACTTATCGTTGACTTTTCTATTTAAGCATTTTTTAACTTTTGGTTATTAATTTCTAACTTTCAATCTAAAAACACTATTTTTATAGAAAGATTAAAATCGAATGCCAAAACACGACATCAATCCTGAAAAATGGATCGATTTACATGCCGATTATTTGTTTAACTACACTTTTTCGCGTGTGAAAGATAGGGATATCGCACAAGATTTGGTACAGGAAACTTTTTTGGCCGGATTAAAATCTATGAAAAACTTTAAAGGTGAAGCCAGCGAACGCACTTGGCTTACATCTATTTTAAAACGTAAAATAATCGATTATTACAGAAAAGCCAACTCCAATAAAGGTAGAGCCGAAGTTCTTATGAGCCAAAACAAACAAAACAAATCGGATGGTGATTGGATAGAGAAGAACGTACCTGATATTTTTACCAAAACCGCCGAAGATAATATCGAGAATACAGAACTTAGACACGCCATACATGATTGTTTAAACAAACTGCCCCAAAAGCAGGCTACGGTTTTTAAAATGAAAACCATTGAAGGCTTGGAGACCCAAACAATATGTAACGAATTGAATATTACGGCATCCAATCTATGGGTAATAATACATAGAGCCCGTGCTGCAATGGCAAATTGTTTAAAGAAAAACTGGTTATAATGATGCCAAAATTTTACACATTACTATTAAAATGCAGACAAGCAAATCATGTATGCAACAAATCGCAGTATGCAGAAGCTTCCTTATGGGAAAAAGTTAGACTACACTTTCATTTAACATACTGTCCAAGTTGTTCTGCCTTTAGCAAAAACAACCATAAACTAACACAAACCGTAAAGAAATCGAAAATAACCTGCCTTAACAGGAATCAAAAAAAATCGATTAAAGAAACCTTTATGGTGGCCTTAAAAAAAATGTCTGTCCAGTAGCACTAATAACAACCAGACCACAGGTACGGCTTCAACCCAAAATGAGCTATAATATTTTTTCTGTGTTTTGGTTGCACCCAATATCAACAATAAAGTTAATGTTGCCACCAGACCAAGCTCAATAAAATTCATAATTAAAAAATCAGCTTTTAAAAACTCTAACAGTACAAATATTTTCATTAAGACAAAACCTAATATTTTTGTTTTTTTTACACCGATTTTTTGGGGTATGGTAGCCAGTTTTAAGCTATCGAACTGCATATCACGAATTTCGAAAGGCAACATTAACGCAATAACAAACACAAAACGCTGCACAGCAGTAATCGTAACATGGCTATCGATACCATTATAACCATTGTTCTCCAAGGGCAAAAATACCGTAACCCCAGCCCAGACCAAACCTATCAAATATACTTTTATACCTCTTACGCTACGTAAATTATGCTTATGGTCCAAATAAAAACGTTTAGGCAAAAACGGGATGGCATACAAAAAGGTAACCACTCCAAAGCCACAAATATAAAGTAGTGTTTTTATTTTAAGCTGTAACATAAAACCCAACATAAACAAAGAACAAAAAAACGAAAACCATTGTATGTATTTTAGCCAACGAGCTATTTGCCTATAATACGATTTGGCAGTTCCAAAATACTTAACAAAATTATATCCCGTTACAGAAGCAAAAAAAACAAAGCCCAGTAAGACTTTATCGAAGGGCAACTTAAATTCCATAAGTGTAATATAAGTTAACGAAACTACCGACAATGCCACATGGATACTACTATTTATATAAAAGTCGAGTCCTTGTTTTAAATACTTCATAACAGCAAAAATAAATAAAGTGTTAACAACAATGTTAAATGTTTAAAACTTTCAATATTTTACAGATAAACACCCCTAAATAATACTTATTTTTGCGCATCGTTCAAAAAAAATCATGTTTTAATGAATACAAACGCTTTTACACTGCGCCATATTGGCCCTGGAGAAAACGACCGAAACACTATGTTAGAGACTATTGGTGTTTCATCTTTAGAGCAATTAATTTACGAAACCATTCCGGACGATATCCGTTTGGAAAAAGAGTTGAAATTAGATGCACCCATGACCGAGTATGAGTATCTTAATCATATACAAGCACTATCGTCTAAAAATAAGGTTTACAAGACGTATATTGGTTTAGGCTATCATCCAACAATATTACCTGCGGTTATCCAACGTAATATTTTGGAAAATCCAAGTTGGTACACGGCCTACACACCCTACCAGGCCGAAATAGCCCAAGGCCGATTGGAGGCTTTATTAAATTTCCAAACTATAGTTATCGATTTAACAGGTATGGAAATTGCCAACGCATCGCTACTTGACGAGGCCACGGCAGCTGCAGAAGCCATGGGCTTACTTTTTGCCGTACGTAGCCGTGAGCAGAAAAAAGAAGGTGTAAACAAATTTTTTGTTTCAAAACATATTTTACCACAAACTTTATCGGTTTTACAAACAAGAGCCTTGCCCATTGACATAGAATTGGTTATTGGTGATGAAGAGTCTTTCGATTTTTCTTCGGATTTTTTTGGTGCTCTTTTACAATATCCGGGTAAGCATGGAAACATATCCAATATTGAAGCTTTTACGAAAAAAGCAAACGAAGCCCATATTAAAGTAGCTGTTGCAGCCGATATTTTAAGTTTGATAAAACTTGAAGCCCCTGGTAAATTTGGTGTTGATGTTGTAGTAGGCTCTACCCAACGTTTCGGTATCCCAATGGGATATGGTGGCCCGCATGCTGCATTTTTTGCAACAAAGGAAGCCTATAAGCGTGATATTCCCGGACGTATAATTGGTGTTACAAAAGATAAAGATGGTAACCGTGCATTACGCATGGCCTTACAAACACGCGAACAACATATAAAACGAGACAAAGCGACTTCAAACATTTGTACAGCACAGGTTTTATTGGCTGTTATGGCAAGTATGTACGCCGTATATCATGGCCCCAAAGGTTTAATGTTTATAGCCAACAAAGTACATAATGCAGCCACTACCCTATCGGATGTTTTAACGGTACTGGGCTACAAACAACTAAACAAAAACTTTTTTGATACACTACAAGTAAAAGCCAAAGCCAAGAAAATTGAAAAGCTTGCCAAAAAGAAAAAAATCAATTTATATTATCCAAACAAAAAAACAGTTGTTATCGCCCTTAACGAAACAACTTCGGTAAAAGATTTAAACGATATTATCTATATTTTTGCAAAAGCAGCTAAAAAACAGACCTTAAAAATAAGTGCTTTTGCAGAAAACAATGCAATTCCTGATAACTTAGAACGTAACTCGGTATTTTTAACCGATTCGGTATTTAATTCGTACCATTCCGAAACCGAATTGATGCGCTACATCAAAAAACTGGAACGTAAAGATTTGGCTCTGAACCACTCCATGATTTCCCTTGGTTCATGTACCATGAAACTTAATGCAGCATCAGAAATGTTACCATTAAGTAATCCACAATGGGGAAGCATCCATCCGTTTGTTCCAAAAAAGCAGGCAAAAGGTTATTTAGAAGTACTAAAGACATTAGAAAAACAATTAACCGAAATTACTGGATTTGCGGCCACATCATTACAACCCAATTCCGGTGCACAGGGTGAGTTTGCGGGTTTAATGGTAATAAAAGCCTATCACGAATCGCGTGGTGAAAACTACAGAAACATTTGCCTAATTCCCGCATCGGCCCATGGCACCAATCCCGCCAGTGCTGTTATGGCAGGTATGAAAGTAGTGGTTACAAAGTCTACACCCGAAGGCAATATCGATGTTAATGATTTACGAGAAAAAGCTATTTTACACAAAGATAATCTGTCCTGTTTAATGGTTACCTACCCCTCAACGCACGGTGTTTACGAATCGGCCATTAAGGAAATTACCAATATAATCCATGATAATGGCGGACAGGTTTATATGGATGGTGCCAATATGAACGCCCAAGTTGGTTTAACTAACCCCGGGCAAATAGGTGCCGATGTTTGTCACCTCAATTTACATAAAACATTTGCCATACCGCACGGTGGTGGTGGTCCTGGCGTAGGCCCTATTTGTGTGGCTAAGCAATTAAAACCGTTTTTACCGGGGAATCCGTTAGTAAAATCGGGTGGAAAAAAAGCCATTTCGGCCATTTCAGCAGCACCTTTTGGTTCTGCTTTGGTTTGTTTGATTTCCTATGGTTATATTAAAATGCTCGGTACCGAAGGGCTAACCGAATCAACCAAAATAGCCATTTTAAATGCCAATTATATTAAAAGCAGACTACAAGGAAATTTCGACACGCTTTACTCTGGAGAGCGTGGTCGTGCAGCACACGAAATGATCGTAGACTGCCGTCCATTTAAAGCTCATGGTATAGAAGTTGGCGATATAGCCAAACGTTTAATGGATTACGGTTTCCATGCGCCAACGGTATCGTTTCCGGTTGCCGGAACTTTAATGATAGAACCGACAGAAAGCGAAAATAAAGCTGAAATAGACCGTTTTTGTGATGCTATGATTGCCATTAAAAATGAAATTGACAATATTTCCGCTGAAGACGATAACAACATACTAAAAAACGCACCACATACTTTAGGTATGATTACAGCCGATAACTGGCCACTTCCATACACAAGAGAGGCTGCTGCATTTCCGTTGGACTATGTAAAAGAAAACAAATTCTGGCCTTCGGTAAGACGTGTGGATGATGCCTATGGCGACCGAAATCTGGTATGTTCGTGTACTCCCACCGAAGCATACGCCGAAATTTAAACTTAGTGTTGAACATCGTAAAATAAAAACAAGTTCTAATTGCCTTTTATTAAAAAGCATGTATCTTTATATACTGCTAAATAAAAGGCAATTATTTTTTTATGACTATAAAAATAACAGGTGTTGGAAGCTACATTCCAGAAATTATCAAAAAAAACGAAGCTTTTAACAACCACCACTTTTTAAACAACGACGGAACAGATTTTAAAGCACCCAACAAGGTTATTATAGAAAAATTCAAAGCCATAACAGGTATTGAAGAAAGGCGCTATGCCAGCCCCGATTTAACCTCATCCAATCTTGCCTTTTTTGCTGCCGAAAAAGCTATTTCCGATGCTAAAATAAACAAGGAAACTTTAGATTATATTATTGTTGCCCATAACTTTGGCGATGTAAAATATAACACTAAACAAAGCGATGTACTGCCTTCGCTATCGGTTCGAGTAAAACACAAGCTACAAATTAAAAATCCGAAATGTGTAGCTTACGACATCCTTTTCGGTTGCCCCGGCTGGATTGAAGGCGTTATACAGGCACATGCCTTTATAAAAGCAGGAATAGCAAAACGCTGTTTGGTTATTGGTTCGGAAACCCTTTCTCGGGTAGTTGATGAACATGATCGGGATGCCATGATTTTTTCCGATGGCGCGGGCGCTACCATTATAGAAGCTACCAGCGAGCAAGGGGGTATCTTAGCTCACGAAACGGTTACCTATGCTTTAGATGAAGCTTACTATCTTAGCTACAATTGTTCATACAACAAAACACTAGACCCTAATACGAAATATATAAAAATGGAAGGACGCAAAATTTACGAATTTGCCCTAAACCACGTTCCCTTAGCCATGAAATCATGCCTTGATACTAGTGGAATAGATATTTCGGAAGTAAAAAAGATTTTTATACACCAAGCCAACGAAAAAATGGATGAAGCTATTTTAAAACGTTTCTATCGCTTGTACAAAACAAAAATTCCCGAAAATATTATGCCCATGAGCATACAAAAGCTTGGCAATAGTTCGGTGGCTACCATTCCTACCCTTTTCGATTTGGTAAAACAGAATAAATTGGAAAACCACAGCCTTAATAAAGGCGATATTATTATATTCGCAAGTGTTGGTGCCGGCATGCACATTAATGCTTTTGTTTATCAATATTAAAGAATATCCATTTTATGTATAACGGAAAAATACCGCATAAGCGTTATCAGTTAACATTAGATTTTTTAAAGAGACATATTAATACTTCCGAAACTATTTTAGATTTGGGTATTGAAAATCCGTTTTCTAAAGTACTCAAAAACAATGGGTTTTCGGTAGAAAACACCAAAGGAGAAGATTTAGATTTTAATGTAAGCAGCGTTACCAACAGCAATGCCTCTGTAATAACAGCATTCGAAATCTTCGAGCATCTATTATCGCCCTTTACCGTATTACAGGCCATAAAAGCAAATAAAATAATTGTTAGTGTACCATTACGGCTATGGTTTTCTACGGCCTATCGAAGTAAAACCGACCCATGGGACCGACATTATCACGAATTTGAAGATTGGCAATTGGATTGGCTTTTGGAAAAAACAGGATGGAAAGTAATAGCCCGAAAAAAATGGACAAATCCAACCAAAAAATTAGGTTTTCGTACCATTTTACGTTGGTTTACACCACGTTATTATATTGTTTATGCCGAAAGAGCTTAATTTTTTTGAATATTTAATCTTTTGGATTTGAATTTTTACATTGTTATTCCGGCACATAACGAGCAAGAGTATATAGGCAAAACCTTAGAATCTTTGGTAAAGCAAACACTTTTGCCCAAACAAGTTGTAGTTGTAAACGATAATTCTTCCGACAACACTGCTTCGATTGTAGAATTATATGCCGAAAAACATAAATGGATACAATTAGTAAATTCCAACTCATCCAACCAGCACCTGCCAGGCTCAAAAATTGTTACCGCTTTTTATAAAGGCTATTATAAATTGGACGACAATTACGATGTTATCTGTAAATTCGATGCCGATTTAATTTTTCCCGAAAAGTACTTAGAAACACTTAAAAACCATTTCGACAACAATAATAAACTGGGATTGGCTTCGGGTTTTTGTTATATTGAAAAAAATGGGCATTGGGTTTTAGAAAATCTTACCCGAAAAGACCATATTCGCGGCGCCCTAAAAGCATACCGAAAATCCTGCTTTTTACAAATTGGCAAATTAAAACCTTCAATGGGTTGGGATACTGCAGACGAATTACTGGCCAAATATCATGGATGGGATATTTTAACCGATCGTTCTTTACAAGTAAAGCACCTAAAACCTACGGGAAAAAGTTACAGTAAATCGTCTAAATATCTTCAAGGTGAAGCCATGTACAAAATGCGCTATGGCTTTACCCTAATATGTATCTCGGCTTTTAAAATGGCTTTTAAAAAGAAACGGATTTCTGTATTTTTCGATTATCTAATAGGCTTTTTTAAGGCTAAAAGGAAACATATCCCCTTTTTGGTTTCAAAGAAAGAGGGCAAATTTATCCGAAAACTGCGCTGGAAAGGCATTTTTTCGAAAATAACCTCTTCTTCATAAAACATATACAAATACCATCTTGACTTTTTTTCAACTGAACTCGTTTAAACTTTTATCAAGTAAACCAGCTATTATCTTCTATTTTGTCTCATTATACATCAAAAATAAACTATACAAAAAGTCTATCATACAAATTTAAACATGCTCTAAAA
>JBKEDH010000095.1:0-8679 GCA_047975295.1 Aestuariibaculum sp.
CTTCCTTCCTACCGCATCGTCTCCAAAATAAGCCTAATATCATCTTCGGTCGTATCGGGGTTTATAAAACAAAAACGTGAAATAGTTTCAAAAACATCACCCGATTTCCATTTGGTAGGCGTAACCAAAGCAAAGCCTTTTTTGTGGTTTTCGTAGGTCCAATTGGTATAATCTTCTGGTTTCCATCCTATTCTTCTATACAGCACACAAGACAAACTCGGTTCCCGAACCAACGCCACATGTGGCATTTCGTTTATAAGCCTTCCCGCTATTTGTGCCAGTTCCAAACCCCGCTCTACCGCTTGTTTGTACCGGTCGGTGCCATGCATAGCCAACGAAAACCATAAAGGCAAACCACGTACACGGCGGGTTAACTGTATTTGGTAATCCGTTGGATTGAAACCATGGGCACCTTCATCTTTAAAAATATCGAGATAAGAGCCTTGTTGCGAATGTGCTTTTTTGGCCAATTCCGGATTTTTATAAATAACCGCTCCACAATCGTATGGCGAAAACATCCATTTATGGGGATCTATCGTAATACTATCGGCTTTTTCTATGCCGGCAAACAAATGCCTTACCGAATCGGCCAACAACGCACCACCGCCATAAGCGGCATCGACATGAAACCAAAGGTTTTCGGTTTCACAAATAGTGCCAATTCCCAATAAATCGTCAATAATACCCGCATTTGTAGTGCCTCCGGTGCCTACAACAGCAAACAAACGTTGGCGTTGGACTTTGGTTAATCCATCTATTTTGTCTTGTAAGGCCTGTGCTTCCAGTTTATCTTCGGTATCGACAAGCAGCACGTCAATATCGGCTACTTTGGCCATAGCCTTAACCGACGAATGTGCTCCAACCGAAGCCATTATCATCCCTTTTTCATTTTTGTTCTTATCGTCCCGACTGCGCCAATTTTCACGTGCCGCAACTATGGCCGACAAATTGGCTGCTGTACCGCCACTGGTAAACACTCCAAAAGCACCTTCGGGCAATCCGGTAAGCGATACCATCCAACGCATAGCTTCGTTTTCGGCAAAAATACCTCCACCACCTTCCATCCAATATGCGCCATGGATACTGGAAGCCGATGTAACTAAATCGAACATAACGGCCGCACGGGTTGGCGATGCCGGTACAAAGGCCAAATTACGTGGATGATCGACCGGAACAGTAGCCTTTACCAAATGGTCTTTCCAAAGTTTAAAGGCTTCCTCGCCTCCAATCCCCTTTTGGGTAATGGTTTCTCCAACCAAAGCTTTCAGTTCCTCCGCCTTTTTGGGCTTTCCTATAGGATTGTTGGTTGATGAAATTCTATCTATAGTGTATTTCATGACATCGAGTGTCATTTCCACAAGATCCATATCTATTTTGTGCATACTCATTATAGGTTTATTACAACAAAGTCCTGCTGTAACGGATTTAGGTTTTCTATTAAGGTTGTTGTTAATATGTCCCCGTACTCTAAATAAAATTCGGAGAAATTAGTATTGCGCTCCTGAAGGCCTTGGTTGGGAAATAGTTCGTTTTGAAGCTCGGTAATACGCAATACCTCGTCCTTCAATTTTTGTTTCTGCGCCTTCAGTAATCGCTTTTCTAAATATTCTAAACCTTTTAACTGTTTTTTTTCTTGAGCTTTTACAGCACCTACAAACGATTTATCGGTTTGTTTGGCCAAGATGTAAAGCGCTTTAAATTGAGTCTCTAAATATTCCTTTTGTATCGAAAAATCAATGTCTATATTCGAAATTTCCCTTACTTTTTTATTGATGAAACTGTGGCGCTTTAGAAAAATATCTTCGGTTGAAATATGTAGTTTTTCTAATTTTTCCTTCTGCTTTAACGATTGAAGCAATGCCGAATTACGCACCAACAGCGCCGGAAATGGAATATTTACTGCATTAAAAAACGATTTTAACTGCAGCCAGTAGGCTATTTCGCCACCACCCCCAATATAACACAAGTTGGGCAGAATGACCTCTTGGTACAACGGACGCATAATGACGTTAGGTGAAAAACGTTCGGGATGCTGCTCTATTTCTTGTAAAATTTCAGATTTACCCCAAACAATATTGGTGTTTAGTACTTTGTATTTCTCATCTTCAAAAACAATACGCTCTCTTAAATGTTCTTTTAAATAAAATAGATTAACTTCCCGTGGTGTTACCTGAATATTATATAATTTCTCTTTAATTCCACTTAACTGCTTATTGGTTTGCGACACTTGATTAAAGGCTGTATTGTTCAGCAAATCGTCCTTAATAAAAGGCACAAACAATTGTTTTAAAGCTTTGTCGTTGGCATCTATAACAACCAAGCCTTGTTCTTTAAACAGTTCGTTTGCCAAATATTGTGTGGCTTTTGCAAGATTACTGTGCTCTAAATATGCCGTTTTAAATAGTTGCTTTAATTTTTGGGCATTGGTGGTGGTACCCAATTCCATTTCGAACAGATTGAAAACCGCATCCAAACCATCGGTAGAAAGTTCGCCTACTGCCCCACCTAACGGTTGATTCCACTGTATTTTTTTCCCCCGAAAATTAAAATAATTAATCTCTTCGAAATCGTGATCTTCGGTGGCCATCCAATATACAGGTACAAAATGGTACTCGGGGTAGGCTTTTTTTAATACCTTTGAAAGGTTTATGGTCGAAATTATTTTATACAGAAAATATAAAGGCCCTGTAAACAGGTTAAGCTGATGTCCCGTTGTTATGGTAAATGTGTTTTCGGAGCTTAAATTTTCAATGTGGTTTAATGTGGATAAAGAGGCCTCCAAAGTACTGTATTGACGTTTTAACATCGAAACCAAAACAGCTCTGTTGGATATATTGGAATATCCAGACTTTTGCTTTTCCTCTATTTGAAGTTTAAAACTTTCAATAGAGGGGTAACGGTTGTAAAACGGCGTTAACTGTGGGGATTCATCTAAATAATCGCATATTAAAGACGAAAAATAGCCTGTTTTTTTAAATGGAATACCGTTTTTTGACATGTAAAGTTTAAATATTTTGGAGTGTAAAGGTATCAAATTCCCTAATGGCCAAATCTAAAAATTTAGTTAAGAGTTTTTTATGGGGATTACGCATTTTATATTCGGTTCTTGACATTGAAATATTTAGACCTTAGGGGCTGTTAGCTATTTACCCTTACCTAAAACAGAGAGGTTTGTCCACCTCCATCCTTTTTATCGTTATTAGGAGGCGACACAGTATTATCAGTATTTGTTTCGGGTTCGCTTGCGTTATCAACCGTTTCTTCATCGACCACTTCCAAATCTTCGGCATTTATTTCTTCGGGTGCCTCGTAAGGTAAGGATTCCAACACATCAATTTGTTTTACCTTATCTTTTGTAAGTTGGTTACCCAATGCGGTAATGCCTTTAACGGCTATAAACTCTTCTAAATTAACTATTAAATTATCCTTTCGGTCCTTACCACGTTCCTTTACAAATTCAATTTCGACCATGGGGAACCAATCGGTGGAAACAATTTCGAGATGCGAGTTTTCATCCTCTGAAATAAACAATTCTTCTTTGCCTTCATTTTCAATTACAAACCGCTTTACGTAATACAGTTCTTTTTCGCCATGATAATAAACGGCCGAAATGGGCTTTTTGGGTAACCATTTTTCAATAACCACCATATCGTCTTCAAAATGTGCAGTAAGTTCCGGCATTATGGTTTTGGCCACACCTTTTTGGTTAATGATTAAAATACGATCCTCGCCCCTAAACTCGCCCAACAAATCGCCCCGACCATCTACATTTAGGCGCTGTACGGTATCGTCGAACCAAATTTTACGGGGCTTTAAAGTAGATACGCCTTTTTCTTTTAATTCGATTTTTTTAACCGAATATTTGGTTACTAAATTACCTTTAGAGTTTCGTCCCTTTATTAAAATATCGGCAAAGTCGATATCCCATTTTAGTTTTTTAATACTTCCTGCTTGGCGCAACAATACGGTTACCACTTCGGCCTCGCCATTGGGGTTTGCCGAAAAATACAAGATGTCCGAATTTTTATTTCCGTTGGTCAAATCGTAATCTTTATCGCGTGTTATGCCCGTAACGGCAAAACGTTTTATGTACGATGGCCCGGTTTTACCATCGCGATAAATAAGGTTATAAATGGTACGTTTGTCTTTCTTTTTAAACACGGCCACATGAATAATATCTTTGCCTACAAAGGTTTTGCTATCTACTTTGGTTACCATCATTTTGCCTTCTTTGGTAAACACAATAATATCGTCTATATCACTACAATCGCCCACATATTCGTCACGTCGCAGCGATGTTCCAACAAACCCCTCTTCTCTGTTTACGTATAGTTTAGTGTTCCGTATTACCACTTTTGTAGCATCGACATCGTCGAACGTACGGATTTCGGTTTTGCGCTCTCTACCTTCGGAATATTCCTTTTTTAATCTTGTAAAATAGGCAATAGCATAGTCGATAAGATGTGCCAAATGGTGCTTAACCTCGGCGATATCGGCTTCTAAAGCATCTATTTTTTGTTGTGCTTTATCTATATCGAATTTTGAAATACGCTTAATACGAATTTCTGTTAACCGTACAATATCTTCTTCGGTAACGGTCCGTTTTAAATGTTTAATATGTGGTTGCAATCCCTTATCTATAGCCTTTATAACGCCTTCCCATGTTTCTTCTTCTTCAATATCGCGATAAATTCGGTTTTCTATAAAAATACGTTCCAACGAAGCAAAATGCCATTGTTCCTCAAGCTCGTTAAGCTTAATTTCCAATTCCTGTTTTAATAGCTGGACCGTGTTATCGGTACTTCGCCGCAACATTTCGGATACCCCGATAAACAACGGTTTATTGTCTTCTATAATACAGCCCAAGGGTGAAATGGAACTTTCGCAACTGGTAAAGGCATAAAGAGCATCTATGGTTTTATCGGGCGACAACCCAGAAGGTAAATGTACCAGTATTTCGACTTCGGAAGCCGTATTGTCTTCAATCTTTTTTATTTTGATTTTACCTTTGTCGTTCGCCTTTAAAATAGAATCTATTAAGGATGATGTGGTTGTACCAAAAGGCAATTCGGTAATGGTAAGCGTATTTTTGTCCAACTGCGAAATTTTGGCCCGTACCCGTACCTTTCCTCCCCGCATGCCATCTTTATAATCGGAAAAATCGGCTATTCCTCCTGTTGGGAAATCGGGTAGAATAATAAAACGCTTACCCTGTAAATGCTTTATGGAAGCCTCTATAAGTTCTATAAAATTGTGCGGTAAAATTTTTGTTGAAAGTCCTACAGCAATACCTTCTGCACCCTGTGCCAACAGCAAGGGGAACATAACGGGTAAGTTAATGGGTTCTTTTCTACGACCATCGTAAGAGGCTTGCCACTCGGTAATTTTGGGATTGAAGACCACATCGAGGGCAAATTTAGATAGGCGTGCCTCGATATAACGGGATGCCGCAGCTCCATCGCCGGTAAGGATATTGCCCCAGTTACCTTGGGTATCTATTAATAAATCCTTCTGACCGATTTGTACCATGGCATCGGCAATACTAGCATCGCCATGCGGGTGGTACTGCATGGTATGCCCAACAATATTGGCCACTTTGTTGTAGCGCCCGTCGTCCAGATCCTTCATGGAGTGCATAATACGGCGCTGTACGGGTTTAAACCCGTCTTCTATGGCTGGTACGGCCCGCTCTAATATAACGTATGAAGCATAGTCTAAAAACCAATCTTTGTACATACCCGTAACGCGGGTAATTGTTTCTTTATGTTCGTCTTGTTCGTTTATTAAATCGTCGCCTTCTTCAATCATTAATTAGTTAATTTTGGTTTGGGTTTACCATTTAAAAACACCTTGCCTACTTTTTTTATTCTATGCACCTGTTCGCTACTGGTATGTATGTGTAAATGTTCGTAGGAGCGTTTTTGTTTTTTCTGTTTTTTATCTTTTATATATAACATAATGCTAAAGTTTACACTGTTTTTTTTAAACAGATGATGTATTACAAATTTAAACTTTAAGCCTTATATTTTTATGTTTTTTAACTTATTTTTTTGATGGAATTTTTATTTTAAACCAAAAATAATACCAATTCCATAATTCATCTCTCAAATTATTCAACTACATCCATTTCAACTTTTAGATTTTGGATGATAAATTCCTGTCGGGTCGGAGTATTTTTGCCCATATAAAATGATAGTAATTCTTCGGTGGACATGTTGCTATCCAACATTACCGGATCGAGACGGATATCCTCGCCAATAAAATTTTTAAACTCATCGGGCGAAATCTCTCCAAGTCCTTTAAATCGGGTTATTTCGGGTTTTGGTTTTAGTTTTTCAATAGCATTTATACGTTCTTCGTCGGTATAACAATAAATGGTTTCCTTTTTATTGCGCACCCTAAACAGTGGTGTTTGCAAAATATACAAATGGCCTTCTTTAATTACTTCGGGAAAAAATTGAAGAAAAAATGTAATTAAAAGCAACCGGATATGCATACCGTCCACATCGGCATCGGTAGCGATTACAATATTGTTATAACGCAAATCTTCTAACGATTCTTCAATATTTAAAGCGGCCTGAAGCAAATTAAATTCTTCGTTTTCGTACACTATTTTTTTACTTAAACCGTAACTGTTTAAAGGTTTTCCTTTTAAGCTAAAAACTGCCTGGGTATTAACATTTCGGGATTTGGTAATACTTCCCGATGCCGAATCGCCCTCGGTAATAAACAAAGTAGTATCTAGATAACGTTCGTTTTTTGTATCGCCAAAATGAACACGGCAATCGCGTAATTTTTTATTATGGAGATTTGCTTTTTTTGCACGATCTTTTGCCAATTTCCGAATACCGGAAAGTTCTTTACGCTCCCGTTCGGCTTGAAGGATTTTACGTTGCAGTTTTTCGGCAATCTCTTGGTTTTTATGCAAAAAATTATCGAGTTGCGTTTTTACGAAATCGTTTATATAGGTACGTACCGTTGGCAGATTACCCCCCATATCGGTAGAGCCTAACTTGGTTTTGGTCTGACTCTCGAAAACGGGTTCCATAACTTTTATGGCAATAGCACTAACGGTAGATTTCCGGATATCGGAAGCATCGTAATTCTTGCCGTAAAACTCACGGATGGTCTTTACCAAAGCCTCCCGAAATGCGTTTAGGTGCGTACCGCCCTGCGTGGTATTTTGCCCATTTACAAAAGAATGGTACTCTTCGCTGTACTGCGTTTTACTATGGGTTAAGGCGACTTCAATATCATCACCCTTTAAATGGATTATCGGGTATAGGCGCTCTTCCTGTTTTATGGTTTCGGATAATAAATCTTTTAATCCGTTTTCGCTATAAAATTTTTCACCGTTAAAAACTATGGTTAGCCCCGGATTGAGATAGACATAGTTTTTTAACATTTTTTCAATGTACTCACTACGGAATTTGTAGTTTTTAAAAATGGATTCGTCTGGTACGAACGACACTTTGGTTCCTTTTCGGCGTGATGTTTCGTCAAGAAGCTCTTTATTTATTAGATTGCCCTGTTCGAACTCTGCCGAAGCCGATTTGCCATCGCGTGTGGATTCGACCCTAAAATAAGTGGACAACGCATTAACCGCTTTTGTACCCACCCCATTTAATCCTACTGACTTTTTAAAGGCCTTGGTATCGTACTTTCCTCCGGTATTCATCTTGGACACTACATCGACCACCTTGCCCAACGGAATACCACGGCCATAATCGCGCACAATAACCTTATTGCCCTGAATGGAGACCTCTATGGTTTTTCCGGCCCCCATAACAAATTCGTCTATGGCATTATCCAAAACCTCTTTTAAAAGGATGTAAATGCCATCATCGGCCGAAGAACCATCGCCCAACTTACCAATATACATTCCGGGCCGCATACGGATATGCTCTTTCCAGTCTAACGAACGAATATTGTCTTCGGTGTAATTGGTCTGTTCTTCCATAAGTTTTTTAGAATGTTCGCTAATATACTACAAGCCTCGAAAAAATGAAATATAGAATGGATAAAATAATTAACAATAATAAAGATGTGGTTTAAATTTTTGTAACAAAATATATTTATCCTTTTGAACTCGTTTGAACTTTTTCAATTGGCTAAAAAATGGCATTTTTTTGCTCATTTTTTGCCTTTTTATTACTCCCCATAGCACTACTATGCAGTTCTAAAAAGTCTTCAACCGAACAAAAATTTTCTAATTTTCGCCTCAATCCAAAAGATTTAAACGAGTTTTTTCTACTTCTAACAAACCTGTACGATATTGGGTATAGCTTTAAAAGAAAAATCTGTTGGAAATACTGTGAAAATTGGTAATTTGGATAAGTATGTACGAATATTAGAGATAGTGAAATAAGCCAACGCAAATGCTATACACATTTACAATTTGCATCAGCAAATGCTCAGCCAAACTACAAACTATATAAAACTATCTACAAAATTGTTAGTTAGTTTATTTTATTTAATGTTACCAATACCATTAAAACTATAATTTTTTATTAGCCAACGCTCTTTTATTATTTTTTACTTTTGTAATGTAAAGTTTCACTAAAGATTAGGTGAATTTTACGTCCCTAAATCTATTTTTCATACATTGTTAACTAAGTTTAGTTAACTTAAGGCTCGGGCTCTCACACATCCGAGCCTTTTAAATTAATCTTATTCCTT
>JBKEDH010000100.1:0-1563 GCA_047975295.1 Aestuariibaculum sp.
TGAACCAAAGTTTGAAAACCAGAAATCCTTACAAAGCCATAAAGATTTTGTTAAGAGAATATGGGTTAATAGTTATTGTAAGTCCAAATTGTTAATCATTAATTCAAATTGGTTTCAATAACCTGGATGCCATTGTATTCCATAAGGTATTCTTCGTTTAAATAAATTGGTAGATTCTCACCATTTGGATTACCTAAACCAACGCCGGCATACAGCACTTTTGCATTTTTTTTATAGGCATGCTTTTTAAAGCTTTCCATCCAAATAATATCGTAATTGTTGGGATTTTTGGGTAAAATAACAGCTTTTACAATAACAAAATAATACTGCCCGTTTTTGTCTATACAAACAAATTGGGGGTGTTTTTTAAGTTTGCTGTTTATGGCGATAAACTCGTAACCGCGTTGCTCTAATTCCCTTCCAACATGGTTCATGGCCAAGTTATGGTGTTCTTGCTGTGTAAGTGGTCTGCTCATCTTGCAAAAATACTAAAAATCTGAATCCTATTTTAAAACTATTGATTTTTAGTGTCTTAACGGGTTTTTTTATGAAAAATAATGTGTTTAGATATTCAATATTAAGACAATAGCTTCGATCTCATTATGTAAGATTTCCCGTTGTCCGTTCCTCTTGCTGTCGAAATAGCAACACTTATTTAAATCTTACAAATTTAGAATCTGAAAAGGTATAGTTCGAAACCGAAATAGTTTGGTTTTGTTCCAGTTTATACCAAGGCGATATCGAAGTGTCTTCCAAATTTTTCACCAAATGAACGCTTTGTGCAGGTGTGTTACCTTGAAACAGCAGATAGACTTTTTCACCTTTTTCGTTCACGGCTTCATCGCAGATCATAACAATATGTCCGGGCAAACCGCCTTTTATAAGCATGTCTCCAATTTTTAAATTTTTGGCAATATTTATTTTGGGGAGTTCGTTGTAAAGTGATAAAGTTCCAGAGTAGGTGTAAATTAAATTCAGGTATTTGTAAAAATTTGTTTTTGTATGGTCTGCTCCTTTAATTTTGTTAAAGGTTACCTTATTACCGTTTATTTTTGGCCGATATCCTTCGGCATAATATTTCCAAGAGCAGTAATCGCCACTGGTAAAATTAAAGCCTATTTCTTCTTTTCTGTTATTATCCCATAAATATTCACTCCTTACCCGAATAAGTGCGTCGGCACACTGTTGTAGTCCGTTTTTGGGTACAGGAATATCCAGAACACCAATATGGCCCAGTTGCCAAAAATATTCGGTACCGTCGAAGTTGATTATTTTACTTCCGAAAGATTTGAGTTGATAGTTTCTTAGATAATCTTCGAAAGATTGCTTTGGGTAGTTTACCCGTTTAAAACCCTCCGGAACTTTAACACGGGATTTTATGGTTAGGCCTTCTTCATTTATTAAACGATTTGGTTTTATGGTATCTACCACGGCATTTACACCTATGTTTACAGGTTTAAATTGATATGCAATAGTACTAATGCTTAGGATTAAAACGAGAATAATAAGGATTTTTTTCACACGTATATACCAACTTTTATCTATTGAAACGGTTTGAAGTTA
>JBKEDH010000199.1:0-33382 GCA_047975295.1 Aestuariibaculum sp.
ACGGTTGGGATTTACGGTTTCTATCCTTAGGGTTTTATCGAATGTTGCCCCACCCACACTAACTTTGGCGTTGTAGTTGCCGGTTTTGTCTTCGGGTGTGGTAGAAACCTTAAAACTATAAAGATTGTCCAAATTATCGGTCGTTATGTTTTTATAGACTAATTTCCCGCTGGGATCTGTAATTTCCATTTTTACGGGATGTCCCTTCGGTAACGGATTGGCACTATCGTTAAGCATAAAATTAAGATGCAACGTATCGCCCGGACGCCATACACCACGCTCGCCATAAATGTAACCTTTTAGTCCACGTTGCAGCCTATTGCCCGAAATATCGAACGTACTTAAAGATAACGAGCTGCCATCGTTCAATTTAAGATAGGTGCTGTTATTACCTTTGGTAACGATAGCAAAAGCCGCATTTTTATCGGTATCGAATAAGGTTAAGCCTTCGTTGTCGGTTGGATGACTGGCAATTTCCTGCTGCTGATAATTGTATAATTTAACCATAGCATTAGCTTCGGGATCGGTACTTAAAATATTGGTTACTGCAAAATAATATGCGCCATTAGTGCCTTGTTTGGCTATTACCCCGAGATTGGAGGCCAAAAGGTTTTGCGATACTATTTTCGATTCGCCATAGTACGCATCGTGGCAAGGGTTGTTTTCTTCCCGCCAGTTATAGGTGTAATTTTTGTAACGGTAGGTTAGGTTGTCCCAGTAGGCTTCTTCTCGAAGATCGTTGTCTTCATAATCAACATCTTCATCGTAGTAATCGTTGTAAGTTTCTTCTTCATTAGATGTACTCGAAACCTTGGAGTCGCAATTGTACAGCGAATAACTTCTGTTAAAACTTAATTCTACACGATAAATGGCACCTGCATCGGCTTGAAAAAATTTAGAGAGATCGATACTATAGGCCTTCCATTTTCCTGTGTTTTCCGATTCGGTTTGTAATTCTATGGTTTGTTTGGCTATACGGCGCCCTACCTTTTTTATATCGTAAATATTACCATTAAGATTGTAATCCTGTAAAAGTTGAAGGATGTTATCCTGAAATATCTTTATAACACGAACATCGACGGCCTTTAGGTTTACGGCCTCAAAATTGAATTTTAGCTCTTTGGAGTTTGGCAAGATACTACCATTATTGATAAGACGTACCTGAGGCTTTAGCTCTTCGAAGGTGATGACTTCCGAAAATGCTTTTTTAAGTTTAAAGCCGTCGTTACTGGTTATACCCTGAAAGACATCGACCGATATGTTACCGGTTAACCGCGTATTTGGATATACTTTTAACACATTACCATCTACTATAAATTTAGGATTTTTAGTATCTTGTAGCGTAACCAAACCATCAAAGTTTTGTTGTTTTTTTAAGGGATCGGAAAAATTTAGGGACAGGTACTGTTCGGGCGATTGCACGACATCTACATCGACAATCGTAAAGTTGTTTTTTCCCGGAATAAGTATCGTATTTTCTCCTTTATTATCGGCCTTTATGGCAGAACCGTTCCATTTTACAGTAATATCACTATCTTCAATTTGGCGGCTTATACTATCTATTTTAAATTCGAAAATCTTTGCTTTATCGTTGTATTCGTCAAAGCTTAATGGCAATTTTTTACCATTTTGGGTGGCTTCGACAAGTTGTTTGGCTTTTTCCAAAGAAATAATATCGGCCGAACGGATAACGGCATTCAAATACTGCCATTCTTTACTGTACGATTGTAAATTATTTGTAACAACATTAAAACCTGGTGCTATGGTTTTAAATTGAAATGTATAGGTATTAAAATCGTTGGGGATATCTTGGTAAATATCCTTGAGTTTTACGTTAACGGTGTATTCGGTATCTGGCTCCAGGTACTCATTGGGTATAAAAATAAGAGTATGCTTGTTGGCTACAGAAAGTTTTCCTTCTACATGGGGCTTTATACTAATTAATTTATCGGTTAGTTCCTGCTCTTCTTCCCAACCTTCAACTTCTTTGGCCAAGTTTATTTGTATGGATTCTGCAACCGAAACAACACCCGATGTGGTATAACTTATGTAATCTTTAAACTTAAAAATATTGTTAGGTTCGGTCTTATCTTTACAGGCAACAACCAAAACTATTAATGTTAGAACTAAAATCCGTTTTAAAGTCATAGTTTTAATATTTAAGTGGAATATTGTAGGTAAATATACATTGTAATTTTCGAAATTTTATCGTTTTATTTATTTTATACCAATACTATATTAAAATAAACCTTATTTTGTTGATATTATGTACGTAACGAACTCATTTTAATCTTTTTGAATCGAAACTAAAATTAAAGGTTCTTGCACGATTGAATGCTTTTTCATTACATGACAACAAATCTAAAAATACTAAATTAACACATTGACAAATAGGTTTTTATGTGCTGTATTCTATACTTTAAAAACTTTGAAGGTCTTGAAAATCCATTTTATTATTGTAGTTGTAGTCCTTTTTTAATTAAAAAAATTTAAATGAGTTTATTAATTGTATTTCACTTTTCTAAGAATACGCATAGCTTCTTTATAACTGTTGTAGGTGCCGTTTCCGTAAATCTTTAAATAAGGTCTGGTTGTATTTAGCTTGTCTAGTGCGTCTTCAAAACCATTAAAATAACAAATTAAATAGGTTTTTGGCAAATTTTGTAAGTCTAAAAGCTCACGATCGTTAAGCGTTGTACCGTTTTTTAATTTCGTTAAGATAGCATTGTTACTGTTGTAAATATGATGCAATATTTTTTTGTCGAATTGGGGTGGTTTAAACAACAACGTTGTATTTATGGAATAATTGCCATTATCATCAAAATTAATAATGGTTTCCTCTAATTGATAATATTTGTTAAAATTTTGAAAATTAAGATTTACATATTCAATAATTTTGAAATTTTCGTTATCTATAAAAATAGTAACCTCATCCAAAGCCGAAAAAAACAAGCGTACCTGTTCGTTTATCAATTTAATATCGACCCTGGAAAAAAAGATATCTTTATCGACCGTTTTTTTTTGTCCTGCCCAACAGACCACAAAATATTCTTTAAATACTTTATACTGTGGATTATAATCTTTTCTGTTTACCATAAAATCGAAAACACCGTTTAATGTGTGTTCTATATTATTTTGCGAGTTGTTTTCTATGGCTTCGACTATTTTGGAATTATTATCCCTTAATTCAATATCGAAAGCTTTGGGCATACTCATACTGCCTTCCCTAAAAAATACCGTGCCACCATAATATTTCCAAATATTTTTACGTAGTGCGGTTATTTCGTTATTGGATCTAATGGTAACCAAGCCCACAACCTTATGGTCCGGCAAATGTGGAAAAGGAATGTTTTCGTATTGTACAATAGGTGGATTTGTTAAATAGGCATTGATGAGGTTCTGTATTTTACTATCGTCAAAAAAATCGACTCCCACAATATCGTTATCGTCATCTTCAACCCCAATTACAATAAAAGAGCTATTATTGGGATTACTATTGGACAGGGCGCAAACATGTTTTAAAAATTTAGCTTTACCTTCTTTTAAACTAATGTCTATTTTTCGTTTTTTATCGTAAAAACTGTTTTCGCTGTTATGTGCCAGTAAGTTTTTTACAAGAAGGCGTTTATTAATCATAATACTTTGTTAACGGTAACGCTATTGGCCTGCGCTGTAGGGACTACCAATAAATCGGCTATATTAACGTGGTTGGGGCGCGATACCACAAAATAGATAATTTCGGCAATATCCTTAGCCTGTAAGGCATTAAACCCTTTATAAACACTATCGGCTACTTTGTCTCCTTTAAACCTTACCTGCGAAAATTCGGTTTCTACCATACCTGGATTTACGGCTCCAACTTTTATTCCATAAGGGTTTAAATCGATGCGCATTCCTTCGGTAATAGCCAAAACCGCATGTTTGCTGGCACAATATACATTTCCTTTAGGATAGACTTCCTTACCTGCCAAAGACCCAATATTTATAATATGGCCCGATTGGCGTTCGGTCATTTGCGGAATAATGGCTTTGCTTACATACAACAAACCTTTAACGTTTATATCCATCATGGCATCCCAATCGTCAAGATTACCTTCGCTAATAGGGTCGAGGCCATGGGCATTACCGGCATTATTGATAAGGATATCGATATTTTTGAACGCTTCGGGTAGAGTATTTATTGCATCAAAGGTTTCTTCCTTTTTACTAATATCGAAGTTTAGGATATGTGTATCTGTAAGTTTGCCCAAGGCTTCCTGTAAAGATTGCAAACGTTCCAAACGTCTGCCACATAAAATTAGATTGATACCGTGTTTGGCAAATTCGTAGGCTGTTGCATGCCCGATACCGCTTGTTGCTCCTGTTATTAAGGCTGTTTTTACCATTTTTTAACTGCTTTTTAGAGTGTTAAAGTAGTTATAAAAAGGGAAAAGACAAAGCCTGTATCGATATATTGGAGTCGTGCGGCAGCATAGAAAAACGGATCACCCTATCAAAAACTTATTACAGATTATTTGCCTTTTGGAATAAATACAAAACAAAGGCTGGCCAGAGCTAAACCGAAAAATTAGGGCATAAAATCCCCTACAGTTTATAGTCGAGACCGACATAAAAGTGATGGTTTACTATAGTAAATCGAGATTTTACAATTAAAAAATTATTCAATAGCCTTTTCAGATATAACGGCTTCGGCGACATGTTCACTCATTTTCATAATTTCTTTAACCATCTTCGGGTTATTATTGGCAACATTATTCATTTCACCGGGATCACTTTTTAAATCGAAAAGGTTGGGCTCTTCCAATGTTCCTGTCCAGTGTTTTCCGGGCATAATAAGCTTCCAATTTTTATAGCGGACACTCATAAGGTTTCCTTTGGATGTAAAACCATAAACGGCTTTATGGGGCGATTTGGCTCCGCTTTCTCCTTTCATTAAGGGCAATATGTTTTTACCGTCTATAATACGGTCGGTTGGTATTTGAGCTCCGGCCATTTTGGCAAAAGTGGTAAATAAATCCATACCGGTAACAGCCTCGTCGCATTCGGTATCTGCCGGTATATTTCCGGGCCATTTCATAATACAGGATACTTTTATACCGCCTTCGTAACGCTCTTGATATTTTCCTTCACGTAACAAATGTTCCCTATTGGGATCGGTAAAACCGAATTTTCCGTAGCAATTTTCCAATTCTTCATCACGATGCACCAAGGGGCCGTTATCGGATGTAAATACAATAATGGTATTGTCCTCAATCTTTAAACGTTTAAGAGTATTTAAGATAATACCTACCGAACGATCTAAATACTCAACAGCGTCGCCAAAAGCGGCCGCTTTACTTTGCCCTTCAAAACCTTTTGGCACAAACCAAGGCGTATGGGTTTCTATATTGGCATATTGTAAATAAAATGGTTTATTTTCTTCTTTTACTGCACGATAAATAAACTTGCAGGCTTCGCGTGTAAACAATGCCGGTAATTCGGCCAGGTCGTTATTGTCGCAGCGCTTTATTATTTGTCCCTGCTCTATAAGCGGTATGGCAGGATCGCTTATACCGTTTGGCCGCCAACCGGAATTACCAATACGTTCCGGCCCGTGGTCGTTAGGGTAAGGAATACCCAAAAATTGGTCGAAACCATGTACATAAGGCAAATATTGCGGTAAATGGCCCAAATGCCACTTGCCATATAGTCCCGTAGTATAGCCCTGTTCTTTTAATAGTTCGGTTATGGAAACTTCCAATTCGTCTTCCAATCCGTGTTTAGAGTGAGGAAAAAGTACATACAGCCCTTTACCCTTATTTACCCGTGGCGCATAACGCCCCGTTAAGGTTGCAGCACGAGATGGCGTACAAGTACCATGAGGGGCATAAAAGCTTGTAAATTTCATACCTTCGGAAGCCATTTTATCCAAATTGGGAGTGTAGATATCTTTGGAACCAAAACAGCTTAAATCGTCGTAGCCAACATCGTCGGCTATAATATGGATAATATTGGGTTTCTTTTGGTTTTGAGCCGTATTAGAAAAGCCAAAGGCTATACAGGTAAAGATTAGAATAAAAAAATTTGGTTTCATCTGTTAGTGTTTTTTACTGAAAAAATATCAACTGCCAAAATAAGAAATTGCTCGTTCTTATCTAAACGTTTATGGATGAAAGATTAGTCAAAAAAGAGGATTAAAACGCTTATTTTATAAAAAACCAACCATGGCTGCCCGCAACGGCACCAATTATGGTTATAATGCTAAGGGTTAACAATACCCAGTGCATACGGTGCATAATAGCAAAGGTTTTATCTGGATTTTTATCGGCATATTTTTTAAACAATTTGTGCAATACAAAGGGTTCGAAAACAAAAAGGATTAATGTAAAAATAACCCAAACCAATGTCATGGCATGAATCCACCAAAACCTGTAATCCAAATATCTGTCCCAAGCATCGAGCACGTAAAGCATATAAAACCCCGAAAGCCCCGTTAAAACCGTAGTAACCTTTGCTTGCAGGGCAAACCGCCCTTCAATTTTTTCGAACGTTTTAATCTGTTCTTCCTTCGATTTCAATTTCTTTACTGCCGGAATTATAACGGTTGTTACCATAGAAACACCCCCAATCCAAAGTACAACGGCTACAACATGTATTACCCTTGCAAGTACAAAATCTTCCATATTACAACAGCTATTTTTAGGTTAACAACAAAGATAAAAATTAAACTGTAGAATGATTTTTTAAGAAAAAAAACAAAAAGAAATTCATTTTAACCAATCGTTAACAGGGATAAAGGAAAAATTTTAACAATTTGCATGGCTCAAATAAGCGTATTATATTCGAAGATTTTAAATTAAGTATGATGGAAGATACAGGAACAATTGACATTAAAGCAATAAACGAAAAAATTGAAAAAGAAAGTGCTTTTATCGATTTGCTACTACTTGAAATGAACAAAGTAATAGTAGGGCAAAAACACATGGTAGAGCGCCTACTTATAGGTTTACTGGGGCAAGGGCATATTTTGCTGGAAGGCGTACCGGGTCTGGCAAAAACATTAGCCATTAATACTCTTTCGCAAGCTGTTGATGGCAGCTTTAGCCGCATACAGTTTACACCCGACCTACTCCCGGCCGATGTTACGGGAACCTTAATCTATAACATGAAAGACAACGATTTTTCTATTAAAAAGGGCCCTATTTTTGCTAATTTTGTTTTGGCCGACGAGATTAACCGTGCACCTGCAAAAGTGCAATCGGCACTTTTGGAAGCCATGCAGGAAAAGCAGGTAACCATTGGCGACGACACCTTTAAACTAGACAAACCGTTTTTGGTAATGGCAACCCAAAACCCAGTCGAACAAGAAGGTACCTACCCGCTACCAGAAGCACAAGTGGATCGTTTTATGCTTAAAACCGTAATAGACTACCCCAAAATTGCCGAAGAACAGCTTATTATGCGTGCCAATTTAAAAGGAGCTTGGGACAAGGTTAACCCCGTTGTGTCACTACAACAAATATTAAACGCTCAACAAGCAGTTCGTGAGGTATATATGGACGAAAAAATAGAAAAGTATATTCTGGATATTATCTTTGCCACCCGTTACCCTGAAAAATATAAACTAGCCGATTTAAAACCGTTAATTTCTTTTGGTGCTTCACCTCGTGGTAGTATTAACTTGGCAACGGCTGCAAAATGTTATGCTTTTATTAAGCGTCGGGGTTATGTTATCCCCGAAGAGGTTCGTGCCGTAGTTTACGATGTATTGCGACACCGCATAGGCATTACTTACGAAGCCGAAGCCGAAAACATAACATCGGTCGATATCATTAATAAAATAGTAAACGAAATTGAAGTACCATAAGAGCCTGTTTAAATCTGTATGATGACTTTTTGTATAGTTTATTTTTAATGTAGAATGAGGCAAAATAGAAGATAATAGCTGGGCTACTTGATGAAATTTTAACGAAATTATATGCAAAAAGAGATATAGAAAAACAATTGATATAAATTTAAATAGGCTCTAAATCCCATCAAAAACTCTTCCCTTTGGGATGGAATTTAAAAAGGATGATTAGAAATTAAAGCTTTAAAAATCCTTTCTCCTTTAGGGAGAGAGGGTTGAGAGGAAAATGGACACTAAGGAATTACTAAAAAAAGTACGGAAAATCGAGATAAAGACACGGCGTCTGTCCGATCATATTTTTGGGGGCGAATACCACTCGACCTTCAAAGGTCGGGGTATGACCTTTAGCGAAGTACGCCAATACCAATTTGGTGACGATGTACGCAATATCGATTGGAATGTAACCGCACGCTATAACGAACCCTTTATAAAAGTATTTGAAGAAGAACGCGAACTTACCATGATGCTTATGGTCGATGTGTCGGGGTCTGAGCTGTTTGGTACGTCGCAGCAATTTAAAAACGATGTTATAACCGAAATAGCGGCCACTCTGGCATTTTCGGCAACCCAAAACAACGACAAAATAGGTTTAATTTTGTTTTCCGATAAGGTAGAGCTTTACATTCCTCCAAAAAAAGGGCGTTCGCATGTATTGCGTATTATTCGCGAGCTTATAGAATTTAGCCCCGAAAGCAAACAAACCAATTTGGCCGAGGCTTTAAAATTTATGCAAAATGTTATGAAGAAAAAAGCCATTGTATTTGTTCTGTCCGATTTTGTTGCCGACGATTATTTCCACACCATGAAAATTGTTTCCGGAAAGCACGATGTAACAGGCATCCGAGTTTACGATAAACACGAAGAAAACATTCCCAATTTGGGTGTGGTCCAAATGCAGGACGAAGAAACGGGCGAGCTCATGTTGGTCAATACCACATCGAAAAAAGTACGACGCAATTACAGCAAATTTTATAGTGAAAAAGTGGCTTACTACAAAGACAGCTTTAATAAATCGGGAGCAGGAACAATTGATTGTCGGGTGGACGAAAGCTACGTAAAAAAAATGTTGGGTTATTTTAAACGAAGAGGATAAGCGATTTTTAAATTTATGGATAACGATTTACAAAATATACTTTCACAAAATATAAGAAAAAGAATAGGTTTTATTTCTTTATTCTTATTTCTCTGTTCTCTATTCTCTGCCAATGCCCAAGTTACAGCCGCAATCGATTCTACTTCAATAAAAATAGGTGCTCAAATCACCTATCATATTACGGTAGAAACCGACAGCACCAAATTGGTCGTTTTTCCCGAAGGACAAACCTTTCAGCCGCTTGAAGTTATCGAATCATACAACATCGATACGCTTAAAAATAAAGCCAAAATCAACCTTATAAAAAAATATGCCCTAACACAATTCGATTCGGGACATTACACCATTCCGCGACAAAAAATAATTATTGGAGACAAAACCCTTTTTACCGATTCGTTACAGGTTAAAGTAAGAAACATTGCGGTCGATACCACAAAACAGGGGCTTTACGATATAAAACCTATTATAGAAGTTGAAAAACCTGCAAGCAATTGGTGGCAATATCTGCTTATAACACTATTTATTATCGGTGCCATAGCTTTCTTATTGTACTGGTTTATTTGGCGAAAAAAACCATTAACCGAAGCAGAGCAAATCGCTTTATTACCTCCATACGACAGAGCCAAACTGGCTTTAAAAAAATTGGACGAAAGTCCTTACCTGGAAAACCGAGAAATAAAGGAATACTACTCTGAGTTAACCTTTATTATTAGAAAATATCTCGACGAAAAAGTGTACGATCGTGCTTTGGAAAGTACTACCGACGAGCTTATAACCCGATTAAAACTGCTTAAAGAAGGCAATCAAGTCGATTTAAAGGACAACGATATAAAAAATCTGGAAAGTATTTTAAAACGTGCCGATTTGGTGAAATTCGCCAAATCTGCCGTCGATATCGAATTGGCCAAATTAGATCGAAATACCATCGACATCGAAGTCGATAACGTAAAAGAAGCATTGCCGGAACCTACCGAAGAAGAAAAACTGTTAAACGAACAATATCGCAAGGAGCAAGAGCAAAAAAAGAAACGAAATAAAATAATACTAACTACGGCTATTGCCCTATTTTTATTGGCTGCAACCTTTGTTGGTTTTGGTTTAAAGTATGGGTTCGGTTACGTTAAAGATACTATTATTGGCCACGACACCAAAGAATTATTAGAAGGCGAATGGGTTACTAGTGCCTATGGTGTACCACCAATAACCGTTACTACGCCAAAAGTATTAAAGCGGCAACAGATTTTGTTAAATCCAAAAGATTCTACTTCGGTACAAAAACCAAGTAAAAACGATGCATTTTACTATGGTAGTATGCTAAGCAGATTTTATATTTTGGTTCGTTCTGTTCCCGCAAATCCAGGCGACATTCTTAAAAGTGCTGTTACCAATCAAGAGCAAGCAGAAGCCCTTTCTAAATTAAGTGAAGCCGAAACAAAAGCGTATGTGCTCAATTATTTATCTGAAGAATTTATTAAAACTTTAGAGCAAGCCGGAGCACAAAACATTATAGTAGAAAAAGAAGATTACAATTCTAACGATGCTAAAGGCCTGAGAGTTTATGGTAATTTTAAAGCTGAAAATACCATAACCAAATCGGAAATGGAATACCATTACCAAATTTATCTTTTTGCCGAAATGAATGCCATTCAAACCGTAATCTTCACCTTTCAAAATGATGATGATTATGCACAACCCATAATGGATAGGGTAATAAACTCTATTAAATTAAATTCCCAAACCGAAAAAGAAAACTAATGTTCGAAGGAATAGAATTTGTAAATAAAGCATTTTTTTGGTTGTTACTGCTGTTACCGCTGTCAATATTTTGGTATGTGTTTAAGCATAACAAACAAACAGCCGAACTAAAAATATCAAGTTTAAAAGGGTTTAAACTAAGTCCTTCTTGGTTACCTAAATTTAGACATCTATTATTTATACTGCGTTTGTTGGCACTAACCTTATTAATTACAGCTTTGGCACGGCCACAAACTGTCGATGTTTCTACCAAAACAAAAACCACACGAGGTATCGATATTGTTATGGCTATAGACGTCTCGGCAAGTATGCTGGCCAAAGATTTACGTCCCAACCGCCTGGAGGCCTTAAAAGATGTTGCTGCCAATTTTATTAAGGGACGCCCCAACGACCGTATTGGTCTGGTAGAATATGCCAGTGAAAGTTTTACCAAAACACCTATAACCAGCGATAAAGCCATTGTACTGCGTTCGCTGCAAGACATTCGCTATAACAATATTATAGGAGGTGGTACGGCTATAGGTATGGGCTTGGCAACAGCCGTTAACCGCTTAAAAGACAGCAAAGCTATAAGCAAAGTTATTATCCTACTTACCGATGGTGTAAACAATTCGGGTTTTATAGATCCTAAAATAGCCAGCGAACTTGCCGTAGAATACGGTATAAAAGTATATACCATTGGTCTAGGTACCAATGGCATGGCGCTATCGCCTATAGGAATAGATTCCAGAACCGGTGAGTTTCAATATGCACGTGTTCAAGTTGAAATCGACGAGGATTTGCTTAAAGATATAGCCCAAGTTACCGAAGGAAAATATTTTAGAGCTACCAATAATAAAAAATTAGAAGAAATTTATAGCGAAATAAACAAGTTGGAAACCACCGAAATAGAAGAATTCAAATTTTATAACTACGACGAAAAATACCGTCCGTTGGTTATTTTGGCAGGGATTTTATTGCTATTGGAAGTATTATTGCGAAACACCGTTTTTAGAAGTTTTGTGTAGCAATTTATTTATTTCGAAATATTACATATAGTTAGATAAAATAGTCTTAAAAACATTTTATCTGTTATTTTTTAACAATAGTGAACAATCTATAAAAATAGAAGTTGAAAGATTAATGTATCAGTTAGAAGAAAAAATATGGTTTTGGGTATTAATGGCTATTCCGGTGGCAATACTTATATTTCTATTATTACAACTTTGGAAACGTAGTACCCAAAAAAAGTTTGCCGATAAACAATTGCTTAAAAAATTAAGCCCGAACAAATCCTTATTCAAGTCCACTTTAAAACTAACCGTTTGGTGCCTGGCCATTGCTTGTATAACCATTGCTTTGGTAAACCCAAAAATAGGCACCAAATTGGAAACCGTAAAGCGCGAAGGTGTCGATATTGTTTTTGCAGTCGATGTTTCCAAAAGTATGCTTGCCGAAGATATTGCACCCAACCGATTAGAAAAGACCAAACAACTGGTTACACAAATTATAAACAATTTGGCAAGCGACCGCATAGGTATTATCGCTTACGCAGGAAAAGCATTTCCGCAACTACCCATAACAACCGATTATGCTTCGGCAAAAATGTTTTTACAGAACATGAATACCGATATGCTCTCCTCGCAAGGAACAGCTATTAACGAAGCCATTAAGCTGGCCACAACCTATTTCGACAACGACGAGCAAACCAATAGAATGCTTATTATTATTTCCGATGGCGAAGACCATAGCGAACAAGCGGCCGCAGTTGCTAAACAAGCTAGTGAAGAAGGTATCCGGATTTTTACCATTGGTGTAGGCGACATAAAAGGCGGACCAATTCCCGAAAAACGCAATGGTGTTGTTTTAAACTACAAAAAAGACAGTCAGGGAGAAACCGTAATTACGCGCTTAGACGAAGAAACCCTAAAAAATATCGCTGCCGAAGCTAATGGTGCTTACATTAACGGTCGCAATACCAACGAGGTGGTCGATAATATTAGGGAGATATTGAACAGTATGGATAAAAAAGAATTTGAAAGTAAACAGTTTGCCGATTTTAAAGACCAATTTCAATGGTTTTTAGGGCTTGCCATCTTCTTTTTATTACTGGATGTATTCCTATTAGACAGAAAAACAGCTTGGCTTAAAAAACTTAATCTCTTTAACGAAAATCTGTAAACACAATATTTTATATAATTTTTAACGAAGAAAAACACACAGTTTTTTATATTAGAGTTACAAAATAAAGATGAAAAAGATATTATTACTTCTATTAACCTTGGCTGCCCATATTGGTTTTGCCCAAGATAACGATGAACATAAATTAGCACTATTGGCAGAAAAAAAGGCCGAAGGGTTTGTTTTTGAAGGCAACACATTTGCTGTTGAAGACGATTTTATCGAAGCCGAAATGGCATACAGAAAAGCACTTTCGGAACAATCCAATTCTGTTGCCGGCGCATACAACCTTGGTAATGCCTACATAAAAAAGGGCAATACCGATGAAGCATTATACAGATTAAAAGAAGCCATAAAATCGGCAACAACAAAAGCCGAAAAGCACAAAGCATTTCATAATATGGGAAATGTTTTAATGCAAAACAAAAAATGTAAAGAAGCTGTCGAAGCCTATAAAAATGCCTTACGTAACAATCCTATGGACGAAGAAACCCGTTATAATTTAGCATTGGCAAAAGAATGTGCCGAACAACAAAAAGACAATCAAAACCAAAATAACGACCAAAACCAAGATAACCAAGACAAAAATCAGGATAAAAACCAAGACCAACAAGACAAAGACAACCAAGACAATCAAGACAAAAAAGAAGGCGACGACAAACAAGACGAAAACCAAGATAAACAGGACGAAGGTGATAAGAAGGATGAAGGTCAGGATAAAAAAGATGAAGAAGGAAAGCCTAAAGACAACAAAAAGGATCAAGGTAACAATGGCAATAAAGAAAAGGAACAGCCACAACAACCAAAACCAAAACAAGGTCAGTTATCACCTCAGCAAATAAAAAATTTACTTGAAGCCATGAACAACCAAGAACAAAAGGTACAGGAAAAAATAAATGCCGAAAAAGTAAAAGGCGTAAAAGAAAAAACCGACAAAGATTGGTAATAACAATTACAAACAACAGGGTTACGATAAAGAATTATTGGCAATCGTAAATCTAAAATTTAAAGTCGTAAATTCTAAAATGGAGTTTAAAAAATACATTACATTATTAATAATAGCATTTTTAACCACAATTGTTTCGGCACAGGTTACGTTCGAAGCAAAAGTTAGTAAAACCAAACTTGGTGTAAACGAACGCCTACGCTTAGATTTTACGATGAACAAGGATGGCGATAATTTTAACTCGCCAAGTTTTTCCGATTTTACTGTTGTAGGTGGTCCCAACCAATCGGTAAGTAATTCGTGGGTAAACGGAAAACGAACCTTTGCAAAGACCTATAGCTATTTTTTGGCACCAAAAAAACGCGGTAATTTTACCATTGGGCAAGCAACCATCGAAATAGACAAACAAACCTATAAAACCATTCCGATAAAAATTGAGGTCACAGCGGCAGTCGATATTCCCAAAGACCCCAACGATCCCAATTATATTGCCTCACAAAACATTCATTTAGTGGCCGAGGTATCCAAAGCCAATCCGTATTTAAACGAAGCCATTACCGTGGTATATAAGCTTTATGTATCGCCTAGTGTAGCGGTCGATAACTGGAACGAAGTCGATACTCCCCGATATAACGATTTTTGGAGCCAAAATATCAACGTTCAGAAATTAGAAGTAAAAAACGGTAAATACAATGGCGAGGAATACCGTTATGTAGTATTAAGAAAAACCGTACTGTACCCACAAAAAACAGGAAAACTTAATATCGAACCCTTAACTCTTCAACTAACTTTAAGCGTACCTTCAAACCGACGTGATATTTTTGGCCAACGGTTTATGACGCGCGTTAACCGAACCGTTTCTGCAGGAAATAGAGCCATAAACGTAAAACCATTGCCCCAAGCCGGAAAACCATCCGATTTTACCGGAGCGGTAGGTAATTTCAATTTTAATGTTACGGCATCGAAAACAGAACTCGATGCTACCGAATCCTTACAACTAAAAGTTAGTGTTGACGGTAACGGAAACCTAAAACTTTTTAAACTTCCAAAAATAACCTTACCAAGTTCCTTGGAAATTTACGAGCCCGAACATAGCGAAAATGTTACTACCAGCTTGTTGGGAATGAGTGGAAGTATTTCCGATAGTTATACGGTCGTACCGCAATACAAAGGCAAATATCCCATACCCGGTATTTCGTTTTCATATTTCGACCCCAAAACCGAAACGTATAAACGCCTATCATCTAACGAAATAATTATCGATGTCCTACAAGGCCCTGTAAATAATGCCAATGCAACAGCTTCTAACAACACGAAACAACAAGTAGTATCGAACGAGCAGCAGTTTGCCTACATAAAAACCAGCACAACTTTTAGCAGCGCACAAAACAACTCGTTTTTTAAAACCAATTTATTTTGGGGAATGTTACTGTTACCATTTTTGGCTATTCCTGTTGCCATTTTTGTTAGAAACAAAAAAGAGGCTCGCAATGCCGATGTTTACGGAAACAAAATTAGAAAAGCCGATAAATTAGCCCGAAAATATTTAAGCAATGCTAAAAAATCGCTTGGTAAAAAAGAAGCGTTTTACATTGCTTTAGAAAAAGCCTTGCACAACTATTTAAAAGCAAAATTACATATTGAAACCAGCGATTTAAGTAAAGATAAGATAGAAAAACTGTTATTGGAAAAACAGGTAGATATAGAGGTCGTTAATCGTTTTTTAAATATTTTGGAAAGCTGCGAATTGGCACGTTACACCCCAATTGATAACGTTACCATGCAGGACGATTACGATAAAGCCGCCAAAACCATTTCTTTAATTGATAAACAAGCCCGATAACAATGAAAAACGTTTTATATATTGTTGCATTTGTATTAGGATTTTCGGTATTGGCCCAAAACCAAGCGTTGTTTAATCATGCTAATACCTTATACAACGAAGGCAAATATGCCGAAGCCATAGATAAATACGAAGCTATTTTAGCAACAAAACAACAGTCGGCCGAACTGTTCTTTAATTTAGCAAACGCCAACTATAAACTTAATAATATTGCATCCAGCATTTATTATTACGAAAAGGCCCTATTACTAAACCCTAACGATAACGATATAAAAAATAACCTCTCTTTCGCCCAAAACATGACCGTTGATGTTATCGATACCGTTCCAGAAGGGGCTTTTGCCAAATTATTCGATAATATTACGCACAGTATGTCTTTCGACGAATGGGCAAAAACAGCCGTGGTATTGGTGTTTGTTACAGTTCTGCTATTTATGTTTTATTACTTTGCTTTTTCGACCGTAAAAAAACGCTTGGCTTTTGTGGGCAGCTTAACCGCTTTAGGATTAATGCTACTGTGTTTAACCTTGGCATTCCACAGTTATAATTTGAATAAAAAAAACAGACCCGCCATAGTTTTTGCCCAAGAAAGTAAAGTAAACGACGAACCTAATTTGCGAAGTCAGGAAGTTTTTAGGCTTCACGAAGGTACTAAAGTCCAAATTTTAGATACGGTAAGCAACTGGAAAAAAATTAGACTTAGCGATGGTAAAACCGGTTGGATTTCTTCAAAAGACATTAAAGCTTTATAATTAAAGCTGTTTTTTTAACTATCTTGCTCTAAGATTAAGGCAAAAAATTTAATTTCTTTTAGAACAACACTTTCAAGGTAGCTCTTGGATATCTTCTTAATACATTAAATTAAGTTCATTTTTATGGATTAAGAAATTTTTACCAAAAAAACTTTAAAAATAATAAATACTATACATTATGAATTTAGATTACGTGTTTGAAAACAACAAACAATGGATTAAGGACAAGCTACAGGTTCAAGACAATTATTTCGAAGAGTTGGGAAAAGGACAAAATCCAGAACTTCTTTACATAGGTTGTAGTGACAGTCGTGTAACCGCCGAAGATTTAATGGGCTTAGGCCCCGGAGATGTGTTTGTGCACCGCAACATAGCCAATATGGTTATAAGTATCGATTTAAATGTGATGTCGGTTTTAAACTACGCAGTAAACCACCTAAATGTTAACCATATTGTAGTTTGCGGACATTATGTGTGTGGCGGTGTAAAAGCAGCAATGCAATCGGCCGATCTGGGTATATTAAATCCATGGCTACGCAATATTCGCGACGTTTACCGCATACACAGAAACGAACTTAATGCTATTGAAAATGAAGATAAGCGTTACGACCGCTTGGTAGAACTTAACGTAAAGGAACAATGTGTTAACCTAATTAAAACAGCGGCAGTACAAAAAGCCTACAGAGAGCGGAACCTTAAAGTTCACGGATGGGTTTTCGACATAAGAACGGGCGAACTTATCGATTTAAAAATAGATTTTGAAAAATACCTAAAAAACATTATGGAAATTTATCATTTAGATTAAAAATTCTTCTTGATTTTTTCTTCTATATAATCCAATTTTTATTTTAAATTAATTGTATTTCAAATAATTACTGTTTTTTTTAGAAATGTACCGTTATGCATTTGGTATAAAGAAAATAGAATTAATCTTATAAAATGAGATTTCTCGTCGTTCGTTTCTCTCTCTATCAAAATAACAACGCACTAAAAATAGAATTTCTATAATTATTTTGAGATTAAAATTATTAGTCAAACTCAGGCATAGCCCCATAGAAAAAGAGGTTTCCTTTTTAAGAAACCTCTTTAGCAAAAAAACTAATTAATAAAGAAACCCATGTTTAAATTGAAACTACAAAAGGAATATTTAAAAATATTTCAATTTAAAAACTTCACAGATTTATAGGGATAAAAATTTTATTTCTCCATAGTTTTCTATAGGTCAATCGTTTTACTGCAATTTGTATATATAGAACTCATCTTAACCTATAAGCATACCTGTTTCGATATCTTATCTCATTTTTCTTATAGAATATAGGTTTAAACCTCTCCACAATTCTCGCGAAAAGTTAAAAAAGGAATAAAAAACAAAAAAAGATCATAATATAATTTTTATTTAGAACCATTCTACATAGATTTGCAAACAAAGATAATAAAATTATTTTTATTTAGTCTAAATTAGATTTTTTTCAGAATAAATGGCCTATTATAGAGAATCTGTTAGGACTTTTAAATAAGAAGCAATTAGAAATATTACTAAAAACAAATACATATAAATATAACGATTTTATAAAATAATAATAACAATGAATAATACTTTAAAAATACTACTTTGCCTATTAGTGTCATTTCAATTAAGTGCCCAAGACAATGTATTTCTATCTCGAGACTATTGGGCAACCAATCCTTCAATAAAGGACGTAAAGCAAAAAATTAGCGAAGGTAACGATGCCACACAATTAACTCCCAGTAGTTTCGATGGCGTAGTTTTCGCCATTATGGCAAAAGCACCCCTCGAAACCATTAAGTATTTGTTAAGCTTAAAGGGTAACGATGTTAACAAAAAAACCCACGATGGGCGTACCTATATTTTCTGGTCTGCTTCTGCAGGAAATTCCGATTTAATGGAATATTTGTTAAAAGAAGGAGCCAAGACCGATATTCTTGACGACCATGGGTATTCGGTACTAAACTTTGCAGCCAATGGAGGTGTACAAAACACTAAAGTTTACGATTTATGTCTTGCTCAAGGTATAGACCCCAAAACAGACCTTAACCACGATGGCGCAAATGCGTTATTGCTGGCCGCTCCAAAGGATAACGACTTAAAGTTAATCGACTATTTTACATCAAAAGGCGTGGATATTAACAGTACCGATAAAAACGGTAATGGTGTTTTTAATTATGTTGCACGTTCGGGAAATACCAAATTAATGGATAAACTGCTACAAAAAGGTATAAAAGGTAACGACCAAGCCTTTTTATTTGCTGCTTATGGCGGTAGGGGAAGCAGCAATAGTATAGAGGTTTACAAATATTTAGAAAGCAAAGGACTTAGCCCAAGAACAACAAATCAAAATGGAGAAACTCCACTACACATTGTTGCAGGAAGAAATAAGGATATTGCTATTTTAGAATATCTTTTAAGCAAAGGGTTAAGTGTAAACGACCAAGACAATAATGGCAATACACCGTTTATTAATGCCGCATCAAGAAATAGTGTGGCGGTTTTAGAGCTATTGTCCAAAACGGTTAACAATGTAAACCAGACCAATAAAAAGAATCAAACAGCATTATTACTGGCGGCAGGAGGAAATGAAGCAGAAGCCATCCAATTTTTAATCGATAAAGGAGCCAATATCGATACAATCGATAAAGATGGTAATAATTTAACTTATTACTTGATCAATTCGTATTCACCAAGAAGCAAAGCACAATTCCCTGCCAAGTTAGAGGTTTTAAAGAAAAACGGGCTTGATATAAGTACACCACAAAAAAATGGCAATACTTGGTACCATTTGGCTGTTGAAAAAAATAGCTCGGATTTATTAAAACTTGGCTCTGGCACAAAAATTGACATCAATGCCAAGAATAACGAAGGCAATACTGCTTTGTTATTGGCTGCCATGAAAGCTAAAGACGATAAAATATTAAAATTCCTATTGCAAAACGGTGCAGATAAAAACATAACAACTGATTTTGAGGAAACTGCTTACGATTTAGCCAAAGAGAACGAATTACTTAAAGCAAACAATATTTCGATCGAATTTTTAAAATAAAATACATGAAAAAACTATTATCGGCAAGTTTAATTTGCATTATGGCTATTGGACTGTTATCCTTTACCACATCTATCGATTCTACCAAATATAAATGTATGATACAGATGATAAATTATACAGGTGAAGGTGCTTATATAGTGGTATCTCTAATTAATCCCGATGGCGAGTACGAGGAAACCCTATATGTAAAAGGCGATGACAACGAATGGTACAATACTGTTGAAGAGTGGTGGAAATTCTATGGAAAAAAGCAAAACAATATCGATGCCATAACTGGAGCTACTATTGCTGGTGGCGAACGGGCTATTGAGGTTTTGGAAATAGAAAACGATAAAATAGACGCAGGTTACAGCATTCGTTTTGAAACTGCCGTTGAAGAACAAGAATATTACATAACAGATGTAGAATTTCCATTAACTACCGAAAACATTAAAGCAAAACACGAAGGGAAAGGCTTTATTCGCTACATACGAATGATTCCTAATTAGGAAATTGGTTTATTAAATTGAAAATATCTAAGAGCCTGTTTAAATTTGTTTGGTCTTACTTCAAACTAACAACTTGAAACCTTTTAAATCTTACACCTACTATAAAAGTTAAAAAGATAAAATTATGACTATTTCAATATGGAGATACAGTCATCTGGCATTGGCGGTATCTTCCGTTATTTTTATTTTTTTGGCTTCGGTTACAGGAATTATTTTGGCTTTCTTACCCATTTCGGAACAATTAAAACCATACAAAGCCGATAATTTTAAACAAATTACCCTTAGCAAAACCTTAGGCGTACTAAAACAAAGTTACGATGAGGTTTTAGATCTTCAAATCGACAATAATGGTTTTGTACTAATCAACGCCATCAATAAAGAAGGCAAAACCGTAAACGGTTATGTAGATCCAAATACGGGTAAATATTTGGGAGAGCGGTTAGAAACCCCAAAATTTTTTCAATGGATAACCAATTTCCACCGATCGCTGTTTTTAAAAAGTATAGGACGGTTTTTTGTTGGCCTCTGTTCCTTTTTTCTCTTTTTAATTGCCCTTAGTGGGACGGTACTTATTATTAAACGGCAACGCAGTTTAAAGCGGTTTTTTTCTAAAATTATAAACGAAAACTTCAATCAGTACTGGCATGTGGTTTTAGGGCGGTTATCGCTTATTCCCATTATTATAATTACGCTTACGGGAGTGTACCTGTCTTTGGAAAAATTTAATCTTTTGCCCGAAACCAAGCAACAACACCAGATTGATTTCGATGCGTTGAGCGAGACTCCAAAAATCGAAATTTCGGAATTTCCACTCCTAAAAACCATTCTGTTAAAAGAAGTCCGTTCGGTAGAATTTCCGTTTTCTTCAGATATAGAAGATTATTACACCATTAAATTAAAAGATAAAGAACTTGCCGTAAACCAATTTACAGGAACTGTATTAAGCGAACTTAACACTCCGAAAACAGTTGTTTTTTCGGTGTTGAGCTTAAATCTGCATACGGGAAAAGGTAGTATTTTATGGTCTATTATTTTGGCTATTGCAACGGCCAATATTCTGTTCTTTATTTATTCTGGGTTTGCAATGACCTTTAAGCGCCGTGCCACTAAATTACGGAACAAATATACCGCAAAAACAGCAGAAACGATTATTTTGGTGGGGTCTGAAAACGGCTCGACCATTCGGTATGCCCATGCCTTCCACAAGCAATTGTTAAACACTAATTGCAAGAGTTTTATAGACCAGTTAAATAACTATAAACAATACCCAAAGGCAACTCGGTTAGTTGTTATTACAGCAACTTACGGACAAGGCGACCCACCAACCAATGCCATTCATTTTTTAAAAAAATTGGAAGAAATAAAACAACCCAATATATTGCAATTTTCGGTAATAGGCTTTGGTTCTCTGGCTTATCCCGATTTTTGTAAATATGCTTATACCGTAGATAGAGCTTTATCCGAAAAACCAGATTTTAGCCGTTTACTTACCATAGAAACTGTTAACGATCGGGCTTTCGAATCGTTTTCTAAATGGGCAGACCAATGGGCAACCAGCCATCATTTAAAAATAGAATTGCCCATTGCCACATTAACATCGAAGCCCAAACGCTTAAAGCCATTTAAGGTATTGAACAGAACAGTAGTTTTGGAAAATATAGACAAAACATTTTCGGTCTGGTTAAAACCTCAGGGAATACAGCGTTTCACCTCGGGCGATTTGTTGGCTATTTACCCCAATAACGATTATAAAGAGCGTTTATACTCTATAGGAAAGGTAAACAACACACTACATTTAAGCATAAAATTACACGATTATGGATTGGGTTCCAACTTTTTGAATGATTTACAAAAGGGAGCAACCATAAAATCGAAAATAGTACGAAACGAAGCCTTCTATTTTCCGAAGAAAGCTTCAAAAGTTATTTTAATAGCTAATGGTACAGGAATTGCACCATTTTTGGGTATGATAAACCAAAACAATAGAAAAATAGAAACCCATTTGTATTGGGGCGTTCGGAAAGAGCAATCGGCAACCTTGTACAAACCTCAGTTGGAAACCGATATAAATCAAGGTAGGTTAACTAAACTATCGTTGGCATTATCGCAGGAAGGACAAAAAGCATACGTTCAAGACTTTTTGAAAGCCGATAGCCTTTTAATTTTGGAAACATTAAAAACAAAAGGTGTTATTATGATTTGTGGTTCGCTAAGCATGCAAAACGATGTGTTGGGTTTATTAGAACATATTTGTAGCACACACCACAATAGACCTTTGACCTACTATATAGATAACAAACAAATAAAAACCGATTGTTATTAAAAACAAAAACTATGTGTCACAGCTTAAAAAAATTGGCTAAAACAAATAATGGTGAGTTGCTGTTATGCGAAGCCTGTAATATATTTCATTTAGAGTTTAACAACCTATATTTCGAGTTCGACGACGAACAGTTCCAGTTGTTTAAATTGTATGTATCGGAAGTCGATTGCCGTTTTTGGGAGTGTAAATATGCCCAAACATCGTTTAAACGAAAAATACCCATTCCGTCTATGCAGGAAAATTTGGTACTTATGTTTAGTCGGCAAGAAATGCAAGAGCTAAAAGTACTTATTCGCCAACAAAGTGGAAGCAGATTTTTAAATGTAGATGATATTGATTATCGTTTAATTTTAAATTGAAGTACTTTTGTGAGTAGATTTAATTATTAACTTTTTTGGCTGTAATAAGAGTTGTAATTAAATTGTAATTGATTCTTCGGTAGCATTATCGTTATCATCCTGTGCTGCTCTTTTATTTAAAATACTCGGAAATATGGTAGGCACCAACGATTTTACAGGGCCGTACAGTACCGAATCGTTTAATTTTTCTTTACTGACAAAGGGTATGGTGTTGTTAAATCCATCAAAAACAATGAGAATAATACTTAAGATAAGTCCAATTTTTAAGGCTCCAAAAACACCTCCCAATAATTTATTTATAATACCCAATGCGGCAAAGTTGGCCAATTTAGTCAGCGCTTTTCCAGCAAGACCAATAGCAAGAACAATAACAACAAAGGTTATGGCAAAAGCAACTATATTTATGGTTTTTTCGTTCCAATTGGTTTTAGTCTGTAAAAATCCGGCGGCATAATCACTAAAATGGATAGCTCCGTAAACACCTGCTATTAAAGCTATTAACGATGCTATCTCTACAAAAAGCCCTTTCGAAAATCCACGTATTAACCCAAAAAGGAGCAATGCTGCTAAAATAATATCAATAACACTCATAAATGATATAAATTTCTCAAATATAAATTAACTTTGCGACTTTTAAGTTATTTTTTATCTTTATAAGATGGCGAGAGACGAACAATTAAAACAACGTTGGGACATATTGGTACAAAAACTATCAAACCAATTTGCCGATGGCGACACATTAGATTTAGATGCCATTATTTACTTAATTGGCGTACAGGAACTGGGGCAATTGCACCGTCGTTTTAAAAAAGACCATAAACTCGATCTTATGCATATTGCCATTTGCCGGCTGTTGGAACCCTACGGTTATTACGAGTTCGATTATTTTGATGACGATAGCTGGCCGCATTATAAAACCAAGGAACAACTCCCCTTTTTAAAAGCAGGCGAACAAAGTGTTTTAATGAAAGAAGCTATTGTAAGCTATTTTCTTGAAAAGGAATACATTTTGTAACAATACTTAAATGAGTATAATCGGGGGGTTATGTTAAATCTGTTTGGCGAATGCCACAAAAAATCTAACCGACTCCGGATTTTTCATGGCATCGGTATTAATGGCTTTATCCAAGGGCATTTTCATTAAAATCTTTTTTATGGGAGCTTCCATTTTTTTACCGCTTATGGTATAGGGTATATCGGGTACTTCAATAATGGTATCGGGTATGTGCCTGGGTGAATATTCGGTTTTTAAGCGTTGGTTTATTTCGGTTTTTACAGTATCATCTAACTTAAAATCTTGTTTCATTTTTACAAATAAAGGCATAAAATGATTGCCCGATTCCAATTCCAAATTCACAATTAGTGCATCTTCAATAGCTTTAATTTTATTAAGAGTACGGTAAATTTCACTGGTTCCAATTCGTATGCCATGACGGTTTAAAGTAGCGTCGGAACGGCCATAAATAACAATACCTTTGGTTTTGGAATTTATTTTTATAAAATCGCCATGGCGCCATTTACCATCGTAATATTCAAAATAACTCGATTTGTAACGTTTTTTATTGGGGTCGTTCCAAAAGTAAATAGGCATGGAAGGCATGGGTTTGTCAATTACCATTTCGCCCAATTCATCTTCAACAGCAGTACCGTTATCATTATAGGCATAAAGTGATACGCCCAAAGCTCTACATTGAATTTCGCCCGCATAAACGGCATAAAACGGTGTACCACCAACAAAGGCGGTACAAACATCGGTACCACCGGCCATGGAACATAGCCAAACATCAGATTTTATATGTTTGTACACATACTCGAAAGCTTCGTAAGGTAGTGGCGCACCGGTAGAACTGATAGAACGCACAGATGTTAATCTATTTTGTGCTATAGGTGTTATTTGATGTTTCATACTTGCTACCAAAAAAGGTGCACTGGTACCAAAATGCGATATTTGGGCTTGGTCGCTAAGTTCCCATAGCTTATAAAAATTGGGATGTGTGGGACTACCATCATACAGTACAATAGTTGCACCCATAAGTAATGCCGATTGCAGGAAATTCCACATCATCCAACCTGTTGTCGTGTACCAAAAATAGTGTTCACCTTGGTGCACATCGTTATGAAAAGCCATATACTTTAAATGCTCCAACAAAATACCACCATGCGAATGTACAATGGCCTTTGGCAATCCTGTTGTTCCCGACGAATACAATACCCAAATAGGATGGTTAAAATCTACCGGCTCGAAAGTCAAGGTTTTATCTTTGGTTTCAAAAATGCTATTAATATTTTTAAAATATGGTGGAAAACCTTCCAAAGTATCCTTTAAATAAGGTAAAACAACAACCTGCTCCAAAGTAGGGAGTGCCTTAGCTATGTGGGTAGCAACTTGGGTTTTATCGTAAGGCTTTCCGTTGTAATAATAGCCATCTACTGTTATAAAAACTTTAGGTTTTATTTGCGAAAAACGGTCTATAACACTTTCTACACCAAAATCGGGCGAAGTACTAGACCAAATGGCACCAATGGCATTTACTGCCAAAAAGGAAATGGTAGCTTCGGGTACATTAGGCAAAAATGCCGCAACACAATCGCCTTTTTTTATGCCAATAGCTTTTAAATAACTTGCCATGGCCGCTACTTTTTGCCGGAGTTCATTCCAAGTTATTTCAACATTTTCGCCTTGCTCGTTACTAAATATTATAGCTGTTTTTTTATCTTGAAATTGTTTGAATATATGTTCGGCATAATTTAGTTTGGCACCGCTAAACCACTTAAAATCGGGCATAACAGTCATTTGAAGTACCGATTTATAAGGAGCGTGCGAAATAACCTTAAAGTAATGCCAAATGCTTTCCCAAAAAGCTTCAATATTATCGACCGACCATTGCCAAATATCATCATAAGTACCAAAATGAAGATTATGAGTTTGTGCCAACCACATTTTATATTGGTACAAATGGCTGTTTTTTTTGAAAGTATTCGGGGCTTCCCAAAGTTTTTTATTAGGCATTGTTTTATTTTAAAGATATAAAATCCAGTCTTACAATTAAAGAAGTTAATTCAAACTACAATTAAATCCCTCGGGGTATGGCATCGATTAACTTTTTAGTATAGGTGCTTTTAGGGTTAGCGTAAATAACATCTGCATCGTTCAATTCTTCTATTTTACCTTGGTTCATAACCAATAATTGATCGGCCATATATTTTACCACGGCCAAATCGTGCGATATAAAAATATAGGTAAAACCAAAACTTTCCTTAAGTTCGTTCAATAAATTTAAAACCTGCGCCTGAACCGAAATATCCAATGCCGAAACCGACTCGTCGCAAACAATTAGTTTAGGTTGTAGGGCAATGGTTCGGGCTATGCCTATACGCTGCCGCTGACCACCCGAAAATTCGTGTGGATACCGGTTAAAATGCGATTTATTTAAACCCACACGCTCCAAAATTTCAATGGTTTTTGCTTTTCTTTCCTTATCGGAATGGTATAGGTTATGTACTTTCATGGGTTCCATAATGGCTTCGCCAACGGGAATTCTCGGATTTAAAGACGAATAGGGATCCTGAAAAATAATCTGGATTTCCTTTCTAAGCTTTTTAATTTCGGCGTTAGACAGTTTTGTAATGTCCTGTCCTTTATATATAATCTGTCCGGCAGTAGCTTTATCCAATTGTAAAATGGCATTTCCCAAGGTACTTTTTCCACAGCCCGACTCGCCCACTAAACCTAAGGTTTCTCCTTCATACAGCTTAAAACTCACTTGATTTACGGCCTTAAACAATGTTGGTTTTGTAAACCATCCACTTTTGGAAAAATATACCTTTTCCACATTAACAACCTCCAATAAAGGTGGCTTTTCGTATAATGCCTTATGCTTTTTTTTACGTTCTTCCGGAGTTATAACGGCTATATTTATGGTATTGTTCAAATAATCCCGAATGGTCGGCAACACCTTTAAACGCTCGTTTAATGATGGTCGCGAATGAATCAATGCTTTAGTATAATTATGTTGCGGCCTATGGAAAATGGTTTCTGCCGTACCCTGTTCTACAATATGGCCTTGGTACATGACCAAAACCCGATGTGCTATTTCGGAGATTAAGGCCAAATCGTGAGTAATAAAAATAATACTCATTTGGGTTTCGGCCTGCAACTGTTTTAAAAGCTTTATAATATCTTTTTGAACGGTTACATCGAGAGCCGTTGTGGGTTCGTCGGCAATTAAAATATCGGGTTTACAGGCCAGTGCCATAGCAATCATGACCCGCTGTTTTTGTCCTCCGGAAATTTCATGTGGATAAGACTTATAAACTCTGTTTACATCGGGTAGCTTTACTTTTTCGAACAATAAAAGGGTATCCTGTTTGGCTTCTTGCTTGGAAAGTTTGGTATGCCGTAATACTATTTCATCAACTTGTTTACCGCAGGTCATGGACGGATTTAACGAACTCATGGGCTCTTGGAAAATCATAGCTATTCGCTTACCACGTAAACCCTGAAATGCTTTTTCGGTAAGCGTGGTTAAATCATCACTATAAAATAGAATTTGTCCGGATGTTATTTTTGATATTTTCTTTGGAAGTAAGCCCAGAATAGCCAATGATGATACCGATTTTCCCGAACCCGATTCGCCTACAATACCCAAAATTTCATTTTTATTCAATTGGTATGAAATATTATGAATAACCTCGTTTTTTCCAAAGGCAATACTTAAATTTTTAATATTTAGAATGGGGGATTGTTTCACACATTTAAAATTTTGTAATTATATTAGAGCCTGTTTAAATTTATATCATGTTATTTTTACTTTATATATGTACAATTTCGTTATCATGGAGTAAGTTGTCTCCACGGAGCCTTAGCAATATTTGGGCTACGGCAATGGTATCCTTTTCGCAGTAGGTAATAATACGGTCTATATCGTTTTCTTCGTAATACACCCGAAATACTTCGCTGCCGTCTATATCGTCTTTTGGTGATGGAATACCGAGTACGTTGGTAAGCAATTTTAGCGAGGTATAAGTTTTGTAATCGCCAAATTTCCAAAGTTCTAAGGTATCCAAATGCGGTACTTCCCACGGTTTTTTACCAAAAAGGTTAAGTTTGTTGGGTAAGCTTATATTATGGATAATCATACGACGGGCTATATACGGAAAATCGAATTCCTTACCATTGTGGGCACACAATAAGTGTTTATTTTGATTAAAATGGGTATTTAGTAGGTTTTTAAAATCTTTTAAAATGGATATTTCATTACCATAAAATGAAGTTACCCTAAAGGTGCGTATATCACCTTTAAAAGTAAAATAGCCAACCGAAATACATATTATTTTACCAAATTCGGCCCAAATTCCAGCACGTTCGTAAAACTCATTGGCCGTAAACTCGTCTTTGCGTTGGTATTTCGATTTGGCTTCCCAAAGTGCTTGTTTGGTAGCGTCCAAATTAGAAAATTGAGGTTGTTCCGGAACGGTTTCTATATCCAGAAACAATATCTTTTCAAGATTTAGTTTATCTAACATGGTTGTTGGCTATGTTGTTTAGTTTTTCAATAGAGGCATTTATATTTTTCTCAATATCCAATACAGTTGTAATTTGTATAGTCCACTATTAATTAAATAGAGCCATTTTTTACATTTTGTCCAACATATTATAGGCTTCGTTTATATAAACCGGAATATCGTCGGTAAAGGTTGCCAACTTATCGGTAGGTCCTTTAGAATGCCCCAACCTAACAATAATAACATTATCGGTAGGTTCTACAATAACGTATTGCCCAAGGTGGCCACGCATCATAAAAAAGTGTTTGTCGTTTTGTTGTTTTAACCACCAACCATAACCATATTCGGGACTCTTGGGGAAACGGGGTGTTATGGATTTTGCCACAAAAGCAGAATCTATAATTTGTTTACCGTTCCATTTACCATGGTCTTTAAACAGTTTGCCGTAGCGGGCAAAATCTTTGGCATTACTGGCAATACAACAGTAGGCTTTTACCAAATCGTGCCCCTTGCTATCTACTTGCCAAAGTGCTTGGTTTTCGCAATTAAGGGGTTTCCAAAAGCTGTCTTCCAAATATTTATAAAGTTTTTTTCCTGTGGCCTTTTCTATAACCATGGCCAACATTTGCGTATCGCCACTGGAATATTTAAAGGCTTTTCCGGGTTGATCTACTACTTTAAGACCAAGCATTACTTTTTCTAGATCGTCGTCAAAATAAGCCCGTGTTGTTATTGAAAATGGCGAATAATAAGCTTCGTCCCAATTAGTACCGGAAGCCATACTGGACAAATCACCAACAGTCATTTTTTCGCCCAAACCTTCACTAAAAGTAGGTAGAAAATCGCTAACAGGTTGGTCCAGACTTTTTATATAACCTTCTTCTATGGCTTTGAACATAAGCCCCGAAACATAACTTTTTGCCATGGAAAACGAATTGGATTTTGAATTTGCTTCAAAACCATCGTAATAATTTTCAAACCAAATACTGTCGTTTTTAATAATAACAAAAGCAATAGTACCATTGGCTTTGTTTATTTGGTTTAAAGCTTCGGTTTCGGTTACGCTGTTATAATTTTTATGATTGGGCCACGGCTGTGGTGTACCGCTTTCGATGGGTTGATTGTCAAATTCTTTATAATCTTCCAAAAATGCCGTTGTATGACCTTGTAAATATACGGTTCGTACACCTTTAATAAGATAATCGGTGTCGGTTATATAAAGCAGGGCTATAATTAAAACAATAAGGATTAACAGCCCTTTAAATAGGTTTTTTATAAATTTCATTTTAGATGAATTACGGTATTTTTATAAAAGTATAAAAATTAATCGAATTTTAGGCTCAAGGTTCTTCTTCGTGGTATATTAAATCGAAGAAATAATGGTCGGAACCTTGTTGGTCTTCAAAAATAACATATTATCTTGCTTAAAATAATGTTTGTTGCTTAAAAGGGCTTTCATGTTCCAATAGCCATTGTTTGCGGTGTAGGCCTCCGGCATAACCGGTTAAGCTGCCATCACTACCAATAACACGGTGGCAGGGCACGATAATCCATAACGGATTTTTACCATTGGCATTGGCCACGGCCCTAATAGCTTTTACATCGCCCAATTGTTTAGATAAATCCAAGTACGATATGGTTTTGCCATAAGGTATCTGCTCCAATTGTTTCCAAACCTGTTTTTGAAAATCGGTACCTTTCGGATTTAGTTTTAAGTTGAATTGTTTCCGATTACCTTTAAAATAGGCGTTAAGCTGTGAAACACAATCGTTAAGATTTTCTGGAATATACTCGGAAACAGTTACTTCCGAATTTAAAATCCGTACCGAAGCAATACCGTTTTCGTCGCCTTCTATTTTTGTAAAGCCCAAAGGTGTACTAATAATGCAGTTTTCCATTATAAAATTAGTTTACGAGATATAGCGGGTCTAAGAGCCTGTTTAAATTTATATCAATCGTTATCCTCTTTAAGGATACCCAATCTTTTGGCACGGTTTTCCCAACTTTTACGAGCCAAATTCTGAAGGTCGGAAATATTATCGCTCTCGTCCATAATTTCAAGTCCGAGTAGAGTTTCTATCACATCTTCCATGGTAACCAAACCACTTACCGAGCCGTATTCATCTACCACCAAAGCCATGTGGTTACGGGTTTCTATAAGTTCTTCGAATAGTTTGGGAATAGGTAGGTTTCGGGTTACAAAAATAATATTGCGCTTAAGCTCGCTTAGCTTTTTGGTATCGTTATCCAAGGCCATTTCCTTAAATATCTCGTCCTTTAAAACCAATCCGGTAATATTATCGGGATTATTATTGGCATAAATGGGGATACGCGAAAAACGCAGATTGATGTTTTTGTTGAAAAAATCCTGTACCGTAGTGTTTTCGTCTTCAGTTTTAATTACCGTTCTGGGCGTCATGATGTCTTTGGCTAAAACGGTTTCGAAACTTAACAGATTTTTAATAATTTTACTTTCATTATCCTGAAAAACACCCTCTTTTTCGGCCATATCGGTCATGGCATGAAAATCTTCCCGACTTAAAACACTGCCATGGTGGCCTTTACCGCCAATTAACTTTGTTGTAAGTTGCAAAAGCCCCAAAATACCGGTCCATTTAAGCGGAAAAATTAAAACATTCAATGCTTTTGCCGTAAAATTAGCCAATCGTTGCCAATAGGTGGCACCAATGGTTTTGGGTATAATTTCGGAGACCACTAAAATTAAAAACGTCATAATGGCCGAAACGATCCCAACGGTATTTATACCAAAAAGTTCAATTTTGTACGGTAATTTTTCAGCCTCGATACCCACCATCATGGCTCCCAATGTATGGGCTATAGTGTTAAGGGTTAAAATGGCTATTAGAGGCTTATCTACGTCGGCCTTTAGTTTTTCCAAGGCATAGGCGTATGCTTTACCTTCTTGTTTTTTTACGTTGATAAACGTTGGCGTAATACTAAGTAAAACGGCTTCGAGTATAGAACATAAAAATGAAAAAAAGATAGAAATGACTGCCCAAAAAAATAATGCGCCCATTAAAAATGATTTTTGTGTAAAACTACGAAATTAACTTAACAATATCCTTGGCAAAGTAACTGGCAATAATATCGGCACCAGCACGTTTTATGGCCGTTGTTTGTTCCATCATAATGGCATCGTGTTCCAACCAACCTTTTTCGGCGGCGGCCTTGATCATGGCATATTCGCCCGATACTTGATATACCGCAACAGGAACATCGACTTCGTTTTTAATTTCGCGAACAATATCCAAATACGAAATACCGGGCTTTACCATAACAATATCGGCACCTTCGTCTATATCCATTTCAGTTTCACGAATGGCCTCAAAACGGTTGTGGTAATCCATTTGATATGTTTTTTTGTTTTTTGGTACGTCGATTAAATCTACCGGAGCACTATTCAAAGCATCACGGAAAGGACCATAATGTGCCGAGGCATATTTGGCAGAATAGCTCATAATACCTGTATCGAAAAAACCTTCGTCTTCCAACAGTTCACGCATTTCAAGAATACGACCGTCCATCATATCGCTTGGTGCAACAAAATTGGCTCCTGCCTGTGCATGGCTTAGAGCCATTTCGGCCAAAACAGAGGATGTTTCGTCGTTTAAAATACGGCCATTGCCAACAATGCCATCGTGCCCGTAAACCGAATAGGGATCCAATGCCACATCGGTCATAACCAACATATCCGGAACGGCATTTTTAATGGTTTTTACCGCACGTTGCATCAATCCGTTTGGATTTAATGCTTCTGCACCTTTGTTGTCTTTTAAGCTATCGGGTACTTTTACAAATACCAACACCGATTTTAAGCCCATTGTCCACAGTATTTTTACTTCTTTTTCCAATAAATCCAAACTGTAACGAAAATAATTGGGCATGGATGCAATTTCTTCTTTTATACCTTTACCTTCAACCACAAATACGGGTACCAAAAAATCGTTTGGTGTTAATAAGGTTTCACGTACCATGGCACGGATGCTTGTGTTGGCTCTTAATCGGCGGTTTCTTTTAAGTGGGTACATTTTTAGTTTTTATGTTTGAAGTTTTTTAAACCCAATTTTTAGGTTTTTTTAATATGTTTAAAAGTTTTTCTTCTTCGCTTCCTGTTTCGGGACTATGGTTGTAAATCCATTGTACATGGGGTGGTAGGCTCATTAAAATACTTTCAATACGGCCATTGGTTTTTAGTCCAAAAAGTGTGCCTTTATCATGTACCAAATTAAATTCCACATAACGCCCACGGCGTATTTCCTGCCAGTTTTGATGGGCTTGGGTATAAGATAAATCTTTTCGTTTTTCAACTATTGGCAAGTAGGCCTTTAAAAAACTGTTTCCTATTTCGGTTACAAAGTTATACCAATGTTCCATGCTTGTGGTTTCGGTTTGCTTTAAATAATCGAAAAACAGACCACCAATACCACGGGCTTCGTTTCTGTGTGTATTCCAAAAGTATTCATCACATTTCGCTTTATATTTGGGATAAAATACCGGATTATGCTTATCGCAGGCCTTTTTACAAACACTATGGAAATGTTCGGCATCTTCTTCAAATAGGTAATATGGTGTTAAATCCTGTCCGCCACCAAACCATTGGTTAATTATATTTTGGTTTTGGTCGTACATTTCAAAATAACGCCAATTGGCATGAACAGTTGGTACAAACGGGTTTTTTGGATGGATAACAAGGCTTAATCCGCAGGCAAAAAAATCGGCTTCGCCAACACCAAACATTTTTTGCATACTATCGGGTAATTTGCCATATACCGCCGAAATGTTAACACCTCCTTTTTCGAAAACATTACCATTTTCGATAACCCGTGTGCGCCCACCACCACCTTCGGGGCGTTCCCAAAGGTCTTCCTTAAATTTGGACTTACCATCCATTACTTCAAGTTGCGATGTAATGGTTTCCTGTAACTTTTGTATGTATTTGTAGAATTTATTTTTGATGGATTCTGTGTTTGCTTTTTGATAAAAAGTAAAAGTTGAATTATAACCAAAAAGAGTCTTTGATACTTTAAACGAGTTCTTTATAAAAAATTTTAAGGGCTTGGAAATAAAATGGAAATATTTTTGCTATTCAAATTTTATTGGGCCATAGGTGTTTTCTCCTCCTAATATTATTAAATAAGAAGCATTTTCTAAGTTGGTTTCAAATTTGAATTCACCTTCATCAACATG
>JBKEDH010000074.1:0-2130 GCA_047975295.1 Aestuariibaculum sp.
ATACAAAAGTCGTGGATGTTATACACGAATTAGAAAGCTATAATACAAACATTACAATTTACGACCCTTGGGCCAATCCAGAAGAAGTAATGCACGAATATAAGTTGGAAACCACTACCAATTTACCAACCGGAAAATTCGATGCTATTGTGTTAACCGTAGCCCATAGCGAGTTTCTTAGTAAAGACCTACCTTCGCTACTAACTCCAAAAGGTATTCTATACGATGTTAAAGGAACATTGACTGGTTCTGTTCAAGGTAGATTATAAATATAAAAAACAATATTTTGAGCCAATTAAAAAAAGGTGCCATATTAAATTATATTACTATACTTTTAACAAATGTGGTAGGGCTTTTTATTACTCCGTTCATTTTAGGTCATCTTGGAAAATCGGAATATGGTGTTTATCTGGCAATTGGAGCCATTATAGCAACCATATCTGTTTTGGATTTGGGGCTAAATAACTCCACTATTCGGTTCGTTGCTAAATATAGAGCCGAGAAAGACAGAAAAGCTGAAGAGAATTTTTTGGCAACAACAATGATTATTTATAGTTTTATTTCGTCCTTAATTGTATTAATTGGCATTATATTCTATAACAATATAGATTCCTATTTTACCAATATGAATGCTCACGAAATAGAAGTTGCCAAAACAATTTTTATTTTATTGATAGTTAACTTAGCTATTGGTTTACCTGGAGGAATTTTTACCGGTATCTGTTCTGGTTACGAGATTTTTGTATTTCCAAAAACCATTAACATTATTCGTTATGTTCTTAGAACCGTTACTGTCGTTACCGTATTAACTATTGGAGGAAAAGCTATTGCGTTGGTTGTTATAGATACTATCTATAACTTACTTGTTATACTTGTTATGTTGTATTATGTTTTTTTTAAATTAAATGTGAAATTTAAATTACATAATTTTAACTTAAAATACATAAGGCATATTTTTGGATATTCCATCTGGATTTTTATTTTCTCTCTTGTAGCAATGATACAATGGAAAGCCGGACAATGGGTTTTGGCCAAAATCGCTTTGCCCGAAGTATTGACAATTTACGGTTTAGGTATAGTATTAGGCACTTACTATTCGGCATTTTCAGAAGCGATTTCAACTGTTTTCCTGCCTAAAGCTACCCAAATGACTGTTGGGAATGCTTCGGGAGAAGAATTAACTACAATGATGATTAAAATAGGCAGGATTACCTTCATTGTTTTAATGTATATATTAGGTGCCTTTTCAATGTTTGGAAACCAATTTGTAAATCTATGGGTTGGTAAAGAATTGGGACCGGAAGGCAGCTTCGATACTTGGCTAATAGCATTATTAATTATGTTAGCATACACATTACCTTTGGTACAAAGTTTTGTTAATTCTATTTTAGAAGCAAAACACAAGCTATCTTTTAAAGCTATTTTTAACCTTACTTTTTTGGCATTAGGTACTTTAGCAGGAGCTTTTTTGGCAAAATCGTATGGAGCCATAGGTATGATTAGTGGGTCTATTTTGGGATGGGTTATAGTGCAGAACATAATGAATTTTTATTACCACAAAGTTATTGGATTAAATATTCTAAGATTTTTTAAAGAATTATTGCATAAAACCATTTTTGCCGTAATAATAACCTTTACCATAGGCTATTTTATTAGTCTTATTCCTGGAGCAAGCTGGATCAATTTTATTATAAAAGCAGTATGCTACTCAATTGTTTATGCTTTAGTTATGTACAATATAGGTTTTATCGAATTTGAAAAAAATCTATCCAAAAATTCCATAAACACCTTAGTTGGTAAGTTTAAGTAATATAGAGCCTGTTTAAATTTATATAATTGACTTTTTGTATAGTTTATTTTTGATTCAGAATAAAGCAAAATAGAAGATAATAGCCGGGCTACTTGATGAAGTTTTAACGAAATTATGCGCAAAAAGAGACATAGAAAAACAATTACAGGCTCTTAGATAAAAGATATAATTTAGAATACAGAATAGCACAATAAAAACAAATTAAACCAACCGCAAGGGGTACCGTAGAAGCATTACACACAAAACTTATTTAAAAAGCTTCTACCACAAATTATTTAAAATCGCTTTTTATAATTGAAATTAATAAAGGCCTTGTTACA
>JBKEDH010000088.1:0-22942 GCA_047975295.1 Aestuariibaculum sp.
ATAGAGCAAGTTCCCCAACCTAACAATAACTACCGTTACAGTATTTCGGGGCTACCAAGTACTGGTTACGAAGCAAAATCGACAGGTGTCCTTACCAAAGTTGTAGGTTCTATTTTTAATCAGATATATTTTCTTCACCGTAATTTCGGATAAAAACCTAATGAACTTCGCTAGCTGAATAAATGAAAGAAGATGTCGAATTAAGAAATCTTTTAGCTTCACGTTTCGACCGTGAAATGCTTATGGTACTATTGGGTGTAGATCGTGTCGATTTAGACGAAATAGTTAGTAAATGCAACTATTCGAAAGGATTTATACAAACAGCCAACGATTTGCAAATTCTCGATGCCATAAGCGCATGCTACGAAGAATATAAAATACTTAACAGAGGAAGAAATTAGTTTTTTAAAGTAAAAAGATGCCTAAAGAAAGGGTTTTAAAAGAACAAAACCATAGAAAGTAATAAGCCAATACAAAAAGCTAGTTTCTCGACCCATCGACTTTTTAAAGCCTAATAGGTGTATATTACATCTCTAACTTATTGTTAAAAAGCGTATTAGTTATTTTCTAATTACATGCATCATGAAAAAACATATTGTAGTACTTACAGGAGCCGGAATAAGTGCCGAAAGCGGTATAAAAACCTTTAGGGACGCCGACGGTTTATGGGAAGGGCACGATATTATGGAAGTTGCATCTCCCGAGGGCTTTGCAGCAAACCCCTCTTTGGTTTTAGATTTTTATAACCAACGCCGTAAACAACTTTTAGAAGTTACACCCAATACTGCCCACAATGCACTGGTACAATTAGAAAACGATTACCAAGTATCCATAATTACCCAAAACGTGGACGACCTACACGAACGCGCAGGCAGCAGCCATGTTACCCACTTACATGGTGAACTTTTAAAAGCCAGAAGTTCGTTTGATGCTCATGATATTTTTGAATGGAAAACCGATATCAATTTAGGCGATGTATGTAAAAAAGGTACCCAAATACGACCTCATATTGTTTGGTTTGGAGAAGCCGTCCCCATGATTGAAAAGGCTTCTGAAATTTGTCAAACAGCCGATATTTTAATTATAATAGGCACTTCTATGCAAGTATATCCTGCTGCCGGGTTAATGCACTACGCTCCCAAGGATATTCCCATATATTTTATAGATCCCAACCCTGCCATAGACTATAAGCCCAACCTAACCGTTATTGCAGAAACAGCCACAAAAGGTATGCAAAAGGTGTTGGATATGTTACGAGACTAATATTATTACCACTTGGTACACGACAAAAATTCAATATTACCAATAGTCAAAACATTGAACTGCCTTTTAAAAACCTTTAAGGGTTTATAATATTTTTTAGAGATACTTTATTTGTTCTATACGGCATATACACTTAGGGTTCCCCGTATTTTGAATTTTGTTAACAAACCCAAAAGTCTGTTTTGTACAATTTACTTAATCCGAACACCCTGTGTTGTAAACGACAAGCCTTGCTGACCGGAAGTGGATATCATAATCCCTTCAAAAAGTGGTTCGTTAACGTCGTGGCTTATTGACCATTCGAACACAAAATTTGGCCCCGTACCACCATCTTGATCTATTTCGTCGATAACAATTTCGACGGTTTCCATAGGTGCTATATAGATGGTTTTCTCAAAATAAGTTCGTATGTGGTGTCCATTGGTACCAAAATATTCGGCTTTGTTTATATAAATGGAATCCTTTCGATTGGTATTGCGCATACTTACAATGGCTGTTAAGTTATGGGTTCTGTGCTCTGTTAAGCTATAAATTTGCGAATAAACAGACAGATATGTCGTGCCATGTAGCAACGAATCGGTTTTAGACAAGCCTACACTCCTACTATCCCAATTTATAGCGCTTATGGAACTTATTTCTTTTTCTTTTTCGCAGGATTGTATTAATAGTAGAAACAAAAATATTTTTAGCAAATTTTTCATCTATTAAATTTTTGTAATAAGTTGTTTTTTAGTAATTTAATTATACCATTTGGTATTGACCATTGTCTGCCATGAGCTTTTATACTCAAATTTAATGCTTTTTAACACTCAATGCTCCATGTGGGCATTTGGATATTTGGTTTACAAGTGCTTTGGTCGTGGCATTTTCGGGTTTTATCCATGGGCGGTCTTTAGGGTTGTAAACTTCGGGCAATGTCTTTACGCAGATACCTGCATGAATACATTTTTCGGGTTTCCACAAAATTGTAATTTCTCCGTTGGTATATTCTTTTGTCTTCATAATCCTAATCATAAAAAATTAACTCTACAATTTAACCGAAATTCACTTAATAAAAAAGACAAATTGGAAAAACACTTATTTTCGTATTTAAAAATTTTTGTTTTTTTGTTTTTCTTCAATCCATTTTCCCATAAACCTGGTACTTTGCATACTATGGTGTCGCAGCATTTGTCCCGTAAAATTATCCAATCGTCTTTTTATTAGATTTTTACGGATTTCTTCTATGGTTTGGATAAATTTTTTTTCATATTTTTTCTTACAAAAACGGGTGTTTATAATGTTAAATCCGTTTGCTTGTTTTTCATTCCAAATATTTTCATTTAAATATAGCTGTACGGCACTATTGGCAAAATCTTCTGCCACATTGGCAATACAAGCATTAGACGACATATTACCAAACATTCCTTCGGCTCCAATATTTGTTGTAACACAAGGCGTACCGTTTACCATGGCATCGATTAATTTCCCTTTTAAGCCCGCACCAAAACGAATGGGAGCTAAACATATTCGGGCATGTTGCATAATGTAGTTAACGTCTGGGGCAAATCCTTTTACTAAAAACCGCTGTTCTTTATTGTGTAATTTATTAGCTTTTTGTTTGGCATAAGCCCCATAAACATGCATTTCGGCCATGGGCAGTTGCTTTTTTATAATCGGCCAAATACTTTCCTTTAAGTATTGTACAGCATTATAATTGGGCTCGTGCAGAAAATTACCTATAGTAACAAAATGTTGACGCATCCCAAAATTGGGCAATGTTTTTATGTTTTTTTTAGAGATTTCATCTTGCAAAAACGGTAAATACAGCAACAAAGCGGTATCGACCTTAAAATCGTTTTTAAGTAATTCCATTTCGTATTCGGAAATAATCAAGCTTAAATCGCATCGGTAAATACTGGCCACTTCCCGTTTGGCGTAATCGTTAAAAAGATAGTTTTTATTAAAGGGCTTTTTATCCTTAAATGCCTGCTGCCTGCCTTTACGCAGGCCGTGCAAATCTTCGGTATCTAAAATTCGTAAGGCTTTGGGACATTGTTCGGCAACACGCCACCCAAATTGTTCCTCGACCATAAAACGATCGAACAGTACCACGTTAGGATTAAGCGTTTTTACAAAATCGTTAAAACCGGAATCGTTTAATTTTATTGTAACCTGATCGATGCCAATATTATTTAAGTCGAATGCGTTTTGGGTTTTGGCACAGGTACTTGCAAAAGTAATGTTATAATTTTTGGCCTTAAAAAAATATATAAGTTGTAGCATTCGGCTACCAGCTGCCGAACTTTTGGGCTCCGGCCAAACAAAACCCAAAATTAAAAGTCTGTTCAAATTGTTATCATTTGCTTTTATATGTTCTTTTATGTACATTACATCTTTAAAAAATCAATTTTACAAACAGACGCCTGAATATCAAATATTTATTATTTTTCGTTATACGATATTTCCTTGACATGTAGCTGGTAAGTATCGGAGTTGTTCTTTTTTGCCGTAAACTCAATTAAATTATGGTAATCGTCATATTTTCTATTTCCTATAATTTCGGTATATGTTGTTTGCTTATCTTTTTCAATATAGAAGTTCTTATATAATACTTCCCGAAAAATGTTATCTTTATAAACATCGACATAAGAGCCTTCTAGTATTTTTTTTCCTTTTTTATTGTATTTAACCACGCTTCCGCTATCGATTCTGTTATTTTTATTCAAATGGAAATAATATTCGTGGACAATGCCGTTATTCGTTGTGCTTGTACGGCGATAGGTTTTGTTATTTACCCAAGCAAATTTTCCCGATTCTATCAAGCTGTCGTTGGAGTTTTGACTTTTCTTGTACGATTTTTTAATACCATTTTCAAACTTAAACGTATAGGTATAGCTTTCTACAGTTTCATACTGTATAACTTTAAAAATATTACCGTCTTCGTTAAAAAAATATTCCTTTTCCGATAAAATATTATTATCATACCTTTTTGACCAATCATCTAAATCTGTCTTAAAATAAACATAGGATTTTATGTGTTTTACGTTGCCTTTTAGTCCCATTTCCAAAATATCGTTCACTTTCTGTCCATGCGAAAGGTTATTTTGGCTATTAAATAACATGGAATGAAAAAGCAAGTAAATAAACAGTATTGTTTTTATACATTTCATAATTTAACTTTAAGCAAACGCATTTAAACTTTTCAACAGGACTTTTACTTCATAAATAAATCCAGTATTTCATCTTCGAAATTACCGAAAGATAACATTTACTATTGAATCTCGATCAACAATTTTGTTTAAAAATCATAATTTAGATAAAACGGCACAATGCTAAGGCTTTTTATTTACCCAATACCGAGGCTATATCGGGTTTAAAATAATTGGGGCCTTTAAGCACTTTACCATCTTCTCTATAAATAGGCTCACCGTTTTTGTCGAGTTTGCTCATGTTACTACGTTGTATTTCGTTAAAAACAGCTTCTATTTTATCTTGGAGACCATGTTCTATAATGGTACCGCACAAAATATAGAGCATATCGCCCAAAGCATCGGCAACTTCGACCAAATCGTTACTATGGGCTGCCTGTAAATACTCTTCGTTCTCCTCTTTCATTAAATTAAAACGTAAAGTGTTTTTATTGGTGCCCAAACTGGCTTTGGGAACTTGGCTATACCCTAATTTGTATGCCGTATGAAATGTTTTTACTGCTTCAATCTTATTTTTCATTAGTTTTTATTTATTGTCAAAACAACACTTTTTATAACAGAACTTCAGGTTTAAAAATCGTTTTGTTTTATTTATTTTTGTACAAAATTAATAGATATGTTCAGTACGGGACAAATTATTTTTGGTATTATTTTCTTTATTGTTTTTGCCGTGGTTATCGGTATTATGTACAAAAAAGACCTCAACTTACATAAAAAATTTTACTCGGGAAGTTTTTGGGTACTCCTTGCTTTTATAGCCTTTATTCTATTGATAGTATCCATTAAATTTATTTTTTAGCTATACAATCCATGAGAAAAATTTTAACTATATCCATTACTACTAATCTTAAAATTTAGAATCTGTTTAAATTTGTATGATTGCCTTTTTGTTTAGTTTATTTTTGATGCAGAATAAGGCAAAAATAGAAGATAATAGCTAGGCTACTTGATGAAGTTTTAACGAAAATATGTGTAGAAAAAACAATTGATATAAATTTAAACAGGCTCTTGGTTATAGAACTCGTTTAAACTTTTTCTGTTTTTAAGTTATCACCTATATTTCAATGGCTTAAAAAGAATTATCTTAGTTTTACGCAACCAAATCAATCATATTGCATCTAACAGGTAACAACACAACAAAACCAACTTGTTATGAGCCTTTTTTACACTATCGGGATTCTTATCCTTGTTAATATTCTACTTTTATTTTTTAGCGTAAACAAAAGAACAGAACCCTAAACTCCTATTCATCAGTTCTTTTAATTTATACATAATTAGGAAATTTATTAAAGTCCGTTTAGACGAAGTGCTAAACTATAAATGCTTATATTTGTTCTTTTAGCGCATAACAAAAATCGATTTACTCAATTTATTAAACTGGTTTTTAACATCTTCGAGTTTGACAATTCGATATACCAACTTGGAGACACATTAAAGATATTTTCGGGTTTTTATCTTGTGCTAGAGTTTGTTTTACACTAAAACAGTAGCAAATGAAGATTATTAAGTATTTTCTATTCCTTTTGTTGATTGTCGTAATTGGGGGAGCCATTTATATAGCGGTACAGCCCAACTCTTTTAAGGTAACACGTAGCATAACCATTAAGGCTCCTGCCGAAGTGATTTATAACAATGTTATCGATTTTAAAAATTGGCCGGACTGGCTCTCATGGTTAGAGGAAAATCCGGAAACAACAGTTTCCTTTCCCGAAAAAACCAATGGCATTAATGGTTCCTACTCTTGGGAAGACAGCAAAGGCAAAGGCAGTATGACCACTTTAGAAGCTTCGAACTTTACTTCCATTAAACAGGAAATGCGTTTTGGTGAATATCCACCTTCTATGGTCGATTGGAAATTTACCTCAACACACAATGGAGCTACAGAAGTAACCTGGTCTATATCGGGCGAAAATTTACCTTTCGATTTTAAAGCCTTCAATATTATTTCGGGTGGCATTGAAAAAACCATTGGTCCACAATACGAACGCAGCCTTGCCAAATTAGACAGTATAGTTACCGCCAGTATAAAAATTTACAACATAACCGTAAATGGCACAACAAACCTTAGTGGCGGTTACTATTTATACAATACAACCTCTTGTAAAATAAATGAAATAAGCAATAAAATACAAGAGTTAATGCCCAATTTAATAACCTATGTAAAAAACAACAATATTGAGATTGCCGGCGCTCCTTTTATTAATTACATTAAATGGGACATTGATAACAATGCTGCAATCTTTTCTTGTTGCGCTCCTACTTCGGAGAAAATAATAACTACCAACAGTAATATTTTAACAGGGCAACTCCCCTCCTTCAAAGCTGTGAAGACAACTTTAACCGGTAATTATATTAATCTAACCGAAGCTTGGGACACAGCCAAAAAATACGTTACCGATAACACTTTGGAGTTTACGGAAAATGGCCCGATGATAGAAATTTACAAAACTACCCCTAATGAAACGGCTAATCCGGCCAATTGGATAACCGAAATTTACATAGCTGTAAAGGAAGAATAGCCGGTCTTATTTTTTAAAGTTCTTTACACCAGCTTCAATTCTCGTTTTTAAATAATTTATTCGGGGTACCAGTGGGCAGGAATACTTATCGTTATATGCACAATACGGATTATAGGCCGAATTAAAATCTATAAGTAATGTGTCGTTTTCCGGTATTCTAATATCAATATACCGACCACCTCCATAAGTTTCCAATCCATTGGTTTCATCAAGAAAAGGTAAGAATAGGTAATCTTCGTAGCCTATTTTGTTCGTTAATTCCAAGTTTTGATAAACACTCAACCTAAACTCCTTATCTTTTATGCTAAATTTTATTTCACCATATTTAACATAATTGGGCAACCTATTAGTTGTAGTCTTCATTTTAAACGGCTGTTCGCTTGGAGTATGGATTAAAACCGCTTTCACCGCATAAATTGAATCGTATTTAAAAAATTCCAATCCTTTAAAACGCTTTCTATCGCTATCTTTTAAAGGCGATTCGGAAACATCTTTGAATTTCGCATTAAGTGTTTTTTGAAATTCGGTTGCACCCAACAAAGGCTGTTTTCCATTATTACAAGAAAATAGACAACATACCCAAATAAGCATTATAAGTACTTTTTTCATGGTTATTTATTTTATTAAACTCGTTTAAACTTTTTCAATTGGCTAAAAAATGGCATCTTTTTGCTCATTTTTTGTCTTTTTTACTTCCGTAGCCCTGCAAAAGTCTTCAACTGAACAAAAATCCTCTAATTTTCGCCTCAATCCAAAAAGTTTAAACGAGTTCATCTTCAAAAATACACCATACAAACATGATTACAGAACATTTTTTTAAATTTGTACTTTCATTTAAATGAGCTTAATAAAAAAGAACAACTTGGCAAACCATTTCGATATTGCTATAATAGGTGCCGGTCCCATAGGTATTAACTGTGCTTTGGAATGCAAAAAAAGAGATTGGCACTATGTGGTCTTTGAAAAAGGTACACTTACCAATTCTATTTTTAATTATCCGAAAAATATGACCTTTTTTTCAACTTCCGAAAAATTGGAAATCGATAATATTCCGTTTATAAGCACTCATCCAAAACCGGTTCGGGATGAAGCTTTAGAGTATTACCGACGGGTTGTTACCACCAATGTACTTAATATTAAACTTTACGAAAATATAACAAGCTTAAAAAAAGAAGAAGGTGTATTTTATTTAACATCCCATAAGGACTGCTACACGGCCAAATACGTTGTTATAGCCACCGGTTTTTACGATATTCCGAAACTTTTAGATGTTCCTGGCGAAACACTTCCTAAAGTAACCCATTATTACAAAGAAGCACACAACTACGCCTTACAAGACGTAGTCATTGTAGGCGCAAGTAACTCTGCTGTCGATGCTGCTTTGGAAATTTGGAGAAAAGGTGGTCGAGTTACCATGGTTATAAGAGGAAACAGCATTGGCGAACGTGTAAAGTATTGGGTAAAACCCGATATTGAAAACCGTATTAACGAAGGCAGTATAAAAGCATATTTTAATGCAGAGATAACCGAAATAAAACCAAAGGAAATAACGGTTAAAACCCCTTATAAAACCATTACACTCCCCAACGATTTTGTAGTAGCACTTACGGGTTATTTGCCCAACTTTAATTTTTTAAAAAAGAGTGGCATTACCCTATCCAACGACACTAAAAGTCTGCCCTATTACAATACCGAAACCATGGAAAGTAATATAAAAGGACTTTATCTGGCTGGTGTAATTTGTGGTGGCAACGAAACCCATAAATGGTTTATAGAAAATTCCAGAATACATGCTAAACAAATTGCCGAACATATCGAAAATCAAGAATAATCCTTTTTTTAGAAATTAACTATTTAAGGTAAAATTAACTTAGAAACTATTTTACTTCCCTACATTTGCGCCATGCAGAAAAACGAAAACTTCAAGTTTGAATTTGTTGCATTAATGGCCTCATTAATGTCTATTGTTGCCTTATCTATCGATGCTCTTTTGCCTGCCCTACCCGATATTGGCACTTATTTAAAAGTGGTAAACGAAAACAACAATCAGCTTCTTATTACCATGATTTTTTTAGGAATTGGTATTGGCCAGATTGCTTTAGGCCCCTTATCGGACAGCTTTGGAAGAAAACCTATTGTTTACACGGGTTTTATTATTTTTGTTATTGCCAGTATTATTTGTGTTACCTCCAGAAGTTTTGAAATAATGGTTATAGGTCGTGTACTTCAAGGCTTTGGTCTATCGGCTCCAAGAAGTTTAACCATGTCTATGATACGAGATTCTTATAGTGGCAATTTTATGGCAAAAATCATGTCGATTGTAACTGCATTTTTTATACTTATTCCGGTTATAGCACCTACTCTTGGCACATTTTTAACCCACTTTTTTAGTTGGAAATCTATTTTTTATTTCAATCTGGGTTTTGGTGTTATAATTATAATATGGTTTTGGCTACGACAGCCCGAAACCTTACCCAAACATAAACGTATTAAACTTACATCGCATCTGTACATAGACGGTGTAAACAAATTTTTTAAACAAAAAGAAGCCGTTGCCTATACTTTGGTATCGGGTTTTATTACTGGTTCGTTTATGGTATATTTAAGTACTTCACAACAAATTTTCGAAAAACAATACAATATGGGAAATATGTTTCCATACATATTTGCCAGTTTATCTATCTCCATAGGACTTGCTACGTTTTTTAACAGTCGGTTGGTTACCAAATTTGGTATGTTCCGTATGGGATATTGGTCTTCAATAGCCTATGCACTTATCTCGTTGCTTTATATCGCTCTTTTTTGGTCGGGTACAAACCCCAATGTTTATATTTTGGTAAGCTTTTTTGCCATTCAATTTTTTGCTGTTGGTTTTTTATTTGGAAATTTACGGGCATTGGCCATGCAACCATTGGGACACATTGCTGGAATTGGGGCTGCCATTAATGGTTTTCTTTCAACGGTTATAGCCGTTCCTATAGCCAATTTTATAGGAACATTTGTTACCACCTCTGTCTTGCCCATCTTTATTGGTTTTTCGATATTCGGATCTTTGTCTGTACTTACGTTTTCTTTATTAAGAAGAAAAACATTCAACAAAAAACAAATAGCAAAGAGCATTTAATAATCCCTCCTTGACCTTTTCAATTAAAGTAAAACAGGTTTCTTTTTATAATTTCAAGTATCGTGTTTTTAAAACATTGATATGCCACGAATAATGTCCCAAAATAATAAATGCCACAGCTCTTGCCGACATAGTATCTCCTTCAATATTGCCTTCAAATTCTAAATTAGTTTGATTTAAACTCTCTAAAAAAGCAATAAAATTTTTTCTAAGGGCTTCAAATTCAATAATAAGCCCATCCATTGTTTTTTCTGTTGCTTTTGCGTGTACCATATAATCATCTTGATTAAAACCGGGCAGCGTCTTTGTTTCACCTCTAACAATACTAAAACAGCGGTATTGGAACACCCTTTCGGTATCTATTAAATGCTGAAAGACTTCTTTAACGCTCCACTTCCCATCGGCATAGGCAAAATCGTATTTTGTTTTTGGCACATGCTTAAAAAAGGACAAAACATTATTTAAACCTATCCTATATCCTTCTATTAAATCGGTATTTACATCTACTAAATGGATGTATTTTTCAAAATACGGACTGTATTCTGTAATCTGAACGTCTTTTACGGTCGCCATATATGCTTATTTTTAGTAAATTTACAAAGTGAACTCATTTAAACTTTCTCAATTGGCTAAAAAACTACTATTTTTCACCCATTTTTTATCTTTTTTCTTTCCGTAGCTTGGCTATGCAACTCAAAAAAGCTTTCAACTAGACAAAAATCATCTAATTATCGCTTCAACTCAAAAAGTTTAAATGAGTTCAGCTTATTTATTTTATCTTAATGAAAAATTCAATTGCCGAAAGGGTGCTCGATTTTTTAAGGAATTTTCCGCCGTTTAACCTTTTATCTTACAACGATTTACTTAAAATAGCGAATGACGTATCCATCATTTATTTAGAAAAGGGCGATATCATCTTTAAAAAGGGCGATACCTTAGACGATCAATTTTATTTTGTTAGAAATGGAGCGATTACCCTATACCATACCACAAACAAAAATACGCTTGAAATCGTAAATATTAGCGATGGCGGTGATGTTTTTGGGCTTAGACCATTAATGACCAAAGAAAATTACAAGCTTACGGCCAAGGCCAACGAAGAATCTATTGTTTATGCCATACCTATAACCGTTTTTCAAACCGTTACACTTAACAATGCTAATGTTTACAAATTTTTAATTACCGCTTTCGCTTCCAATACTTACGATCCCTATACTGCCGAAGAAACCGGCAAGATATTTATTGATTACCTACCCAACCATTCGCAGGACATTTCGCATTTTCAAACGGCCCAATACTCCAAAAAGCCCATAAGCTGTCCAATAAATTCGTCGTTAAAAGATGCTGCTGTAGAAATGAGCAAAAATAAGATAGGATGCATTATTGTGGTTAACGAACAGAAAAATCCGGTAGGCATTATTACCAATAGCGACATAAAAAACAAGATTGCCACCGGTTTATTCCCCATAGACACTCCTGTAACCAATATTATGAATTCGCCCGTTATTACAGGAAAAAAGGATATTACAGTAGGCGAAGGGCAGTTACAAATGATAAAAAACAACATAGGCCATTTATGCATTACCAAAGATGGCACCATAAACTCCAAGCTTATTGGGGTACTATCCCACCACGACGTTCTGGTTACCTTGGGAAACAGCCCGACGGTAATATTAAAGGAGATAAAACGTGCCGAACGCACCAAAAAAATACGAACAGCCCGATTAAAGGCCAATGCCTTAATAAAAAGCTATTTAGAACAAAATATTCCCGTATCGCATATTATAAAGATAATTGCCCAAATTAACGATGCCGTTACAGCACAAGCTGTAGAAATAGCTTTAAAAAAAATGCCCGGTAAGCCTCCGGTACCTTTTTCGTGGATTGCCCTTGGTAGCCAAGGTCGTAAAGAGCAGCTTTTGTTTACCGACCAAGATAACGCTATTATTTTTAAAGATGTAGAACCCGAAAAATACGATGAAACCAAAGCCTATTTTCTGGAACTGGCCAAATTAGTAACCAAATCACTAAATAAAATAGGATTTGAATATTGCGAAGCTGATATGATGGCTAGTAATACCGAATGATGCAAATCACTTACCGAATGGAAAGAACAGTTTGCCGATTGGATATTGAGCCCCGACGAAAAAGCCATTTTATTATCTTCCATTTTTTTCGATTTTAGCCATGTTTATGGCTGCGAAAAAATGCCTATTTCGTTAAGTGATTTTATTTATGAAACCCTGAACAGCTCGTCGCTTTTCTTTAAATTTTTGGGTAGCGATGCACTTAAAAGTCCATCGCCATTAGGCTTTTTTAAACAGTTTTTAGTCGAAAAAAATGGTGAACAAAAAGACCTGTTCAATATAAAAAATAGGGCTATTATGCCTTTAGTCGATGCTGCCCGACTACTTATTTTAAGCAATAAAATAAAAGGTATTAATAATACCTACGAGCGTTACGAAAAACTTGCCGAAATAGAACCTCAAAACAGAGAGCTTTATCAATCTTGCTCGTACGCCTTTGTAGCTCTTTTAAAATTTAAAACCAAACAAGGCATATTGCACAACAATTCGGGTAAATACATAGAGTTGGAAACCCTGTCGAAAGAAGAACAACTTAAACTACGCCGTTGCTTTAAGCCTATTAACGAAATACAGGAAACACTTAAATTGCGGTTCGATTTAAAAAACTTTATGTAACATGATACCTTTTAACCGATTGTTTAAAAAAAAGGAAAATCACCCCGATTTTTGGGTAAATTACGAGAACAAGTTCAAAAAAAAACTTAGAACAAATGTTCGAGAAGCCCACTTTATCGCTTTTGATACCGAAACAACCGGATTCGATAAAAAAGAAGATCGTATCCTCTCCATTGGTGCAGTCTCCTTTATTGGCAAGACCATAAACGTTAACAACACTTTGGAACTATACTTAAAACAAGATATTTTTAAAGCAGAATCTGTTGAGATACATGGCTTGATGAAAGGTGGAAACGAAGAAAAGATAACCGAAATAGAAGCCATAAAACTTTTTTTAGACTATATAGGAAACAGTATTTTGATTGCCCACCATGCCTTTTTCGATAAAAAAATGATAAATGAAATGTTGCTTAGGCACGGACTGGGAAAACTGAAAAATAAATTTATAGACACCGGTACCCTTTACCAACGTTCTTTACACATTATTTATAAAGAAAATACCCAACCATATACCTTAGATTTTTTGTGTAAAGAACTTAACGTTCCTACTGTGGATAGGCACACCGCTACGGGCGATGCACTTATTACAGCATTGGTTTTTTTAAAGATTTTAGCTCGATTAGACAAACGCAAACACCTAAATTGGGGATATTTATTAAGGTAAAGCTGAAAAACAGAAATTAAAAAAATGAACGCTTAGGCATAGATAAAATCAACGTTTAAAACCTTTCGCCCATACATATAATGCAATGTTATAAACTTTACATCTTTTCGATTTCCAAAATTTCGGTATTACCACTTATCTCCGATTCGATTTTAGCATAAATCAAGTTACAGGTTGATTTTTCTAAAATATATTCTCCATAAGCCTTTGTTTTATCCATCAAATCGTTTGTTACCAAGTAAGACTCGAATCCAATACATATTTCTTCTTTGTCTAATTTCTTTATATACAAAATAGATTTTGATTTATAATATTTTGTAAAAATACCTTTCGATTCATATTCCCATTTTTCGCCTATGGTTTTTTCCTTTTTGGAAAATATAATTTGAAGATTGTCTATATCGAATACTCCTGAGTTTGGTTCTGTCCCATCCTTTAAAGTCCAACTTTTTACAATTTCGCCCGTATTCTTTAAAGAAATTTGATACTGATTCTTCATCTCGTACCTTAATGGTTCAAGATACGGTATCTCATTAGGGAGTTTTTGCCGCGTATCAAATTCTTCAATTCCTTTATTATATGATGAGTCTCGTTTAACAAAATAAAGCTGCTTGAAATCATAATTCAAATTATTGCTTTCATCTATAGAATTTAAAATAAGTTCAACTTTATGTTCGGAATACCATTTGAATCCAAATTTCGGATAACCTTTATTCCCAATAGTTGTTCGCTTTATTGTGTACTGAAGTTTTTCTTTTATTTTAGGCTTTAATGTAAGCTTTATCGAGTCTTTACCTCCTGTAAAACCCAAGAAAAGTACAGGAGCCAAAATTATCAATATTATTTTACTTCTCATTTTTTTTACTACACATCTGCATATCTCCAAAACCTATTTATCGGATTATTCTTTATCCCTTATTAATCGCAATTGCTAAAATTAACCATCCACATAACGCCAAACTTATCGGTTACCATACCAAAATAATCGCCCCAAAACATATCTGCAATAGGCATGGTTATGGTCCCTCCATTGGCCAAAGCATTAAATATCCTATTGGCCTCGACTTTCGATTCCGGACTAACCGAAATATTAATATTTTGCCCAAAACTTACATTGCCATATTCGGGATGGTTATCGCTTCCCATCAATACTGTATTTCCAATAGGAAAACTTACATACATAATATTATTGCCATAGGCTTCGGGTATCGTATTCTCCTCTCCTTCGGGAATTTCGTTAAAACGCCCGATATATTGAAATTCGCCACCAAAAACCGATTTGTAAAAATTAAAAGCCTCTTCACAATTTCCATTAAAGGTCAAGTATGGATTAATTGTCATTTTTTACTGATTATTAAAAAGTTAAAAAAGCAATCGGCAAAAAATATAAAAAATCGCAATACTTTTTTTGCCGATTGCATCAAGATTTAATCTAAATTGGGTTGTGGGGTTGTACGCAAATACGGTTTTATTTCCTTATGTCCCTTTGGGAACATCGATGGTATTTGCTCGTTGGTAACGGCTGGAGCTATTACCACATCTTCGCCATGCTTCCAGTTTGCCGGTGTTGCCACTTTGTGGTAAGCCGTTAACTGCAATGAGTCGATAACGCGGAGCAACTCATCAAAATTCCGTCCGGTAGAGGCCGGATATGTAATAATAAGTTTCACTTTTTTATCGTCGCCAATAACAAAAACCGAACGAACGGTTAAATTATTATCGGCCTTTGGGTGGATCATATCGTATAAATTCGAAACTTTTCTATCCTCGTCTGCAATAATAGGAAAGTTTACTGTGGTATTCTGGGTTTCGTTTATGTCGTTAACCCAGCCGTGGTGCGAATCTACCCCGTCAACGCTTAACGCAACGACCTTAACATTTCTCTTATCAAATTCACTTTTATACTTTGCTACTGTTCCCAGTTCTGTTGTACATACCGGAGTATAATCGGCCGGATGCGAAAATAAAATACCCCAACTATCACCTAACCAATTGTGAAAATCGATATTGCCTTCGGTCGATTTTGCCTTAAAATTGGGAGCTATATCCCCAAGTCTTATTGTTGCCATAATTATTAGTGTTTTTAAAATTAAGCTATAAAGATATTAATAATACAGAAAAATTAAAAACTTACTGCTTTACTTTTCACATTAAAAATTGTGCAAAAACTAACATAAATTATACCCAAAACCATCCCAAAAAGATTAATTTTGTTAAATAATAAAAAGAACCACATTATGAGCTTTAGAATTGAAAAAGATACCATGGGCGAGGTAAAAGTTCCTGCCGACAAACTTTGGGGCGCACAAACAGAACGTTCCAGAAATAACTTTAAAATTGGACCTTCGGCTTCCATGCCTTTGGAAATTGTTTACGGTTTTGCCTATTTAAAAAAGGCTGCTGCCTATACCAACTGCGAATTAGGTGTTTTACCAATAGAAAAACGTGATTTAATTGCCCGTGTATGCGATGAAATTCTGGAAGGTAAGCACGATAACCAATTTCCGCTTGTAATTTGGCAAACCGGTTCGGGTACCCAAAGCAATATGAATGTTAATGAAGTTATTGCCAACAGAGCGCAACAATTGGCCGGACGTGTTATTGGCGAAGGCGAGAAGGCAATACAACCCAACGACGATGTTAACAAATCGCAGTCATCCAACGATACCTTTCCTACCGGAATGCATATCGCTGCCTACAAAAAAATTGTCGAGGTCACCATTCCGGGGATTCAACAATTACGCGATACGCTTTATAAAAAATCTGGAGCCTTTAAAAATGTGGTTAAAATTGGCCGTACCCATTTAATGGATGCCACGCCTTTAACCCTTGGGCAAGAACTCTCGGGCTATGTAGCACAACTGGATCATGGCCTAAAAGCATTAAAAAACACATTGCCACATTTAGGCGAATTGGCTTTGGGCGGTACAGCTGTTGGCACGGGATTAAATACACCTAATGGCTATGGCAAACGTGTTGCCGAATATATTGCCGAATTTACAGGTCTGCCTTTTGTTACGGCTCCTAATAAGTTTGAAGCTCTGGCAGCACACGATGCCTTAGTAGAAACCCATGGCGCTTTAAAACAACTTGCCGTTTCTTTAAATAAAATTTCCAACGATATCCGTTTAATGGCTTCCGGACCACGAAGCGGCATTGGCGAACTTATTATACCTGCCAACGAACCTGGAAGTTCTATTATGCCGGGAAAAGTAAACCCAACACAATGTGAAGCCTTAACTATGGTTTGTGCCCAAGTTATGGGTAATGATATTGCCATTTCTGTAGGAGGCATGCAAGGACATTACGAGCTAAACGTATTTAAACCCGTTATGGCAGCCAATGTACTGCAATCGGCGCAATTAATAGGTGATGCCTGTGTTAGCTTCGATGTAAATTGTGCTATTGGTATAGAACCTAACCAAGAGGTTATTACCAAACTTTTAAACAACTCGTTAATGTTAGTAACAGCCTTAAATACAAAAATAGGCTACTACAAAGCCGCCGAAATTGCCAATACCGCCCATAAAAACGGTACAACATTAAAAGAAGAAGCCATTAATTTGGGCTATGTTTCTGCCAAAGATTATGATGCCTGGGTAAAACCAGAAGATATGGTGGGTAGTTTAAAATAAGTATTTTATTACAACCACATAAAATACCGGAACAAGCTAAGTACATCACAAAATAAAAAGCCTCAAGCGTTTGCTTGAGGCTTTTCCCCTTTAAGTGTTAATAAAAACCAGCTGCCTATTTTAAGGTAAACTCAGATACGGCAACCAAATCCTTCTCATTATATATATTAACAATATAACGGCCTTTTTCAAAATCGTCGCCACCATTTTTTGCCGATACAAACTCACAAATATTTAGGTTGGCATTTTCGTAATTAAACTTACTTATCGTACTGTAATTTAGGGTAACATCGTCGAACTGTACCTGTTCGTTCAACCCTAAAATATTGTTATTGGGGTCGGTAACCTGAATATACAATTCGTGGTCGCCGGCCTGTACCAATTTATTTTTGGCCACAATAAAACATACTCGTATTTTATCGCTGCGTCGAGCTCTTTCGGTAGGCACCACTTTTCCAGAAGTTCGTACAATAACGCCCGATGCATTTACACTTACGGCAGACAATACAGAAGCATTCGACACCACTTCGGCCAAAGCGTTGTTCTGTACCAACAAAGAATCGGTAAACATGGCACGCTCCTGCAAACGTGTTCGGGTACTATCCAATGTAGAGGCCAAATAAGAGTTCCTTACCCTTAAAGAATCGTTTTGAACCAACAGTTTATCCATTTCCTTTTGCAGACTTAGATATTTTTGTTTGTACCGCCACAAACTTTTTACATTGGTTTCCGATACTTTTAAAGAATCCAACAGCCCCTGTATTCTCGAGCGGGCTTCAAGCAAATTATCGTTGGTTACTTCGTTTTTTTCAATGGCTTCATCGTACTGTTTGGCCATAGTACTTAAATCGTCCATAACCAATTGTTTTTGCTCGGTTAAATCCTGCTCAACCTGCTTACTATCGGTATATAAGTTCATGGTATAAAAGGCGGTTCCCAAAAACAGAAGAAGCGCAATACCCAATGCTACTTTAAGTCCGGTGTTACTTTTTTTGTTTTCCATAATAAATTTTATTCTGAATGATTTTTATTTTTTAATGTTTAAACTTACGATTTTTATTATGCCTAAATAAATAAAACCGTATTTTTAGACTAAAATTATTTTCCCATATAATGGATAAACTTATTTTGTTTAACAATACTTTGCAAAATGCCTTACTTAATAAGCGTGAAGGCGAATCTAAATTTGGTGAACATATACAAACACTTCCCCATATTTCGAATATATACGAGCAACTTAAAAATTTAGATGTTAAATATGTTATAATTGGTTTGCCCGAAGATATTGGTGTTTATGCAAACCACGGAAAAACAGGAACTTCAAAAGCATGGAATATTACTTTAAAAAGCTTGCTTAACGTACAAAGTAACAAATATACCCAAGCCAACAAAGTGTTGATTCTTGGTTATTTGGATTTTTCGGAAGAATGCTTAGAAATTTCCAATCTACCAAGCAATAAAAAGAAAAGCATACATAAAGCACGAAAAATTGTTTCTCAAATAGACAAACAGGTTACCTATTTAGTCTATCAAATTGTATCGGCGGGAAAAATCCCCATAATTATTGGTGGTGGTCACAACAATGCATATGGCAACATTAAAGGTACAAGTTTGGCCATAAAAAGCCCCTTAAATGCCGTGAATTTCGATGCTCATTCCGATTTTAGGACAGAAGAAGGCCGCCATAGTGGTAATGGTTTTAGTTACGCTTACGCAGAAGGTTTTTTAAGCCGTTATTTTATCTTCGGATTACATCGTAATTATACTTCCGAAAGACTTTTTGCTTCATTTAAAAAATTAAAGAACATTAAATACAATACTTTCGAAGCCTTAGAAATAACAAAGGAACTCGGTTTTAAAAAAGAATTAAAACGTGCCATGGAACATGTTTCCGAACTGCCTTTTGGTATTGAGATAGACTGCGATGCCATTGAAAACATACCAAGTAGCGCTACAACATCCTGCGGATTTACAACCAAACAAGCCCGCCAATTTGTACACTTTTTTGGCCAACACGAAAAAGTGGCTTACCTGCATATTGCCGAAGCCGCTCCAAATAAAAAAAATGCTAAATCGGTAGGGAAATTAATAAGTTATTTAATTACCGATTTTATTAATGCCAATGGTTAAACTTACCGGAAAAACAGTACAAATCCATATTAAAAATATTTTAGACACTATAAACTATTATATTTAGTGTTCCATTAGTTTATGGATTATAGCATATTGTAACAATACAATTGTTCGCGTATCGTTTATTTTTCCTGTGTGTAATAAATTTATAGCTTCCGAAAAAGGCATTTCGATAACTTCTATATCTTCGGTTTCACTTTCAAGTCCACCACCTTCGCTTACTTTCATCTTATCTGTGTATTCACCTATAAAAAAATACATTTTCTCGGTCATAACTCCAGGAGAGGAATACGCCTCGTAAACCTTTTTCACCTCCTTTAAACGATAGCCTACTTCCTCTTCGGTTTCTCTTATAACACAAGCTTCGGGGTTATCCTTATCTAACATACCGGCGCATATTTCCAATAAAAAACCGCTTTCGTTATCGTTTGCAAATGTTGGCATTCTAAACTGTTTGATTAAAATAACGGTCTGCTTTTGTTTATTGTACAACAAGATACCGGCACCATCGCCCCTATCGTAAACTTCCCGCATTTGATTGACCCATTCGCCCCCACTTGTTAAATACTGATATGTTAATTTGTTTAAGATGTAATAATTATCGGAAAGTATTTCCTTTTTTATATTTTTTAAATGTGGAACTGTTGTTTTCATGTTCTATTAGCGTTATTGTATTTTTTTCGATATACTTATCTTAATTGTACTTTCTAAATATAAGCAATACTATCTTATATTACGATTTTTAATATTTTAACAAAAAGTCACAATAATCATCAATTTTACAATTTTTAAATTTATATATTTTATATATCGCAATCGTAGTCTTGCTCCTACTGAAAAATATGTAATTATTTAATTTAGAGATTATTAAATAAATATTAGCACTATATTTGTTTGAAATTAACTACTAAGTAAACATTTATGTTTGACAATTACTTTGTTACAACAAACTCAATAAGTCAAATAGGAGTTATTTTGTTTTTAGTTATCTTAACTACTTTCTTTTCCGTTTTATTAATTTTGGGGATTAGAAAATCCTACTTACTAAAAAAGGAAAACAAAAAGCTAGACGAAATAGGTAAAAAACTGAGTAAAATGGATACCGAAACATACACCGATTTCACCGAAGGCCATATATACGAAAAAAACAACAAAAATTGATAGAAGAATTGTTTAAAAATATTCTCTATCGAATCTTTTAATTTATTTTATAGCGATACAGTTTAAGTTAGTACTTTATTACTTAGAACTCGTTTAAACTTTTTTAATTATTACCTAATATTCCTCGTTTTCTCTAAGAACGACACCTTTTAAGCTAACGGTATTATTTACCGTATCAATTTTTTATACTTTATACGCTTCGGCATTAAGTCGCCTCCAAGACGTTTCTTTTTATTTTCTTCATATTCACTAAAACTACCTTCGAAGAAATATACCTGCGAATCGCCTTCGAAAGCCAATATATGGGTACATATCCTGTCCAAAAACCAACGGTCGTGCGATATCACTACAGCACAGCCGGCAAAATTTTCCAAACCTTCTTCTAAGGCTCTAAGGGTATTAACATCGAGGTCGTTGGTGGGCTCGTCTAAAAGCAGCACATTGCCCTCTTCCTTTAAGGTCATGGCCAAATGAAGTCGGTTACGCTCGCCACCGGACAACAATTTCACTTTTTTATTCTGCTCGCCACCCGAAAAATTAAAGCGACTTAAATAGGCTCTGGAATTAACTTCCTTGCCCCCCATTAAAACAAGTTCCTGCTCGTCGCTAAAATTTTGCCAAATGGTTTTTTCTGGATCGATATTGGTATGGGATTGATCGACATAAGCAATCTTGGCCGTTTCTCCAACAACAAATTCTCCTTTATCGGGTTGCTCCTCACCCATTATCATCCTAAAAATAGTGGTTTTACCGGCTCCGTTTGGCCCAATAATACCCACTATTCCTGCTTGGGGCAATTTAAAATTAAGGTTTTCGTAAAGTAATTTATCGTCGTACCCTTTATTAACACCAATGGCTTCAATTACATTGGTTCCCAAACGAGGGCCGTTAGGAATGTATATTTCAAGCTTTTCGTCCAATTGTTTTTGATCTTGGCTCAATAATTTATCGTAATTTTTTAAACGTGCCTTTTGTTTGGTCTGCCTTCCTTTAACCCCTTGACGCACCCATTCCAGCTCACGCTCTAACGTTTTTTGGCGTTTAGAGGCTGTTTTGCTTTCCTGCGCCAAACGCTTCGATTTTTGGTCTAACCACGACGAGTAATTGCCTTTCCACGGAATACCTTCGCCCCTATCCAACTCTAAAATCCATCCTGCCACGTTGTCCAAAAAATAACGGTCGTGCGTTACGGCAATAACCGTACCTTTATACTGTGCCAAATGTTGTTCCAACCAATGTACCGATTCGGCATCTAAATGGTTGGTAGGCTCGTCCAACAATAATACGTCGGGTTCCTGTAACAATAAACGGCATAAAGCCACACGACGGCGCTCGCCCCCCGACAAAACTGCTATTTTTTTATCGCCATCGGGCGTACGCAGGGCATCCATGGCAATTTCCAGTTTGGTATCCAGTTCCCAAGCATTGGCCGCATCAATTTTATCTTGAAGCTCGGCTTGACGGTTCATGAGCTTTTCCATTTTATCGGGGTCGCTATATACCTCTTCCAAACCGAACATATCGTTTATTTTATTGTATTCGTCAAGAATGGCAACCGTTTCGGCCGCACCTTCCCGAACCACTTCCATAACCGTTTTGGTATCGTCTAATTGCGGTTCCTGTTCCAAATATCCTACCGAATAATCTTGCGAAAACACCACATCACCCTGATAATTTTTGTCTATACCGGCTATAATTTTAAGCAAGGTCGATTTTCCAGAACCATTTAAACCCAAAATTCCGATTTTAGCCCCGTAAAAAAAACTTAAATAAATGTTTTTTATTACGGGCGTATTGGCTCCTTGAAATGTCTTGGTTACCCCAGACATCGAAAAAATTATTTTTTTATCGTCGCTCATATTTTATTTAATGTTTCGTTTTACTTTCCAAATTATCGGCATAGACCTTATATGATAGAAATTCGTCATGGTACAATGAATTAATATCGTACTCCTCTTCCTTTCTCGCTTCCATACCGCCTGTACCTTGTTCTTCTTCTAATGTTTTGATAATATTTCCCCTACTATCGTATTTTTTAATAATGGTTTTGGCAGGAATAAATTCTTCTGTTTCGGTTAATTTCCCTTTTATATAAATTAGTACTTTCCGGTTTTTCCGGTCATAAACCTTTTTATAAATGGAAACGCCTTGGTAGCCAAATCGCTCTTCCAAAGTATCGGTATGCCTTTCTTTTAAGCTACCATAAGTATCGTAAAGTTCCTTTATACCATTAATTTTATCATTTTTAAATACAGCAATACCATTATGATATTTTTCCTTTACAAGCGGTTTTCTATTTTCGTACTTTTCAACTACCGAATCTCGTAAATAGTATTTACCATATAACGGCCCATCGTAAACACACTTTGTTTTAATAACCAAATAATTATTTCCGTCTTTACGAACATCAATCCGTTCTTCTTCCTTTACATCTTTTTCTTTATAAACCCTTATGGTTTTTAACCTCGTTCCGTTAGCATATAAATAACTACCTTCCTTATTCCCGTCAACATATTTAACCGAAAATGTACCATCAAGATAAAAGTTTTC
>JBKEDH010000094.1:0-5374 GCA_047975295.1 Aestuariibaculum sp.
CCGGTTTTGGATGGGAACACGGACCATTTCAAATTTGGGATGCCATTGGGGTTGAAAAAGCTCTTACCGAAATGGAAAACCAAGGTATAAAACCTGCCACTTGGGTAAACGACATGTTGGCTTCCGGTCAAAAATCGTTCTATTCGGTAAAAGAAGGTGCTTCATATTATTACGATATTCCCCATAAATCCCAGAAAAAAATACCCGGACAAGATGCTTTTATTATTTTAGATAATATTAGAACAACCAAGGAAGTCTGGAAAAACTCCGGTGTGGTTATCGAAGATTTGGGCGACGGTATTCTTAACTGCGAATTTCAAAGTAAGATGAATACCATTGGAGGCGACGTGTTGGCAGGACTAAACAAGGCAGTCGATTTGGCCGAAAAGGATTTCCAAGGATTAGTTATCGGCAATCAGGCCGCCAATTTTTCGGTAGGTGCCAATATCGGTATGATTTTTATGATGGCCGTAGAACAGGAATACGACGAACTTAACGCTGCCATAAAATATTTTCAGGATACCATGATGCGCATGCGTTATTCGGCCATTCCAACCATTGCTGCACCACACGGTATGACTCTTGGAGGTGGCTGCGAACTATCGCTACACGCCGATAAGGTAGTTGCCGCTGCCGAAACATATATTGGGCTGGTGGAATTTGGAGTTGGTGTAATTCCCGGTGGCGGAGGTTCCAAGGAAATGGCATTACGAGCTTCCGATTCCTTTAGAAAAGGCGATGTAGAATTAAATGTACTCCAAGAGTATTTCCTTACCATTGGTATGGCAAAAGTATCAACATCTGCCTACGAGGCTTTCGACTCCGGAATCCTTCAAAAAGGAAAAGATATTATTGTAGTAAACAAAGACCGACAAATAGCCACGGCAAAAGCCCATGCCAAATTAATGGCCGAAGCGGGCTACACCAAACCCATTAAACGAAAAGACGTAAAAGTATTAGGCAAACAGGCATTGGGTATGTTTTTAGTTGGCACCGATGCCATGGAAGCCAGTCGTTACATAAGCGAACACGACCATAAAATAGCCAATAAACTGGCTTATGTTATGGCCGGTGGCGATCTATCGGAACCTACGTTGGTAACCGAACAGTACCTGTTAGATTTGGAGCGTGAGGCTTTTTTAAGCCTGTGTACCGAACGTAAAACCTTAGAGCGTATCCAACACATGTTAAAAACAGGAAAACCATTGCGTAATTAATCCCCTGTCAATCTCTCTTAAGAGAAAAAATAGGTATGGATAAACATAAAAACATTAATTAACAATTAAAAAATCCCCTCTCCGTTGGAGAGGGTTAGGGAGAGGCAAAATGAAACAAGCATATATAGTAAAAGCATACAGAACAGCAGTGGGCAAAGCACCAAAAGGTGTGTTTCGCTTTAAGCGTGCCGATGAGTTGGGAGCAGAAACCATTCAATATATGATGAAACAACTTCCCGATTTGGATGTAAACCGTATTGACGATGTTATTGTAGGTACAGCCATGCCCGAAGGCTCGCAAGGCCTAAATATGGCTCGATTTATATCGTTAATAGGACTAAACAGTGTTGAAGTTCCCGGTGTAACCATAAACCGGTTTTGCTCATCGGGCATTGAAACCATTGCCGTAGCTGTTGCCAAAATACAATCAGGAATGGCCAATTGCATTATTGCCGGTGGTGTTGAAAGTATGAGTGCCGTACCTATGACGGGCTTTAAACCCGAACTTAATTACGAAACTGTTAAGGCCGGCCACGAAGATTATTATTGGGGCATGGGCAATACCGCCGAAGCTGTTGCCAACCAATTTAAGGTATCCCGTGAAGACCAAGATGAATTCGCCTACAACTCGCACATGAAAGCCCTAAAAGCATTGGCAGAAAATCGCTTTCAGGAACAAATTGTACCTATAACGGTACAGCAAACTTACATTGATGAAAACGGCAAAAAAGCAACACGCAAATACACCGTAACCCAAGATGAGGGTCCGCGTAAAGGCACCAATTTAGAGGCATTGGCAAAATTACGTCCGGTTTTTGCTCAAGGTGGAAGCGTAACTGCAGGAAACTCATCGCAAATGAGCGATGGCGCCGCTTTTGTTATGATTATGAACGAAGATATGGTCAAGGAACTTAACTTAGAGCCTATTGCACGTTTAGTAAGCTATGCCACAGCCGGTGTAGAACCCCGTATTATGGGTATTGGTCCGGTAAAAGCTATTCCAAAAGCATTAGCTCAGGCCGGATTACAACAAAACGATTTAGAACTTATTGAACTTAATGAAGCCTTTGCCTCTCAATCTATAGCCGTTATCAGGGAATTAGGTCTTAATCCGGATATTGTAAACGTAAACGGTGGAGCCATTGCGCTTGGGCATCCACTTGGCTGTACTGGTACAAAACTATCGGTTCAACTATTCGACGAAATGCGAAAACGTAACATGACAAACAAATACGGTGCCGTAACCATGTGCGTTGGTACAGGACAAGGTGCTTGTGGGATTTTTGAGTTTCTCTCTTAATTTGGAGAGCCAAGAATCAAGATTAAAAAAGTGGAATAATGCACAATTTTAAGAAATTAAAAATATGGCAGGATAGCATGACATTAGTTTCAGAAACTTATAAAATCACACGAACATTTCCTAATTTTGAGAAATATGGTCTTGTCTCTCAATTAAATAGATGCACAGTTTCAATATAGTATACAACGAAAACTACATTACTAAAGATAAATTTATAATATTAGAATAAGAAATAATACAATTACAAAAAATGATTTCAAGATTCCAAAATAACCTAACCTTATAATCCTGGTTCTTGGCTCTTTACATCTTGACTCTAATAAATTAAAAAACAATGAAAGAAAACATACTACGAGGCGGACAGTTTTTGGTTAAGGAAACCGATTGTGAAGCCATTTTTACTCCCGAAGATTTTAACGAGGAGCAACTTATGATGAAAGAATCGGTTACCGAATTTGTGGATCGTGAACTATGGCCCAACAAGCCAAAATTTGAAGCTAAAGATTATGCCTTTACCGAAGCCTGTATGCGTAAAGCGGGCGAAATGGGCTTTTTAAGCATTTCGGTTCCCGAAGAATACGGTGGTATGGGCATGGGCTTTGTAGATACCATGTTGGTATGCGATTATATTTCGGGTGCTACAGGATCGTTCAGCACAGCATTTGGTGCGCACACCGGTATTGGCACTATGCCCATTGTACTATACGGCACCGAAGAACAGAAACAAAAATACATACCCAAACTTGCTACGGGCGAATGGTTTGGTTCGTACTGTTTAACCGAGCCCGGTGCCGGTAGCGATGCCAATTCCGGAAAAACCACCGCTACCCTATCGGAAGATGGTAAAAGCTATAAAATAAACGGCCAAAAAATGTGGATTTCCAATGCAGGATTCTGTCATTTAATGATTGTTTTTGCCCGAATTGAAGACGATAAATACATTACCGGTTTTATTGTTGAATACGATAAGGATAATCCCAACGGTATTACACTTGGCGAGGAGGAACATAAGTTGGGTATCCGGGCATCTTCCACCCGACAGGTGTTTTTTAGCGATACGGTCGTACCTACAGAAAACATGCTTTCAACTAGAGGAAATGGGTTTAAAATTGCTATGAATGCCCTAAATGTAGGCCGGATAAAACTGGCTGCAGCTTGTTTGGATGCGCAACGCCGCACCATTACCGAATCGGTAAAATATGCCAACGAACGTATCCAATTTAAAACACCAATATCGAGCTTTGGTGCTATTCGCCAAAAAATTGCCGAAATGGCTACCAACTGTTGGGTTGGCGAAGCAGCAAGCTATCGAGCCGCAAAAAACATAGAAGACCGCATTGAACTGCGCAAAAATAATGGTAAAGACAGCCATCAGGAAGCCGAACTTAAAGGCGTTGAGGAATATGCCATTGAATGTTCCGTTTTAAAAGTTGCCGTTTCGGAGTTTACACAGCGTTGTACCGACGAGGGTATACAAATTTTTGGAGGTATGGGTTTTTCGGAAGATACCCCAATAGAATCGGCTTGGCGAGATGCCCGAATTTCAAGAATTTACGAAGGCACCAACGAAATAAACCGTATGTTAAGTATTGGCATGCTTATTAAAAAAGCCATGCGTGGCCATGTCGATGTTTTAGGTCCAGCACAAGCCGTTGCCGAAGAATTAACAGGTATTCCCTCGTTTGAAACAAAAGATTTTTCGGAACTGTTTTCGGAAGAAAAAAACATTATAGCCAATCTTAAAAAGTTATTTTTGATGGTAGCTGGAGCGGCATTGCAAAAATATGGAGAAGATATTGAAAATCATCAACAGTTAATGTTGGCAGCTTCCGATATTTTAATCCAGGTTTACTTGGCAGAATCGGCCATTCTACGTGCCGAAAAAATGGCAAAATCAAAAGGAGAAACTATTGCCAAAGAACAAATTGCCATGGCCAAATTAAACCTATTCCATGCCATCGATATTATCGAAACCGCAGGAAAACACTCCATTATTTCGTTTTCTACTGGCGACGAACAGCGCATGATGCTCATGGGCCTAAAACGTTATATAAAATACGTGAACATGCCCAATATTATTGAACTTAGAAACACCATTGCCAATAAAGTAATTGCAGAAAATAAATACTGTTTTTAAATCTTTTTATCGGTGACTAACTTACATTATAACTTGTTTAAATTTTTCGGAAAATCCAAAAAATTTAAACAAGTTATTTATATAAAACAGATTTATCTAACACCTCCAAAAATACCAACAAATTGGAATACAAACAAATACACATCCCCAATTACTTATCCAATTTTTTCTAAATGTACAACGGGTTTAAATAAAATTTAAAAATGATATTTGTCACCTTTTTTTATAATCTATTTCACTACCTTTGTATGAGAGACGCAAAATCTTTTCTTTTAAATGATTAACAGGCTGTTTTCCAAAGTAAATCTTGATGCAAAAGCTTTTTTTATTGCGCTATCCGCAATGCTTTTTACGGTAGTTCTCGTTTTAATTGGCTCTAGAAATCTACAAAATTATGATGCTGCTTTGGTAGCCTATCTGTTCGGAACATTGTTTGCTCTTTTTGGTATTGTTTACCGATATAGCGTTTGGATTCAGCGACCACCAACTAAAGTATATTTTTGGCGTAGTATGAAAATCCTTTTTTCAAAAGATTTTCTGTATTTGTCTTGGTATTCACTAAAGGATTGTGTCCGCAATATCGTTTATCTACGCTTTATCATCTGGCGAGGAAAAAAAAGAGGACTTGCCCATTTAACAAGGGCATTGGGCTGTACAATGGCCTTTGCGATACCCATTTGGCTCACGTGAGGGTGGGTTCACTTTACATTGGTGCCTGAA
>JBKEDH010000164.1:0-3725 GCA_047975295.1 Aestuariibaculum sp.
ATATAGCCCTCCTTATTGTTGTGAAATAATCACGACAACAAGAATAATGACAGTATTTAAAATTTGTTTCTTCATTTGTGATACAAATATTTGTATTTTATTTTTTATATGCAAGTAAAATCTACTTTGTTAAGTAAATAGGTTCTTTATCCACCAACCCTTTTAGCATTTTAGAACAAGTAAAATATTAGATTTTTTTAACACCAAAGCACCTCGTTTAAATATTATTTTTATAATTTTGCAACGTAAAACAAAGAGGACAGATTTGAACTGATTGCAACCTCACAAAAAAATGCTAAAGCAGTACCTTTACTCCTTTGGCTCCCTTTTGTAATCGCACGGTTTTTTCTTCCTAAAAAACAAATATTTATGGCTTATTTATTTACTTCGGAAAGTGTTTCTGAAGGCCACCCCGATAAAGTCGCAGACCAAATTAGCGACGCATTAATAGACCACTTTTTAGCTTTTGATAAGGAATCGAAAGTAGCTTGCGAAACCTTAGTTACTACGGGACAAGTAGTGCTTGCCGGCGAAGTAAAGTCTCAAACTTATTTAGATGTACAGCAAATTGCCCGTAACACCATAAACAAAATTGGCTACACCAAAGGCGAATATATGTTCGACGGCAATTCGTGCGGTGTACTATCGGCCATTCACGAGCAATCGGAAGATATTAACCAAGGAGTCGATCGGGGCAGCAAGGAAGAGCAAGGTGCCGGCGACCAAGGCATGATGTTTGGCTACGCCACCAACGAAACCGAGAATTACATGCCATTGGCGTTAGACTTGTCGCATCGTATTTTAAAAGAACTTTCTGCTTTGCGTCGCGAAAATAAAGATATCACCTATTTGCGCCCCGACAGCAAAAGCCAGGTTACCATTGAATATAGCGACGACAATGTACCACAACGTATTGATGCCATTGTAGTTTCTACCCAACACGACGATTTTGCCAACGACAACACCATGCTGGCAAAAATAAGAAAGGATATTGTTGAAATTTTGATTCCGCGTGTGGTGGCTAAATTACCCGAAGGCATTCAAAAACTGTTCGACAGCGATATAAAATACCACATTAACCCAACCGGGAAATTTGTAATTGGCGGCCCACATGGCGATACCGGATTAACCGGACGTAAAATTATTGTAGATACCTATGGTGGTAAAGGCGCCCATGGCGGCGGTGCTTTTTCGGGAAAAGACCCAAGTAAGGTAGATAGAAGTGCTGCTTATGCCACACGACATATAGCAAAAAATCTAGTTGCTACCGGTGTTGCTGACGAAATTCTGGTACAGGTTAGCTATGCCATAGGTGTAGTAGAACCTATGGGAATTTTTGTTAACACTTATGGTACAGGCAAGGTAAATTTAACCGATGGCGAAATAGCCAATACAGTTTCCAACCTTTTCGACATGCGACCCTACGCCATAGAGGAGCGTTTAAAACTGCGCGCACCCATTTACAGCGAAACAGCTGCTTATGGCCACATGGGGCGTACCAACAAAACTGTTACCAAAACCTTTTCTCAACCTAACGGCGAAAGCATTACCTTAGATGTGGAGTTGTTTACTTGGGAAAAACTGGATTATGTAAGCAAAATAAAGGAAGCATTCAACTTATAAAGTTAGTTGGTGGTAATTATGAGAAATATTAGAAACACAGTAACAGTTTTATTATTACTTTCAACAATTGGTGTAAATGCTCAAACTGGATATTATCCTTTTAGCAAACCAAATGAAAATAAACTAAACAGATGGGGAATAATAAATTCAAACAAAAAAGTAGTTATGAAACCTACTTTCAAAAATGAGATTTCATTTTTTTATAATCATGAAAGTAAGTACCCTGTTGCAAAATTTCGAAATTTTGAAAAAAAGTATGGTCTATTAAATTGAAAAGGTAAAATATTACTAAAACCAACTTATAAAACTATATACCCTTCAGATGAAAATGCAAAAATCATATTCTTAAAAAACAACAATATCCTGAATATTTACAATACAAAATTAGAAAAAATAATTATCAAAAACCTTAATTATAAAGAAACTTCTATAACAATTGGTCAAAATAAAATCACAATAATTGATAGATTAAAAAATTCAACAAACAACTATAACTTAGAAGGCAAACTGGTAGTAGAAAATAGTTTTAAAGAGGATGAAAAAGAAATAGATTACTTTGATGCATTTGATATGGGAATAACAGAAGCATATGAAGCAGAACCAAATGTAGCCGACATTTTAGATAAACTTAATAACGGTTTAGATGAAAAAATTGAGATATTAGAAACACATCGCAACCCTTATTTTTATGCTATTGCAAGCAAAAAAGGTAAAAAAGGAATTCTAAACTCAAAAGGAAAAATTTTACTAGACTTTGAATACGACAGATTAGAATTTATTAACGCATTTAACATTAAAACCGTTAAAACCGAACTTTCTAATCGGAAAGTTGGTCTATTTAGTTTGAAGCAAAAAAAAGAAATTTTTAAACCTCAATTTAGAAACATACAAGATGCTGTTAAAGTTTTTAATAAATATGAAGGATTAAGATATGCTCAAATCCCCCTTATATATGACTATTTTTTCGTATCAAAGGACGACTATCAAGGATATGTTAATAAAAATGGACAAATATTCTTACCTGAGAATAAATAACTATTACTAACATTTGCTATAAACAATTAGGGCAAAAGTGATAAAACGAAAGAATAAATATAAAAAAAGGTCGGTACTTAACCCCAAACAGTTAAGGATTAAAATCCCGCACTACTCATAGCCAAAACTACTAACAGACATTTTAAAACGAAACAAATAATAAAATGAAAATTGTAGTTGGACTGCTATTGATATTTCTAAGTTCTTGCCAACAGAAACAAGAATCCAAAAATTTTGATAACAACTCAAAATCCATACAGTCAGACAACCTGTTTATACTTAAAGTCAATATTAGCGAAAATCTTATTAAGATTATTCCACCTAAAAATTCGAACTTTGAACTTCTCGACAATTCCACAAAAATCGAACCTTTTAAGTATGGAGACTTTAACGCAGACGGAAAAGAAGATATATTGGTCTTTTTAGGTGCTTGTGGAACAGGAGGCTGTATTTATGCTTTATTTTTAAATCAATACGATAACTTTTATACATTGGCTTTTATGGACTATTTGAAAAATGCTGAATTTAGAATAGAAAAAAATGGCTTGTGGACAATTAAATCTTCAGAAGAACTTGAACCATATAATCCTTTTAAACTTCAAATATCAATTTTTAAGTTTAATAAAGAAAAATACGAATATAAAATGGATACTACGTTTGTATATCACGACAAAGAAGGAGAAAAAATGAACCACTAACATAAGTGCTTAATTGAAAAACCGCTTTTTCTTTTGCCGCTTCTTTGTAAACACACGAACCATTAGTATAAAAAAAAGCAAGCTAAAATCAGCTTGCTTTTTTTGTGGGAAGAGCAGGATTCGAACCTGCGAAGACTTAGTCAGCAGATTTACAGTCTGCCCTCGTTGGCCGCTTGAGTATCTTCCCTTAACCGCACGCAAATATATTATAGTTTAGTTATTATACAAACAAAATATGTTTAAAAAATACCGATTGATTTATCAATATTCTTACTAAACGCTTTTACAAATGTTTAATGTCCAATTTCTATTCGGAATTGTTTTTCCTTTTGCTGTTCTTCTTCTACTTTTTTTCTAACTAAAGCTTCG
>JBKEDH010000183.1:0-15902 GCA_047975295.1 Aestuariibaculum sp.
GTGAGACGTAATTATGCCAAATCCTTTGACGGTTTCAAAACCAGGATATTAACAAAGATTACGGCGATGACAGTAATTCAGTACATCAACAAAAATATATTTCAACGAAATATCAACAATATAAAAATAAGCATTATTTAAAATGCACAACGGGTTAGAGTAGTATTTTTATAGATCTTGATAAAGAGCAACTTTAAAAAATACCCCATCAAATTAAGGCTTCCTGTACTTGCCCGGACTAACACCTATACGTTGTGAAAAGGTAGAAGTAAAATGTTGTAGTGATGAGAATCCACAAGAAAAAGCAATATCTGACATGCTCATGCCTTTATTGTTTTCAATCAAACTGATAGCTTTTTCTATTTTTAATTGGATAATATAACTATTGGGAGGGTAACCGGTTAATTTCTTGACTTCGTAAGTGAATTTGGTTTTGCCCATACCAAATTTATAGGCCAAATCGTCTATAATCCATTTTTTGCTTAAATCGAAAAGAATAAGCTTAGTCAGATTTTTCGCAAAGGTATCTTCTTCATTTATTTTTTGCTCTTTAAACGATAAGTGGCGGTGCAGATCTATCAATAAGTTTTCAATAATATTGCCAACCATAACTTCGTAGCCTTCTTTTTGGTGGGTCAATTCGTTTTCGAGTTCAATAAAGTATTTTTTAAATATTTTTGCTTTTTCAATAACAAAATCTTTATCGTTTGCAATTAAATGCCCTAAGTTTTTTTGGAAAGAAGTAGGCAATTTTGTCCAATTGCCCAATTTTAAATCTTTTTTTAAAGTATATGCTTCTGGCTTTATTACAAGCCAGTTTATTTTTCCTATATCCATTTTTCCCGAAGGACTGCCGTTTAATTGCCATGGAGCCGAAACAGACAGGTTGTCGGGAAGCAGTTCAATATTTTTATCTTCAATTATCCATTGGTATTTACCACTATGTACAAAATGTATTTCTATGCCATCGTTTAAGTGGGGTAGCATATTTTCGTCTATATTTACTTTAGAGAATTTCATACTGCCAAAATGTTTAATGTACGGCAGGTTTTTTAAAGGACCTAAATTTTTGGCATGCCACCATACACCTTGATTGGTTGCTTTGGTTTTTACTTTTGAAATTTTAGAATCCGATATGTTTTTCATAGCTTTAATTGTTTGAAGTGATTTTTGTATTTCGGCTTTAAAAAAGGTTATGGCACAAATTTATAAAATTGACCATCGTTTAAAAATACCATTATTTTTTTATAAAAAAACTAATATTAGCTATATTTTAAGTGCCATTTTGAAACTATTGATGGTTGTCTTTAGTATTTTCGGAATAAAAATTTAAAATTGAAAACAGCTATCAAACCAATGAAACTAAACAAGATTTTCTGTATTTTATTAATCGTGTGCCTCAATCTATGTTGGGGACATGCTACCGAAATTTTTGTAAGTCCTACAGGGAACGATACCAATGTGGGTACCAAAAAACATCCTTTGGCTACTTTAAATATGGCTTTGCGAAAAGCAAGAAATTTACGTAGGTTAAAAGATCCTTCAGTGCAAAACGGTATTCGTATTATTTTAAAAGATGGCACCTATTATTTAAAAGAACCTATTTTTATAAGGCCGGAAGATTCCGGCACGGAAAACAGTCCGACCATTATTATGGCCGAGGAAGGTGCCGTTCCTATTTTAAATGGCGGATTGGAGGTAAGCCAATGGAAAAATGAAAACGGAATTTGGGTAGCCGATGCGCCCAAAAAAGCTGGAAATATTATAGATTTTAGGCAGTTATGGATTAATGGGGGTAAAGCCAAAAGAGCCAAAAGTACTAAAGGCTATGCTATGGATAGAATTTTATCGTGGGATAAAGAGGCGCAAACATGTTGGATACCTTTTAAGGATAAATCGATTAAATTCCAACCGGGAATGGAAATGTTTATCCAACAATGGTGGGCTATTGCCAATCTACGTATAAAAGATATTGAAGTTCAGGGTGATAGTGCCAAATTATATTTCGAGCAACCGGAAAGTCGTATACAGAGTGAACATCCGTGGCCTGCACCGTGGATTTCCAAGAAAACCGGAAATTCCCCCTTTTATTTATGTAATGCAAAGGTGTTTTTGGATGAACCGGGTGAATGGTTTTTAGATAACGAACAAGCAAAGATATATTATATGCCTAGAAAAGGGGAGTCTTTGAATACTACAGTAGCAACTATTCCCGTTTTAGAAAATTTACTTAGCATAAAAGGTGTAATCGATTTTCCTGTAAGCTATATTTATTTTAAGGACATTTTATTTCAATATAGCAATTGGTTGCGGCCATCGCAACAAGGCCATGTACCATTGCAAGCAGGTATGTATTTGTTGGATGCTTACAAATTAAAGGAACCCGGAACACCCGATAAAGCAGGCTTGGAAAACCAAGCATGGATTGGCCGTCCGCGGGCTGCTGTAGAGGTTAACTTTGCCAATAATATCCAATTTAAATCCTGTAGGTTCGAACATTTATCATCTACGGGACTCGACCTGCACAAAGGTACGTACCATAATTTGGTACAAGGTAATCTGTTTAAAGATATAGGAGGAAGTGCTATTAATGTAGGTGTTTTTTCCGATGAAGCCTTCGAAACGCATTTACCATATAACCCAAGTGATAAAAGAGAGGTTTGTAGCAATGAAACTATTATAGATAATGTTATTACCAATGTTACCAACGAAGATTGGGGCACCGTTGGGATAAGTGCTGGATTTGTTAAAAATATAACTATTGCACATAACGAAATTTCCGATGTATCTTATACCGGTATCGGTCTTGGATGGGGATGGACAAAAACTGTTAATGTTATGCAGGGTAACAAAATTATTGCCAACAAAATCCATCATTACGGCAAACACCTTTACGATACGGCAGGTATTTATACACTTTCGGCACAACCTGATAGCTTTATTGAAGAAAATTACGTTTATAGTATCTATTACAATCCCTATGCACACGATCCTTATCATTGGTTTTACCTGTACACCGACGAGGGTTCGGCATATTTTAATGTAAAGAATAATTGGGTTCCGGCAGAAAAATTTTTACAAAATGCTAATGGTCCCGATAATGTATGGCAAAACAATAGTGCTTTTGTAAACAATACCGTTAAGGAAAATGCAGGTGTTCGCGAACCTTATAAATATTTAGAAACTGAAGTGGCTATAGATAAAAATTGGCCCTTACAGGAAATACCTCATTTTGCAGCTGTAGAATTAATCGGTAATAAAGTCAATACCGAAAAAGTAAAGGCTATTGCTAAGAAGAATGGTGTTATCAATGTGCAATTGTACCAATGGAAAAACCATTTAGTACTTTATGGAAAGTTAAACCATATAACACATTTAAAACAAGAATTGGCACAGGAATACCCTTGGGTCGAAATTAAAATCTACGATGTACCGGTTTATAATTTCAGTAAATACGAAAGGTGTAACGATAAAACGCTAACGACCGAATGGAAACACGTGCTGTTAACGGCTAATTTGGTTGATGATAAACAACTTCAGGAAGAATATTTGGAATACCACAAGACACAATTTAAAAAATGGCCAGAAGTGGCACAAGGATTCTGCAATGCCAATTTTCAACAGTTGCAGGTATTTAAAAATGGGCGACAGTTACTACTGGTTATCAGTATTCCCAAGGGAAGCAGTTTAGACGATCTAAACCCCAAAACAACTAAAGGCAATCCGCGAATGGATGAGTGGAATACTCTAATGAAAAAATACCAAACAGGAATAAAAGGAACAAAGCCTAACGAAACGTGGGTATTCCTAAAAAAAACAAACTAATCAATTATGTTAAGAATAGCTATTTTGGGTCTGGGAGAAGGACGTAGCACTATGTCTGCAGCATTACAAAGTAAAAAGTTAGACCTTGTAAAAATTTGCGATAAAAACGAAGTAGTATGTATAGAAAGGGCCAAAGAGTTTAATTTTTACTCTTATACAACCGATTATAACGATTTGCTCCAAGATACTTCTATAGATATCATAGCCATTTATACACCCGATTACTTGCATGCAGAACATGTTAAACAAGCTTTGTTAAGTGGTAAGCATGTGGTTTGTACCAAGCCATTTATAGACGATTTATCTATGGCTCGGGAACTCTTGGCTTTAAGTGAGCAAACAGGAAAGAAGGTATTGGTAGGGCAGAGTTCTCGTTTTTTCGAGCCTATGAAACGTCAACGTCAAGATTTCGAAGAAGGTATTATAGGCGATTTAATAACTGTTGAAGCACATTATAATGCCGATCATCGTTGGTTTTTGGAAAAAAGTTGGTCTTTGTTGGATTCTTTTAAATGGTTGTACGGAGGTTTAAGCCACCCCGTTGATTTTATACGTTGGTATTTGCCTAATATTGAAGAAGTAATGGGTTATGGTATGATAAGCAGTAATGGAAAAACGGCAGGTTTGAAAAACGAAGATACCATGCACTTCATTTTTAAAGCAACCGATGGTAGGATAGCCAGAGTTAGTGGAGTATATACATCGCCAACACAACCTACCGATAGGGAAAGTGGTCTAAGCTGTATTTTGCGCGGAACAGAAGGAGCCAGCCAGGCCGATTATCACGAGTTGCGTTATGCGGTAACGACAAACGAAGGTGAAGAAAAAATAATTCGTTGGGGAGATGATAAGTTGAAGTATTATTTTAGGTTTCAGGGGCAGACCCATCATGCCGGAGAATATCAAAACTATTTGGAATATTTTGTAGATAGTATCGAACAGGGGTTTACGGCCTATCCCGATATGTGCGAAGGTATCGTAACTGTTGCCTTACTGCAAGCAATGGATAGAGCTTTAGATAAGGGAAAGCCTGTGAAAGTAGCCGATATATTGTCTGAATTTAATATTCAATTTAAAAAACCGGTTGTTACATGAAAGAGCAAATAAGCAGTTTTTTAGAACCAATTGATTATGTGGTTATTATTGGCTATCTTGTTTTGTTGGTAGCCTTTGGCTATTATATTTCATTCGTAAAAAATAAAAAAACCGATGCCAGTTATTTTGTCGCAGGAAATACCTTGGGTTGGGCGAGTATAGGTTTAAATATGTGGGGTACCAATGTAGGGCCTTCCATGCTTATTGCCTCGGCCAGCATTGGCTTTACTACGGGTATTGTTGCCGGTAATTTTGCTTGGTATGCCTTTGTGTTCGTTTTATTGTTGGCAGTTGTGTTTGCACCCCGATATTTGGGGGCTAACGTAGTAACCTTGCCACAGTTTATGGGAAAACGTTTTGGAGATTCTACCCGAAATATTCTAGCATGGTACACACTAATTACCATTTTAATATCATGGCTGTCCCTAACCTTATTTGCTGGTGGTATTTTAGTCCAGCAGTTATTGGATGTTCCCATGTATCTATCGGTTATATTAATGGTAATATTGTCTGGATTTTTTGCTGCTGCGGGAGGTTTAAAAGCTATAGCTTATACCAATTCGTTTCAAATGGTATTGCTTATTGCGGTCTCTTTATTACTGGTGGTTATGGGTATTAATAAAGCAGGAGGTTTAGATCATATATATAATAGTACGCCCGGTTCGTATTGGAATTTGTTTTTGCCTGCCGACGATAAAAGTTATCCTTGGCCGGCCATACTTTTGGGATATCCTGTTATGGGTGTTTGGTTTTGGTGTACCGACCAATCTATGGTGCAATCTATATTGGGGGCTAAAAATTTAAAGCAAGGTCAATTAGGCGCGAACTTTATAGGATGGCTAAAAATATTAGATGTTCCGTTGTTTATTCTTCCTGGAATTGTGTGTTTTGTGTTATTTCCACAGTTAGAAAATCCGGACGAAGCTTATATGACCATGGTTACGCAGCTTTTTCCAGTAGGTTTACGGGGGTTTATCATCGTGGTTTTAATCGCTGCTTTAATAAGTACTATTGGTTCGGCACTAAATTCTTTAAGTACCGTATTTACCATGGATGTATATGTAAAAAAATACCGTCCCGAAGCCAGTCAGAAGGAGATTGTGAAAACGGGGCGTTTGGTTACTCTGTTCGGTTCCATTTTGGCGGTTTTAATCACTTTGGCCATAAACAGTATAAAAGGTTTAAATTTATTTGATATTTTCCAATCTATCTTAGGTTTTATTGCACCACCTATGTCGGTCGTATTTTTGTTTGGTGTGTTATGGAAGAAGACAACGACTAAAGCTACCAATTTAATATTGATATTGGGTACAACCATTAGTCTGGGAGTTGGGGTATTATATTTGTGGGTATTTCCAAACCAAGAATATCCTTGGCCCCACTTTTTGTTATTATCCTTTTATATTTTCGTGGTGCTTTCGGTACTTATTGTTGCAATTTCATTGTTCGATAAAAAAGGGCAGACCAGTAATGATGCGCTGTTAAAGATAAATGCTAAGACAAAACCAGGCAAACAAGTTAAAATATTATGGGTGTTACTTACTTTGGTTATGATTGTCTTATACTTGATATTTAATGGGCATTAGAAGAGAGGACAGATAGAATATTTTCAAAATTATATTTGGACGGTAATAAAAAGCACTGTAAAAAAGCAAATAAAACATGGAACAACAAAAAGGAAGTTTAAAAAGTACAATCACGGTATCGCTTACTAATTATCTGGATGCAGGTGCAATTGTGGCTGGGGCAAGTGGATTAACGCTTTGGCAAAATTACCTTGGGCTTACAGAAGGAAATTTGGGTTGGTTAAACGCCATAAGTGCCAACGCTTTTGGTGCTGCTTTGGGAGCCATTATCGGTGGCTTTTTGGCCGATAATTATGGACGAAAAAAAATTTACACCTATAATATGTTGGTATATATGCTGGGGGTGGCTATCATTATGTTCACGGTAAACTTCCCGATGTTGTTAACCGGATTTTTAATTACCGGTATATCGGTAGGCGTGGGGGTTCCTGCCTCATGGACGTATATTTCTGAAAATTCAGAAGTTAAAAATCGCGGGCGCAATATGGGTATTTCTCAATTTGCTTGGGGCGTAGGGCCAACAATTATTTTAATTTTAGGCATGCTGCTTGCTCCGGGAAAAGCCGATGCTTCTGCCGGTGTTTTATTTGATTATGTGCAGAAAATCGCAGCACTGTTCATAGGAAACGATGCCAGTGTTGAAGCGGTTAATGTATTCAGTAGTCGTCTTATTTTCGGTTCGTTGTTCATCGTCGCTTTTATAGCTTGGAACCTTCAGAGAAAGCTCGATGAATCAAAAGATTGGTTAGAAGCCAAGCAAAAGGAAAGCCAAGAAAAAAAGCCGAGTGTTTTTGCCTCTTTCGGAACGCTGTTTACCAACAAAGTAAATATTCGAACCATGCTTTTTTTAGCGGGAATTTACGTGACTTGGAATATGGTGGCTTCCGTAATGGGCTTTTTTCAACAACATATTTACGAAACGGCAGGCGGACTTTCTAACGAACAGGCTAATATGATATCGGCCGTACAATGGCTTATTATTATTGCTGTGACGTATTTTGGGTTCTCGATGCTTATTGATAAAGTAAATCAACGTTGGTTGTATTTTATTGGTACAGCAATAGGAATTGTGGCTTGGGGAATCCTTATTTTTATCGGAATTGAAAATTATGTTGCGTTATGGGCCTTTACTATTTTGTGGGGCGTGCATGCCGGCATAAGCGTGCAGGCTTTTTATGCGCTTTGGGCTTCGGAACTCTTTCCTGCCAAGTATCGTGCAGCCGCACAAGGTATCATGTTTTTTGCGGTTAGGGCTATAGCGGCAATTTGGGGCTTTGGTTTTGTGTTTATTTATGGAGAGCATGGTGAAGGATTCCACACGGCGGCCAATATTATGATAGGCTTGCTCATTGTGGCTTTAATAATAGGAACGATTTGGACACCAAAAACACAAGGGAAAACATTAGAACAAATTACAGAGGAAAGATATGGAGACGACATTTAAAAAGTGTTTTTGATGTTTTCATAAATAAAATACAAATGATTGAATTAAAGATTTAAAATACTCAAGAAGGTAACCAAAAGTCTTTGTTCTTGATTCTTTAATCTAAAATTTAAACAAATGGATAACATTTTTTTGCCGGATACTGTGTCAACTTGGATTTGGTATCCGGGTGATTTCGAAATATGGTTGAGTAACAAAATGCAAGTGCGCCGTACCGAGCGAGAGGCTGTTTTTCCGCCACTTTGGCGTTATTATAGCCCATATCCATTGGTGACCTTTCAAACCGAGGTGGATATTCCCGAAGAGGATGAAATAAAAATATATTCCGAAGGCGCTTTTCAATTATTGCTCGATGGCGTTCAAATTCACGGGCAACCAAATTCAATAAAAATTCCGGCAGGAAAACATAAAATATCGTTTAAAGTTTACAATCAGGAAGTTATACCGTCAATTTATATCAATGGTAAATATGTAAAATCAAATAGTACTTGGCAAGTTACCAACGAAGATAAACTTTGGATAGACGAAAACGGTACCGCCCAACAATCTGGAACACCTTGGGTACCCGTTGGTTCGTGGAATTTTAACTCGTCCGATAAAAAACCTTCTGAATTCCAATTGGCCACCGAGCCTTGGAATGCTAAAAGCACCGAAAAAATAAACGATGGTGAGTTAATCGATTTTGGTAAGGAAACCTTCGGATACATCAAAATCCATGGTTTAAAGGGAAAAGGGAACTTAACCTTATATTATGGTGAATCACGTGAAGAGGCCTTGGATTCAGGGAAATGTGAAACCTTAGACCGCTTGTTGTTTGACGGAACGCAACCAGAAGATTATGTGTTGGAAGGTTCAAAAGCATTTCGATTTGTGCAAGTGCAAAAGGACACATCATTGGAGTATGATTTTATTTCGATGCTTTATGAATATCTGCCTTTAGATTACCGTGGAAGCTTTAAATCTTCCGATAGTCTATTGAACCAAATTTGGGACGTTTCGGCATATACCATGCATTTAACCACGCGGGAGTTTTTTATAGATGGTATTAAGCGCGACCGTTGGGTGTGGTCTGGCGACGCCCATCAGAGTTATTTAATGAACTACTATTTGTTTTTCGATTCACCATCAGTAGAACGTACCTTGTTGGCACTTCGCGGAAAAGAACCAGTAACGGCACATATCAATACCATTATGGATTATTCGCTCTATTGGTTTGTGGGCATTTACGATTATTATTTATACACGGGCGATACCCAATTTATCAAAACATTTTATCCAAGAATGAAAACACTTATGGCGTTTTGCTTGGATAGACGGAATAAAAACGGATTTCTCGAACCTTTGGAAGGCGATTGGGTGTTTATCGATTGGGCCGACGGATTGCCAAAAACCGACGAGGTGAGTTTTGAGCAAATGCTATTGGTTAGAAGCTTGGAAGCCATGGTGGTAAGTGCAAATATTGCAGGTAAAGAAGATGATGAAAAGGAATACCAACAATTAGCCGATAATTTAAAAGATAAATTGTTCGATGTGTTTTGGGATGATAACGAACAAGTGATGAAACACCAACGTATTAATGGAGAGGTGCAGGATATGGTTACTCGATATGCCAATATGTTCGGTATCTTTTTCAATTATTTCAATGAAGCGCAAAAGCAAAGCGTAAAAAATAAGGTGTTGCTCAATAACGATATTTTGCAAATTACCACGCCATATATGCGGTTTTACGAATTGGAAGCCTTGTGTGCCATGGGTGAGCAGGAATTTGTTTTGAATGAAATCCGTAACTATTGGGGCGGTATGTTAAAACTTGGGGCAACCTCGTTTTGGGAAAAATATAACCCCAAACAAAGCGGTATCGAGCATTTGGAAATGTACGGCCGGCCTTATGGAAAAAGCCTTTGCCATGCTTGGGGAGCTAGTCCCATTTATCTGTTCGGGAAGTATTATTTGGGTGTGGCACCAACCGCTCCGGGATATTCTAAATACGAAATCAAACCTAATTTAGGCGGATTGGAATGGATGGAAGGCCAAGTACCTACACCAAATGGTGAAGTGGAACTGAAAATTTTACAAAACGAGATAAAAGTAAAAGCCTCCGAAGGCGAAGGCACGTTAATTTTCAGTAGTAAAATTGAACCTTCAACAAATACAGGAAATATTTCCGCTTTAAGCGAAAATAAATATCAGTTAAGTATTAAACCGAATACGGCATATACAATAAAATATAACGCACTATAAATTTTTATAATGAATACGTTTTTTAAAAAAATATCTTTTTTATTAGTTTTTACGGGGTTTACGGCGTTGGCGCAAAACACTGAAATTCAATATTTATCGGGTACAGGCTATCAAGACACCAAACAATGGGAATTTAAAATTTCCGATGGACGAAAAAGTGGTGAATGGAGTACTATTAACGTCCCTTCTGTTTGGGAACAGGAAGGTTTTGGGAAATACCAGTACGGCATCCGTTTTTATGGAAAACCATTTCCGGAAGGTATTGCCAATGAGGTAGGCGAGTACAAATACAAATTTACCGTGCCTAAGGAATGGGAAAACAAACGGGTTAAAATTGTATTCGATGGGTCGATGACCGATACCAAAGTACGCATAAACGGGCGTTCTACAAGCGACGATGAACATCAAGGTGCGTTTTACCGTTTTAAATATGAAATTACCGATTTATTAAAATTCGGAAAGGAAAATGTATTGGATGTTACCGTTAGTAAAGAGTCTAAAAATGCCAGTGTTAACCTCGCCGAGCGCCGTGCCGATTACTGGAATTTCGGTGGTATTTTTCGCCCCGTGTTTTTAGAAGCACTTCCTGCAGCCCATATTGATTATGTGGCATTAAAAGCCGAAGCCAATGGTGCTTTTGAGGCAAACGTATTTTTGGGAAGTGGAACTAATAATACTGCGGTTGAAATAACTGTGTTGGATGAAAACGGTAAAAAAGTAGGAACAAGTATAAAAACCAGTGGTATTAATGGAGCCGATAAAATCCATTTATCGGGACAGTTCAACAATATAAAACAGTGGACGGCCGAAACACCCAATCTTTATAAAGCCAAAATTAAATTGCTGCAAAGCAATAAGGTAGTTCACCAAATTACCGAAACCATTGGGTTTAGAACCATTGAAATCCGCAAAGGCGATGGTATTTATGTTAATGGGCAACGGGTATTAATGAAAGGCGTTAACCGCCACAGTTTTTGGCCGGAATCGGGAAGGACCTTAAACAAGGAATTAAATTATGCCGATGTACGTCTAATTAAGGAAATGAATATGAATGCGGTGCGTTTATCACATTATCCTCCAGACCCAGAATTTCTTCAAGCTTGCGACGAACTTGGTCTGTATGTTATGGACGAGTTGGCTGGATGGCACGGGCATTACGACGATGCCATTGGAAAAAAGTTGGTGAAAGAAATGGTAACGCGCGATTTAAACCATCCCAGTATCATTTTTTGGTCTAACGGAAACGAGGGAGGCTGGAATACCAATCTCGACAATCAATTTGAAATTTGGGATTTGCAAAAACGTCCGGTATTACATCCGCAGCAAGAACTTAACGGCGTGGAAACCATGCATTACCGTTCGTACGGCGAAACCTTGGAGTATTTTAGGGACGATAATATTTTTATGCCTACCGAATACCTTCATGGACTGTACGATGGCGGTCACGGTGCAGGTTTTGATGATTATTGGGAGGTTATGCGCAAGCACCCAAGAAGCGGTGGGGGCTACCTTTGGGTATTTGCCGACGAAGGTATTGCACGCACCGACCAAGATGGGCGTATCGATAATCAGGGCAATTACGGAGCCGATGGTATTGTAGGGCCGCATCACGAAAGGGAAGGGAGTTTCTTTACCGTAAAGGAAGTGTGGTCGCCTGTAATGATTATGAATCCTTCAAAATTACCAAATGATTTTAATGGCACATTTACCATTGAAAACCGATACGATTTCACTAATACAAACTCCTGCACGTTTGAGTGGGAATTGGTGAATTTTACTTCGCCGTAAAACGGAAAAGCAGAACGTAAAACCGTTAATAAAGGCACGATTAAAGCACCAAGTATTGAACCTCATGGAGCAGGTGGATTAAAATTAAACCTACCGAACAATTGGCAAGATGCTGATGTACTGTATGTGAAAGTAACTGATAAAAACGGACACAAATTATGGACTTGGGATTTTACTTGGGATGAACAAGTTGAAGCTAAAAAAACCGTTTTAGGTCAGGTCGATTTACGGGAAACCAATGGAAATTATACCATTTCAGCCTCTGGAACCGTGGTTAAAATTGATAAAAACTCAGGAAAACTGGTTGAAGTTAAACAAAATGGAAGCTTGATTAGCCTAACCAATGGGCCAAAAATTATCATGGCACGTCGTGGTGACCGTACTTTAGATGGCACCGTAAATCCGGAATTTTTAAAAGGAGAAGACCGCATCTATAAAGAATTTGCCTGTTGGGACGAAGAAGTGAATTGCTCTGAAAACCTATTGAATATTTCAGCACAGGAAGTTCAAGGAAAAATCATTGTTGAGGCCAATTATCACGGAATCCTTCAAAAAGTAGTCTGGACGATTGATACCTCCGGATTAATCCAATTGGATTACGAATACGAATACAATGGTGTGGTCGATTTGGCAGGTGTGTATTTTGATTATCCCGAAGAAAAAATGAAAGCTAAAAAATGGTTGGGAGATGGCCCTTACCGTGTTTGGCAAAACCGGCTAAAAGGTACCACATTGGATATTTGGGAAAACGATTATAACGACCCCATTCCGGGCGAATCGTTCAATTATCCAGAGTTTAAAGGGTATTTTAATAATTGGCAATGGGCAGAATTTACCACCGAAGAAGGAAAAATTTATATCGAAAATAAAGATACAGACACCTATTTGGGCGTGTATTCCCCACGTGATGGCCGTGATGCCTTGCTATATACGCTTCCCGATACCGGAATTGCGGTTCTCGATGTTATTATTCCGGCACGAAATAAGGTAAATGCCACCGATTTGGTAGGGCCTTCGTCGCAACCAAAATGGTTAAACGGATTGCAAAAGCGAACGGTATTTTTAAAGTTTGGAAAATAGACGGATTGTTCCAGGTTAAAATAGACCTAACAGGTTTTAAAAACCTGTTAGGTCTGGTCTAAAACAAAACGTAACTTAATGCTGAGTAAATTGTATTGGGTTCTATAACTATAAATTCAAGGCAATTTCCAAACATAATAGATGTTAAAAAATAAGATTTCAAAAATGAAAAATATAATGCACTCACTAATTGTCTGCGGAATTATAGTCGCAATATTTTCATGTTCTTCAAAAGATTCTAAATTGAAGAAACGCAACATTACCGATGCCGTAATGCAAGAAATATACAATGAAATTAAAACGCCGTACAAGTATGGATTGGTTATGGTGCCAACCGACAATTCCTATAAAATGGATTGTCCGAGTATTTTCAGAAAAGGAAACAAATGGTATATGACCTATTTGATTTTTGAAGGACGTGGCTACGAAACCTGGTTGGCCGAAAGCGATGATTTATTGAATTGGAATCATTTAGGGAAAGTGATGTCGTTTTCGAAAGACACCACCGAATGGGACGTCAACCAAAAAGCAGGGTACATTGCTTTGCAAGACCCAACTTGGGGCGGTTCTTACAAATGGAATTCTTATGATAACAAATATTGGATGAGTTATTTTGGAGGTAACAGTACAGGGTACGAAGCAGGAATTTTATCTATGGGAATGGCCTATACCGACGAATTGCCTACAGAACCAAAAGAGTTTAAACGATTGCCTGAACCGGTATTAAGACCGGACGACGATAAAGCCAAATGGTGGGACAACAGTACCATGTACAAAAGCTCTGTAATTCGGGATGTCGAGAAAGAAACAGGGCATGAATTTATTATGTACTACAATGCTCGTGGCGATAGTATTAATCCGGCAAAAGGAGCAGAACGTATTGCAATGGCAGTATCAAACGATATGGAAAACTGGAAACGTTATGGCAATACGCCGTTAATCAACCATCATAAAGGAATATCGGGCGATGCGTACATTCAACGTATTAATGATACTTGGGTCATGTTTTATTTTGGAGCATTTTGGACAGGCTGGGACCAAGGTGCGTTTAACCGTTTTGCGGTGTCCAACGATTTAATAAACTGGAAAGATTGGTGGGGCGACAATTTAATCGAATCATCCGAACCTTATGATAATCTATTTGCGCACAAATCATTTGTGGTAAAGCACGATGGGGTGGTGTACCATTTTTATTGTGCTGTAAATAAACACGAACAGCGTGGTATTGCTGTGGCAACTTCAAAAGATATTGGAAAGAGCAATTTACATTTTGTAACACCCGATGAAAAGAAAGACTAATATATTCACTCTAATTTTAGTTTGTGTGTTTTGGTTGGTACAGGCGCAAACCGTAACCGGCGAGCCTGCCGGCATACCCGAAACACCAAAAAAATACGGTTATACACCTTGGGAAGACCCACTTGTAACAAGTATTAACCGCCAGCCGATGCGAGCAACTTCTTATTCGTATAAAACGGTTGAAGACGCTTTAGAAGGCAATCGAGAAAAAAGCCGTTTGTTAATGCTGAATGGTAAATGGAAGTTTAAATACTCAGTAAATTTAGCTCAAGCCCCAAAGGACTTTTATAAAAAAGAAGTAGAAGGTTGGGATAACATTGAAGTACCCTCAAACTGGGAACTGAAAGGTTATGATATTCCCATTTACAAAAGTGCGGTATATCCGTTCCGGCCAATAAATCCGCCATATATACCAAAAGATACTAATGGTGTCGGTTTATACCAAACCAAGTTTAAGGCACCTAACAAATGGCAAAAAAACATGACTGTTACTCTGCATTTTGGGGCGATAAGTTCGGCTTTTCAAGTGTGGCTTAATGGCGAATTTTTGGGTTATGGAGAGGATAGTTTTTTACCTTCGGAATTTAACATTACACCGTATTTAAAGGAAGGTGAAAACCTGCTGTCGGTACAGGTAATACGTTATAGCGATGGAGCTTATCTCGAAGACCAGGACCATTGGCGTATGAGTGGTATTCAACGTGAAGTGTTCATTATGGCCGAACCGAAATTACGTATTCGTGATTTTTTCTATCAAACTAAATTAGACAAAGAGTATAAGGATGCCGTGTTTCAATTACGTCCGAAATTGGAAAATCTAACAGGCGATTCCATCAGAAAAGCAACTTTCGAATTTCAGCTTTATAACGATAAAAACGAAGCGCTTTTTAAAACACCTGTTGATACCTTGGCCAAAACCATAATTAACGAAAGTTATCCCCGATTGGACAATGTGCGCTTCGGTTTCTTCGAAAAAAAGATAGAAAATCCCAAAAAATGGAGTGCCGAAGAACCGAATTTATATACGTTACTTATGGTTTTAAGAGATGAAAACGGTGCTGTTTCCGAAGTGAAATCGTGTAAGGTTGGTTTTCGTTCCATCGAATTTTCAAAAGAAAATGGAAAAATGCTCATCAACGGAAAAGAAACCTACATCTATGGTGTAAACCGTCACGACCATCATCCGATTAGGGGAAAAGCACTTACCCGGCAGGATATTGAAGAGGATGTAAAAACCATAAAGCAATTTAATTTTAATACCATTCGCACCAGCCATTACCCGAACGACCCGTATTTTTACGAGTTATGCGACGAATACGGTATTATGGTTATGGACGAAGCCAATCTGGAAACCCATGGTATTGGCGGGCAATTAAGCAACGACCCGAGTTGGACACATGCCTATTTGGAGCGTATTACCCGCATGGTAGAGCGCGATAAAAACCATCCGAGCGTTATTATGTGGAGTTTGGGCAACGAGTCGGGCAAAGGGCCAAACCATGCTGCCATGGCAAGCTGGACACGTGATTTCGATATTACCAGAC
>JBKEDH010000035.1:0-1641 GCA_047975295.1 Aestuariibaculum sp.
TCTTCTGCTATTTCCGGTTTTACATACAGCTCCATTCTATGTCCACAGTTAAATACTTGGTACATTTCCTTCCACTCGGTTTTACTTTGCTCCTGTATTAATTTGAATAGTGGCGGAACAGGGAACATGTTGTCTTTTACAATATGAAACTCATTAATAAAATGAAGGATTTTAGTCTGTGCTCCACCAGAACAATGCACCATACCATGGATGTCTTCGCTATTGTACTCCGATACTATTTTTTTAATAATGGGTGCATAGGTACGGGTGGGCGAAAGTACTAGTTTACCGGCATCGACGGGTGTGTTTTCTACTTTATCGGTTAACTTAACTTGTCCGGAATACACCAAATTCTCTGGTACCGAAGCATCGAAACTTTCGGGATATTTTTTTACCAAATAGTTATGGAACACATCGTGGCGTGCCGAAGTCAATCCGTTGCTGCCCATACCTCCGTTATATTCTTTTTCGTAAGTGGCTTGGCCAAAAGAAGCTAACCCGACAATAACATCGCCTGCCTGAATATTAGCATTATCGATAACATCTTGGCGTTTTATCCGTGCCGTTACAGTAGAATCGACAATAATAGTACGTACCAAGTCGCCCACATCGGCCGTTTCACCCCCTGTTGAGTAAATATTGACACCAAAGGTTTTTAATTCCGAAATCAATTCTTCCGTACCATTAATTATGGCTGAAATGACCTCACCCGGAATTATATTTTTATTTCTGCCTATAGTTGAAGACAACATAATATTATCGGTTGCCCCTACACATAGCAAATCATCGATATTCATAATCAATGCATCCTGCGCAATACCTTTCCATACCGAAATATCGCCTGTTTCTTTCCAATACATGTAGGCCAATGACGATTTTGTACCGGCACCATCGGCATGCATAACCAAACAATAATCGGTATCGTTGGTTAAATAATCGGGAACAATTTTACAGAATGCTTTTGGAAACAGTCCCTTATCTATATTTTTTATGGCATTATGCACATCTTCCTTAGATGCCGAAACCCCGCGCTGGGCATAGCGTTTGGATATTTCTTGACTCATAGTGTTGTTTTGTGCTGCAAATTTAATCGTTTTGAATTAAATAATCTCTATTTTTATTAAAAGCTTGAAGCAGTATCACCTCTCTTAAACAAACCAATAAAAAAAGTAAGATTTAAGACGAGGTTTAAACCACTTCAATATAAGTACTCTCTGCTAATTTTTCAATATTTAGCCGAATCGATTATTTGATAATTTCTGCTTTGAAACCTTTGCTTTGAATAATTTTTATGACTTCATCTTCTGTTATCCCTTTGGAACTTACGGTAAGGATTTTGTCACTGTTATCGGTATCAACATTCCAATGGCAAATTCCTTCTACATTGTCAAAGTCTGCTTGAACTTTTGATACACATCCTCCACAATTGAGGTTGGTTTTGAATTTTAATTCTTTGTTTTCCATTTTTTCGAATTTTTATTATTTATTATAGTACAAATTTCAGTATAATAATATTCTGTACTGTTACACAATTTCTTGTTTGATTTATAAGATTTACAGATGGTTCTTTTTTACTTAATTTTTCCATTTCAATCGCAAACTATTTGTAACCACACTCACACTACTCATTGCCATAGCTGC
>JBKEDH010000070.1:0-54885 GCA_047975295.1 Aestuariibaculum sp.
CTGTTATACATAGCATCAATACTATCCAATTTGGTTTTATCATCGGCTTTTTGTGCATTTAAGGTTTCCTTTATTAAATCCAAATTTTGTCCGTTAAACCTGCCTATCATTTCCCTATAACGCTCTAACAGTTTTTGCTGTTCCGAACCGTTAATTTTGGCATCTACGGTAAAATTCTTTAGGGTAGTACTAATTTCGGTAATTCCCTTATCGGCAAAAAACAAAATTCTGTTTTCCTCCTTGCTATTTTTATCTAAATCCAAATAAAAAATTTCAGGTGATTCAATTTCACTATATAGCTCAAAATTGGGCTGCCCGTTTACAACAACCGAGTCTATGGTAAACAAAACCGTATCGTTTAACTTCTTTAAATAAACCACCCCTTTTTTTAATCCTTTAATACTCCCTTTTACAACCAAGTCGTGTTGTTTTTTTTCGCAGGAACTTATCAAGACTACCAAAAACAAGAATACAATTTTTTTCATATTAAAGAAAGATAAATAAGTTTGTAATGCCACAAATATAAAACATGGTAAAATATTTTAAGTTAGAAATAGAGTAATTTATTTTTAAAGTAAAAAAACAACTTTGGCATAGTAGTTGATTTATAATAAATGTTACTTTCTAAAACATAGTAATTAGAATTGTAACTCATATTTTTGGTTGGTTAGTTAGTGAAAGAGCATCCTTATATTTTAGGGATGCTTTTTTTGTTAAATTATGTTAAAAAACAATATAAAAGTTAATATAAATCACACTTAATCGATTTTTTATGTTTTTTAACGTTTGAATTGATTTTTTGATTTTATATTTGCTCCGTACTAAAATAATAGTTTTTAGTTCAGTGGATTAATTAATTATTATTTGCGGATGTTGATGGTTTAGAAGCCCAAAATCTACTCCATAAGGAAGCAAATGAGCTAAACCGAGTTTGAGGGAACTCGGTTTTTGTTTTTTATGGCACTTCCTTTTTTAAGAGCCTGTTTAAATTTATATCAATTGTTTTTCCATATCTCTTTTTTTTGATGCATAAATTCGTTAAAATTTCATCAAGTAGCCCAGCTATTATCTTCTGTTTTACCTCATTCTGAATAAAAAATAAACTATACAAAAAGTCAATCATACAAATTTTAAACAGGCTCTAACAAAAATAATTTCTATTTTGGTCGGAATTATTTGAAAGCCATAAAAACAATAAATGTAAACACATGAAATTATCTGCTTTTTACCTTATAATAATAGTACCTTTTTTTGCTTGTGCCCAATTACCTAAAGGATTCGTTTATGTTAAAGATGTTATTCCTGATTTAGATGTAGAATTAAGATATTATAGCAACAATAATTTTGTAGGACAACAAATAGAAGGATATAATTCGAACACACTTATATTAACCCAAGAAGCCGCCGAAGCCCTTAAAAAAGTCCATACCGATATACAGGATATGAACCTTTGCTTAAAAGTATATGACGGCTACCGCCCACAACAAGCCGTAAACCACTTTATTCGCTGGGCAAGAAACATTGAGGATACCATAAACAAAAAGAGATTTTATCCAAATGTTAACAAACGTAACCTATTTAAAGCTGGATATATTTCCAGTAAATCCGGACATAGTAAAGGAAGCACTATAGATTTAACCATTACCGATGGCAGCACGGGGGTTCCTGTAGATATGGGGAGTCCTTATGATTTTTTTGGAGAAGAATCTTGGGTAAACCACGACAAACTTACCCAACAGCAAAAAGACAACAGACAACTATTACAAAACATTATGCGTAAACATGGCTTTAGGGGCTACGATAAAGAATGGTGGCACTTTACTTTAAGAAATCAGCCCTATCCAAAAACTTTTTTCAATTTCTCCATAGATTAACGTCCTCTTTCTATGAACCCATCTTGACTTTTTTATTGAAGTGAAAATTAGTGATTTTGAGTTTGGTTAAAGGCTTTTTTCTTTCATAGTCGAGCTCTACGGAAGTAAAAAAAGGCAAAAATAAGGCTCAAAATAGCAATTTTTTAACCAATTATAAAAAGTCAAAGATGAGTTCAATACGTTTGGTGTTAAAATTAAACCAAAATACGTTTTATTTTCATGGCGTTCCAATTATGGTTTATAGACACCATTTTAGTAGGCTTTAATCGATAATCACCCAAAAAGTTCCAATTAAATTCGACATGCAATCGGGAAATTTCATCAATGGAGGTTATATTAGGATAAAACACCCAGACCACCGATACATCGTCCAATCGCGGAAATAACGTTAACATCTGGTTGGCAAAAACTTCTTTTGTACGAACAAATACCAAACCACATTCTACATAGGAAGTGGTTACCAAAGATTCGGAATATTCTATACCCTTAAATACCTCGGTAAAGGTCTCTGGTTTGTTTAAAATATAAATGTCGCTAAATCTGTGCAATTTCAGCTTTTTAGGTATTGTTCCCATAATCAAATTGTTAGATAATATGTTGGTGGTTTTAGTAAAGATACAATTTTTTTCACAGCTTTATAAATAAGAAAGCCCAAACCCCTAAATAATTAAATTTAGTATCAAAATATATTTTACCAAGAGTACCCTAGATAAGCTATTGAAATTCGATATAAGAGGTAATAATTGTCTATGGATTGTTCAATTGCCCCCTGTAAATACCAACACTTGTTTTGAAAGTGTTGAATCTCGATTGCCGCCAGCGCAGATAGTGACTAAATTGGATAAGGCTCTCTGATTGATAAAGCAAACAAAGTTCTTTTTTGTTCTCTATATATAATTTGTATTCAATAGACTGATAAACAAAACTAAAGTTAATTTAGAGCCTATCTAAATGCACAACGGGTAACCCTACGTACTGAGCAAAGATATGATAGAATTAGAAACAGTTCCCTACTTACCCGAATAAAAACTTAGAATTAAAGAAATTTCATAAACTTAATAAGTAAAGATGACTTCTTAAATTTTTTTAATATAAAAAAACGGTTTATCGATGATTTCTTGTTTTTTAGCGATTTTTTTTATACTATTGTCAATATTTTAGCCCATTAACTAATTTTACTACACTATGACATTAGATTGTATAATTGTAGATGACTCTACCATACAGCGTCTATCGATAGTTAAGCTTGTGGAAAACCATCCTGCTCTTAACCTAATTGCAGAATACAACAGTGCACTCGAAACAAAAAATGGTTTAAATTCCCATAAAATCGATTTAATTTTCCTGGATATTGAAATGCCGGTATTAAATGGTTTTGAGTTATTAGACGTATTAAACAATAAACCACAGATTATTTTTGTTACGGGAAAAACCGAATACGCCTTTAAAGCTTTTAATTACGATGCTACCGACTACCTGCAAAAACCAATAACCAAAGAGCGTTTTAACATTGCTGTAGAAAAAGCAGTTGAACAGCACAAACTTACACAAGGGCTTAAAGAGGAAGAAGGGGAACATATTTTTGTAAAAAGCAATTTAAAGAAACGTAAAGTTTATATTAAAGATATTAAATGGATAGAAGCCTTAGGCGATTATGTTAAACTGGTTACCGAAGAAAACAGTTTGGTTGTACTTTCTACCATGAAGGCTTTCGAAAAGGAATTACCAGAAGACAAATTTTTAAGAATTCATAAATCCTATATTGTCAATTTGGATAAAATAGACCGATTTAACAGTAAAAATGTTGAAGTTGGCACTCACGAAATTCCTTTAAGTAGAAACAAAAAAAATTTACTCATTGAAGCCTTGGACAATATTTAATAATTATCGACATTTAAAGTTACTTTAACTGCTCGAAACTCCTTTATACTTAAAAAGCTGTTGTTTATTTTAACAATGGCTTCTTTTGTTTTGGACAAGGATTGTCTTTTCGGTATTTTCACCAAAATATTTTTATGGAATTGGTTTCTTATCCTTGCAATAGGGGGTGATTCGGGACCGAGAACAAAATGCGCAAACATATTTCGCAACGACGAAGCATACCATACCGAAGCTTTTGTTACTTTGGCATAATCTTTATGTTTTAGGGTAATTTTAATCTGCTTGTAAATGGGCGGATATTTGTAGTTATGCCTATCGTTCATCTGTTCTTTGAACATATCGGTATAATTATGGGTCGAGACCTGCTGCAATATATTATGGTGTGGGTTATAGGTTTGTATAAGCACTTTACCCCGAACATCGGTGCGCCCTGCCCTACCCGACACTTGCTGCATAAGTTGGTAACTGCGTTCGTGCGCCCTAAAATCGGGAAAATTAAGCAGGTTATCGGCATTCATGATACCAACTAACTTTACGTTTCTAAAATCCAGACCTTTTGTAAGCATTTGTGTACCTACCAATATATCGATTTCTTGTTGTTCTAAAGCTGTAATGATTTTTTCGTAACCGTATTTGCCTCGTGTCGTATCTAAATCCATACGAGCTATGTTATAATCGGGAAATAAATCTTTTACTTCGTTTTCTATCTGTTCGGTACCAAACCCTTTGGTGTCAAGATCGGGGCTACCACAAGCCAAACATTTTATCAAATTGGCCGTATTGTAGCCACAATAATGGCAGCGTAACTGATTTTGGTATTTATGATAGGTTAAACTTACATCGCAATTGGGACATTGCGGCGAATGGCCACAGGTGTTGCACTCTACAATGGGCGAAAAACCTCGTCGGTTCTGGAATAATATTATTTGGAAACCTTCCTGTAAAGTTTCTGTCATTTCTTCAATCAAACGATCGCTAAAATGGCCGTTCATACGTTTCCTTTTATGTTTGTCCTTAATATCTACCAATTCGATATCGGGCATTAACACATTGTTATAACGTTTAGTGATTTCAACAAGGCCATACTTACCCTGTTGTGCATTAAAATAGCTTTCCAAGCTTGGCGTGGCAGATCCCAATAGTGTTTTAGCTTTGCAAATATGGGCCAAAACAACTGCAGTATCTCTAGCGTGGTAACGTGGTGCGGGATCAAACTGTTTGTAAGATTGCTCGTGTTCTTCATCAACAATTATCAATCCCAGATTAGCAAATGGCAATAACACGGAAGACCGTGCTCCAAGTACAATTTGTGCCTTATTGGAGTTATTTAAAACCTGGCGCCAAACTTCGACCCGTTCGTTCGAAGAATATCTGGAATGGAATACCGCTACCTGTTCACCAAAATAATTTTGAAGCCTTGTTATTAACTGTGCTGTTAATGCAATTTCGGGAACCAAATACAATACTTGTTGTTTCTTACCCAAAGCTTCTTCTATTAACTTGACATAAACTTCGGTTTTTCCCGACGATGTTACGCCATGCAACAAAGTGGTACTATGCACTTTAAACGATTCCTTTATTTCGGTCAAAGCAGTATTTTGGTAAATATTTAGTCGCTTGGTGCTTTCGGTGTCACCTCCGTTGTATGCTATTCTATCGGTTTGTATGTGGTATTCTTCCAAAATACCTTTATCGATTAACGCTTTTATTATTGCCGAAGATGCTCCACTTTCCTTGCTTAATTCAGAAACCCTTATCGGTTTCTTAGTTTTTGCCGATAATGAAAATAAGGTTAATATAACCTGATGTTGTTTGGGTGCCCGACTTAAATCGTTCAACAATTGCTGTAATGTTCCATTTGATGTATAATGACTATGGAGTTTTACGTACCGGACCATTTTAGGTTTGTATTTTTCGTAAACCTCTTCCTCTATGGTAATAACGCCTTTTTCAATTAGTCGGTTAATTACGGGAAGTACAGATTTTTTTCCCAATATATTAATAATGTCGTGTATTTTTAATGACGACTGAAATTGTAAAGCTTCAAAAATTAAAAATTCATCATCCTTAAAAGAAGCTTCATCTATATTGGTGTCTTTACTTTTGGTAATTAATGTTTCGCTTTCCAAAACAAAGGCATTGGGTAGGGCTGCCCGCATAACATCGCCCAAAGTACACATGTAATAGCCGGCAATCCACTGCCAAAGCTGCAACTGGTTCTGATTTACAACAGGAGCCTCATCTAAAATTTGATGAATCTCTTTGGCATCGTAACCTAAAGGTGCCTTATTATGTATTTTAAAAACAATACCTGTATATATTTTCGATTTCCCAAAAGGAACGGAAACCCGTATGCCCGGCTTTAAAAATTCGGCTTCGGCAGATGTTATACTATAAGTAAACAACTTTTGAAGAGGTATGGGAATAACAACATCTACAAAATACGTCATACGTTAACCCCTTTTTTTAGTTTTTGCATGGAAGCATTAAGCTCGTAACCCAACAATAAAATGTTGGCATTTAGCCACAGGTAGAACATCAAAATCAAGAGACCTCCAATCGATCCGTACAACTCATTATACTGCGAAAAATTTTCAATATAGATACCAAATAGATAGGATGACAATAAAATAAGCAGTGTGGTAAACAAAGCTCCCACCGAAAAGAATTTGGAGGCCTTTCCTTCTTTTGTACCAAAATAATACAAAGTGGCTGTTGCCAAATATACCATAATTGTGGCAAATACATATTTGGCTAAATTAAACCAAAATACACCTTGTGCCTGCACATTGTAGCCCCTATTTACTAAGGTGTCAAGTAGATTTTGAATAACATAAATTTGAAAATACCCCAAAACAACAATGGTAAGAATAAGCAAAAAAGCTAAAATTAAACCAACTCCCAAAGCATAAAAATACTGCCTAAACACATTTCGGGAAAGATGCTCGTGATATGAGTTTTCGAAGCCAGAAAACACTGCGTTTACACCGTTAGCCATTAAAATAATAGACAAGATACCAACCGATGATATAAGTCCACCCTGCTCGGATTGGTCGATATTTTCGAAAATATTATGAAAAAAGAAATCGGAGGTCGATGGGGGCAAAAACGACTCCAAAAACCTTAAAAATTCAATTTTAAAATCGTCTATAGGTACATATGGGATTATAATAAGCACAAACAATAAAAAAGGAAACATAGCCATAAAAAAACTAAAAGCTATTGCACTCGCCCTTGTGGTCAAGGTTCCTTTTACAATTCCTGTGATGTAGAGTTCCAGCAAATCGTACAAAGACAAACCCTCCAGACCCGGTAGTCTAATTTTTTTAAAAAAACGTACCAAAGCGCTAACTACAGGGAGTTGCTCTAGTTTGTCTTTTATAGGTTTTGCCATTAATATACGTTGTTATCAATTTTTTTTCAGGACCGTCCCGATTTTAAAAATCTATTGGTCTGCTCCTGTTTTTTTATATGTATCAAACAAAATTATTAAAATAAAAAACACCAACACATAAAATTTGTATTGATGTTTTAAAAAAGGTAAATTAAAAATATTTTATTTAACTGCTTTAAGGCTTAAATCCATATTGCTTACCGAGTGGGTTAAAGCGCCGCAGGAAATAAAGTCCACACCACATTCGGCATAATACCTAACGGTTTCCTCGTTAATATTTCCCGAAGATTCGGTTAGGCACTTATTGCCAATAAGTTTTATTGCTTTACGGGTATCTTCGTAATCAAAATTATCTAACAGGATTCTGTAAATGCCATCTAGTGCCAAAATTTCCTTTACTTCGTGCAAATCGCGGGCTTCTACCATTATTTTTAAATCTTTCCCTGTATCCTCCAAGTATTTTTTTGTCATTTCGACAGCATTGGTAATACCTCCGGCAAAATCGATGTGGTTATCTTTTAGCATAATCATATCGTAAAGGGCATATCTGTGGTTTTCGCCTCCTCCAAGCTTTACCGCCCATTTTTCCAATACGCGAATGCCCGGCGTTGTTTTTCGGGTGTCCAATATTTGTGTTTTGGTTCCTTTTACCAAATCGACAAACACTTTTGTTTTGGTCGCAATGGCACTCATGCGTTGCATGGCGTTTAAAACGGTTCGTTCGGCCTTTAATATGGAACGTATCGGGCCTTCAATATAAAATGCAACATCGCCAAACGACACTTCGGAACCATCTTCTATTTTTACATCTATTTTTAAATTTTTGTCAACATAGGCAAATACTTTCTTTGCGAAATTAACCCCTCCAATAACCCCTTTGTCCTTTACCAAAAGTTTAGCTTTACCTCGCGCATTTTCAGGAATACAGGCTAACGAACTGTGATCGCCATCGCCTACATCTTCACGAATGGCATTAGCTATTATGGATTTTACTTCTTGATCGAATTGCTCTTGCGTTATCATTTTTTTTAGAAAATTGGGTTAAGGACAAAAATAAAAAATTGATTTACTTATTAAAATTTTCATCATACGATTTACTTTATATTCCCATTTATTTAAAACGATTATTAATAAGCTAAAAAATACTATTTTTGCTTTTATGGAAATAAAACTTTTGGCCTTGGGAAAAACCGACAGCAATCTATTACAGACTTTGATAGACGAATACAAAAAGCGGTTGGGGTTTTACATTAAATTTTCGGTAGAGATTATTCCGGACATAAAAAACGCCAAAAATCTTAGTGAAGCGCAACAAAAAATTAAAGAAGGTGAACTGATTTTAAATAAACTGAACCCTACCGACCAACTGATTGTTTTGGACGAAAACGGCAAACAGTTCGATTCGATAGGATTTTCCGGATTTTTACAGAAAAAGATGAACTCGGGTATTAAACAGCTTGTTTTTGTTATTGGGGGGCCTTACGGATTTTCGGAAGATGTGTATAAAAAAGCCAATGGGAAAATATCGCTTTCTAAAATGACATTTTCCCATCAAATGATACGGTTATTTTTTACCGAACAGCTTTATAGGGCATTTACTATTTTGCGTAACGAACCCTATCATCACCGCTAATACGTTTTATAAACCTCTTTACGTTTCTTAATTTGGCGCTCTAAATCGTTTATGGTTTCCTTTACGGCCAGTTCGAAGTTTTTTTCGTTGGAAGTCGCAAAAATACGGGGACCGGGCAAACTCAACTCAATATTGCAAATTTTGCCGTTTTCGTGATCTTGTCCTTCCTTTTTAAAATGGACACTTGCTCCTATTAAAAATTCGTGCTTATTTGATAGTTTGTCTAATTTTTCTTTGGTATAAGCTGAAAGTGATTCGCTTACATCCACACCTACGTACTGAAATTTTACGGTCATAATCTATTTATTTTGGTTTTTGTGTTTAAAACAATAAGTTTTAAGTTAAAGTTACGCTTTTTTTCAATTGATGCCAAGTCCCCACTCAATAATAATTATATAAAAGAGCAACAAAAATTAAACTTATTAAGTAAATTGCATATCGTGAAAACATTATAGTACTAAAACTTAATATGGTAAAAACTGTCATTAACCTTTCTTTTTTCCTTTTATATATATTGTGTTATGCGCAACCAGGGTTTGACTACGAACGAGGCAGAATGGAAATCAAGGAATTATCCAAAACAATAAAAATATATCCCGATAGTATCCCTTTGTATGAAAAAAGATTCAAACTATTAGCCATTTGTGGACCTTTTGATGATGCGCTTAGCGATATTGATTTTCTATTAAGCAAAAATACCACATCAAGTACTTATTTGTTGGATAAAGCCAATCTACACAAAAAATTTTACAGCACAAAAGACTCGATAAACAAAGCCATCCCGTATTACGAACATTATTTTGAGTACGAAACCAACCCCAACCAAATACGTAGGCAACTGTATTATCTTGGTCGTGACTTTTTTTATTCAAAAAATTATACCGAAGCTTTAAATTATTACGACAAAGCCCTTGCTATAAAAATTGAAGAACACCCATGGCATAGATTTAACGATATAACGAAAGATAAAATTAAAGTTTTCCATACGATTGGACAATATAATAAAGCCTTTGAGCTTACAGAGTTAATCTATGGAAAAACAGACCTCAGAGCGATACAATATAACAACGAATATATTGGCGATTACCATAAATCAAAGCAAAATATTCTCGAATATCTCCAACAAAAAAGTCCATCGGGCAATGCTACAGCTATCCAGTTTGAATATAATGGTGGGTTTTCTTATCGCATAGAACAGTATATCATAGAACTTGCCTACACCGAGTATAAGCTTGGTAATGAAAGCAAAGCCATCGATTTACTTTATGATTTTGCCTGCTTCGACTTTAAAAATATGTATCCGGATATAGGCTCAAGTATATACATGCCACATTGGTGTATGTATATTGATTTGTACAACAGATACGCCAACAGTTATAAAGTGCGGATTATAAAAGCCTATAATTTTTTTAATGAAGCAAAAGGTTTGAACCATTTAAGACATGATAATAAGGCATCCTGCAAACTCCAAGAAATATTGGATATAGAATGGCAGTCGTATAACCACTTCGAAAAAAGTGTAAGAGCATTAGCTATTGAAGAAATTGAGACAGCCGAAAAGCTATCTTCCAAAAATTTTGAGCTGTTTAAAGCTATCACTTTAATGGTCAATCAAAAAAACAAAAAAGCACTAAAAAAAGTAAACAGCTTATTAAAGAAAAACCCTTTAGATTCTGATGCCAACAAACTAAAATCAACTCTGGAAAAAAAGAAAACATTTATACTCCATATAGAGTGATAAAAAGTGTTATTGAAAAACTTTAAATGAATTCTTAGGATAAAATTTAGCGAATATAATCTATTTTTCGTTTCTTTTTACGCTCAAAAAATCCAATACATAGAAAATATGCAACTTGTTTTTGCTACCAACAATTCAAACAAACTAAAAGAAGTTCAAACTTTACTTGGAGACCACATAAACCTATTAAGCTTAAAGGATATTGATTGTTTAGAAGATATACCGGAAACCCAAGACACCATTGAAGGAAATGCCATCCAAAAAGCCAAATATTTAAAAACACATTATGGTTACGATTGCTTTGCCGACGATACCGGGCTGGAGGTTGAAGCATTAAACGGTGCTCCCGGTGTTTACTCCGCACGTTATGCGGGCAAACAACGCAACGCTAACGCTAATATGGATAAACTTTTAAATGCCTTAAAAAACAAAACCAACCGAAACGCACAATTTAAAACGGTAATAGCACTTTATTTTAACGGGCAAATGCACACCTTTACCGGTATTTGCAAAGGTGAAATAACACTTAGTAAACAAGGTATAAACGGTTTTGGGTACGATCCTGTTTTTAAACCCAACGGGTACAACCAAACATTTGCCGAAATGAATTTAGACCTAAAAAACCAAATTGGCCACCGCGGAAAAGCCATAGCAAGACTAACGGCCTTTTTAAGACAATAAAAATATAGATCACTATTGTTTGTTAATAATCTTTATGCTACTTTTAGGCTATGACAGAAGAAGATATAGAAAAAGAAAACACCGCCATAACCAAAGCCTACAAAGAACTGTTAAAGGTTAGCTATACCGCATTATCCAACGACGACAAAAAGCTAATACGCAAAGCATTCGATGTAGCGTTGGATGCCCATAAAAACCAACGCCGAAAGTCTGGCGAGGCCTATATATTCCATCCTATTTCCGTTGCCAAAATCGTGGCACAGGAAATTGGTTTGGATGCTACTTCCATTGCATCTGCACTATTACACGATGTTGTAGAAGACAGCCCCGATTACGATATTGCAGATATAGAAAACCTTTTTGGCAAAACAGTGGCCACCATTGTTGCCGGTCTTACCAAAATTTCATCATTAAGTAAAGAAAAGGACATGGACGTGTCCTTACAGGCCGAAAATTTTCGAAAAATGCTATTAACCCTAAACGATGATGTTCGGGTAATTATTATAAAAATAGCCGACCGCCTACACAATATGCAAACCATGGATGCAATGCGGCCGGACAAACAGGAAAAAATAGCCTCCGAAACCCTTTATATTTACGCACCACTTGCACACAGGATAGGACTTTACAATATAAAAACACAATTAGAGGATCTCGGGTTAAAATATACCGAACCTGACGTATATAACGACATTTTAAACAAAATAAAGGAAAGTAAAGAAGAACAAGACCTTTACATTAAGCAGTTTAGCGATGTAATACGAAATTCCTTAGATCAAGAAAATCTAAACTACACCATAAAAGGTCGTCCGAAATCAATTTATTCCATTCGCCGTAAAATGATAAAACAAGGCGTTGTTTTCGAAGAGGTTTACGACAAATTCGCCATACGGATTATCTATAAAAGCGATTCTGCTAACGAAAAGTTTTTGGCATGGAAAATCTATTCGGTCGTTACCGATCATTTTAGACCCAACCCTACCCGATTGCGCGATTGGATTTCCTCTCCAAAATCGACCGGATACGAAGCCTTACATATAACCGTAATGGGCCCAAAAGGCCGTTGGGTCGAAGTACAAATACGTAGCGAGCGCATGAATGAAATTGCCGAAAAAGGCTATGCTGCACACTATAAGTACAAACAAGCAGATGAAAAAGAAGATAGTTTAGAGGATTGGATAAACAAATTACAGGAAGCATTGGAAAATCCGGAAACTAATGCCGTGGATTTTGTAGAGCAGTTTAAACTCAACCTATACTCAAAAGAAATATTTGTATTTACGCCAAAAGGAGAGTTAAAATCCTTACCTAAAGGCGCCACTCCCCTCGATTTTGCATTTGGAATCCATACCGAGGTAGGCATAAAAACACGGGGTGCAAAAGTAAATGGCAAACTTGTACCTCTTAATTACGAACTCAAAAGCGGTGACCAGGTCGATATACTAACCTCCGATAATGCCAAACCCACCCCTAACTGGTTGGATTATGCTACCACAGCCCGTGCCAGAAGCAAAATAAAATCGTCGTTAAAAGAAAACAAAAAGCGTATTGCCGAAGATGGTAAGGAGATTTTAAGACGCAAATTAAAACAACTTAAAGTAACGCTTAACGAATCGTCCATAAACCAATTGGTCGGTCACTTTAAACTAAAAACAAGTCTCGACCTGTTTTACCGTGTCGGTGTAGGAACCATAGACAATACCATGCTTAAAGATTTTGCTTCGTCCAGAAGCAATAAAATAATGGGCTATATTAAAAGTAAGATATCTAGAAAACCGACACTTACAAAAGAGGAAATAGAAAAAGACGAAATATCGACCAACTACGATTTACTAGTCTTTGGTAAAGAACAGGAAAAATTGGACTACAAACTGGCCAATTGCTGTAATCCCATACCGGGCGACGATGTTTTTGGTTTCCTAACCGTTTCCGAAGGTATAAAGGTGCATAAAAAAAATTGCCCAAATGCACTGAGCCTGCAATCCAACTATGCCTATAGGATTATAACCGCCAAATGGGTAGATTCTTCTCAACAAGAATTTTTAGCCAAGATTGCAGTTTCGGGAATAGACCATCTGGGCTTGGTAAACGAAATAACCAAAGTGATTTCCGAAAACATGCATGTTAATATGAAAAGCTTGAGTTTTGAAAGTGATGGTGGACTATTTACTGGAAAACTGCACGTTATTGTTAAAAATATTACACTTCTTAACAAATTAATAGAAAAACTTAAAAAAATTAATGGTATAGACAAGGTGAAAAGAGTATAAAAAAAGTGTAAATTTGCATTAAATTATGGAAAACGAGACAGCAACAAAAAATCAGGAAATTGTAAAAACTGTTTTTACCAATTTTTTAGAAAGTAACGGTCACCGAAAAACACCGGAACGATACGCTATACTTCAGGAAATATACAATAGTAACGACCATTTCGATATAGAATCGCTTTATATTAAAATGAAAAACAAAAAGTACCGTGTATCGCGTGCAACCCTTTACAATACTATAGAATTATTGTTGGACTGCGGTTTGGTTAGAAAACATCAATTTGGACAAAACCAAGCGCACTACGAAAAATCATATTTCGATAGGCAACACGATCACGTAATATTGACCGATACCGGCGAAGTTATCGAGTTTTGCGACCCCAGGATACAATCCATCAAAAAAACCATCGAAGAAGTTTTCGATATCGAAATAAACAATCATTCACTTTATTTCTACGGAAATAGAAAAACAACCAAATAACTATTTTATAATGGCAGTAGATTTACTACTAGGATTACAATGGGGAGACGAAGGCAAAGGAAAAATTGTCGATGTTCTAACCTCAAACTACGATATTATTGCTCGTTTTCAAGGTGGCCCAAATGCAGGACACACACTTGTTTTTAACGGCAAAAAACATGTTCTACACACCATTCCTTCAGGAATTTTCCACAACGGCACCATTAATCTGGTTGGAAACGGCGTTGTAATAGATCCCGTAATTTTTAAAGGTGAATTGGACAAACTTGCCGAACAAAACGTCGATTACAAAAAATCTTTGGTCATTTCCCGTAAAGCTCATATTATTTTACCGACCCACCGTATTTTAGATGCCGCAAGCGAAACAGCCAAAGGCAAAGCTAAAATAGGTTCTACCCTAAAAGGTATCGGTCCTACCTATATGGACAAAACCGGAAGAAACGGTTTACGTATAGGCGATTTGGAATTGAGCGATTGGAAAACGCGCTACCGCACATTGGCCGACAAGCACGAATCTATGATCTCGTATTATAACGTTGATATCCAATATAATTTAAAAGAATTGGAAGACGAGTTTTTTAAAGCCGTAGAAGTTTTAAAAACCCTTACGTTTATCGACTCGGAAGAGTATGTTCACCAAGCACAGAAAACAGGTAAATCCATTCTTGCCGAAGGTGCACAAGGGTCATTATTGGATATAGATTTTGGTACTTACCCATTTGTAACCTCAAGTAATACCACCGCAGCAGGCGCATGTACCGGCCTTGGTGTAGCACCCAGCCAAATAGGCGAAGTTTTTGGTATTTTTAAGGCTTATACCACCCGTGTAGGTTCCGGACCCTTCCCTACCGAACTGTTCGATGAAGACGGTGAAACCATGAGCCGTGTAGGTCATGAATTTGGTGCCACCACCGGACGTGCCAGACGTTGTGGTTGGCTGGATTTGGTAGCCCTAAAATACGCTTGTCAAGTAAACGGCGTTACCCAGCTTATGATGATGAAAGGCGACGTGCTTTCAGGCTTTAAAACCTTAAAAGTATGTACAGCATATAAATATAAAGGTGAGACTATCGAACATTTTCCATACAATATAGATCCTGAAAACGTAAGCCCTGTTTACACCGAAATAGAAGGTTGGCAAGAAGACTTAACTGGTATGACTGAAGCTTTGCAACTGCCAAAAGCTTTAAACAACTATATTTTATTTTTAGAAAAAGAGTTGGAAATACCCATTACCATCGTTTCGGTTGGACCAGATAGAAAACAGACTATTTTTAGAAAATAATGATTTCTATTTTTAAACATTATAAGAGGCTGTCTAAAAAGACAGTCTTTTTTATATTTGACCAATAAAAAACAGGAAAACACCAAATAAGAATGAAAGAAATAATATTCTTAACCATAATATCCAGCTTGATTTTCTTAACTTTCCTTGCTATTCTTTAAATAAGTTGTTTTTTTAAAATACTCCATTTAACACATTGATACTCATAAAATCATCCGGCATGGTAATTCCCGAAGGCAAACAATTAATCCTTTTTGATGGCGTTTGCAATTTGTGTAATTCAACCGTTCAATTTATTATAAAGCATGATAAAAAGGAGTTATTTGTTTTTACTACTTTACAAAGTGAAATTGGACAGCGATTAGCACAAGAGCGAGGCATAGATACCACTAAGATGGATTCTCTAATTTTAATTGTTCCCAACACGGCTTATTACATACAATCGGGTGCTGCGTTGCAAATTGCTTATCAACTGGGCGGCTTTTACAAAATACTAAAAATTTTTGGTATATTACCTCAATTTGCCCGTGATGCAGTTTATAATTTTATAGCCAAAAACCGTTATAAGTGGTATGGAAAGCGAGCGCAATGCATGCTGCCCACTCCAGAATTAAAACAGCGATTTTTACAGTAAGGGCATTTTTAAAATCTGTTCGAATCTTGGTTTGCGGCTGCCTATTCTTATTCTTTTAAATATTCTAAAACATTAGCTTCTATACGTTCTTGGATATTGCTAACATTAGCCTTTATAAAAGGTTCTCCCATAATGTTTTCGTAAAGTTCAATATAGCGTTCGCTAACAGTATTTACATATTCGTCGGTTATTTCGGGAACGGTTTGTCCTTCCAGACCTTGAAAGCCTTTGGATATTAACCACTGCCGTACAAACTCCTTACTTAGTTGCTTTTGGGGTTCGCCTTTGGCCTGTCGTTCGGCATAACCATCGGCATAAAAATAACGAGACGAATCGGGAGTGTGTATTTCGTCTATCAATACTATTTTACCTTCTTTGGTCTTACCAAATTCATATTTAGTATCGACCAAAATCAACCCGCGTTGAGCCGCTATTTCGGTACCACGTTTAAAAAGTTTATGGGTGTAATCTTCTAAAATAGCATAATCTTCTTCACTTACAATACCCCGTTTTAAAATAGCATCACGGGAAATATCTTCGTCATGGTCGCCCTGTTCGGCCTTGGTTGCCGGTGTTATTATGGGTTTTGGGAAAGCATCATTCTCGTTCATACCTTCGGGCATAGGTACACCACAAATACTGCGCTTCCCAGCTTTGTACTCGCGTGCGGCATGGCCGGACATGTACCCACGTATAACCATTTCTACCTTAAAAGGGTCGCAAAGATGGCCTACGGCCACATTGGGGTCGGGTGTGGCAGTTAACCAGTTGGGAACAATATCTTGGGTGGCCACCATCATTTTAGTTGCTATTTGATTTAATATCTGCCCTTTATATGGAATGCCTTTTGGCATAATAACATCGAAAGCCGATAACCTATCGGTAGCGATCATAACCAATTGCTGGTCGCCGATATTGTAAACTTCCCTTACTTTTCCCTTATATACATTTTTTTGATTTGGAAAACTGAAATTGGTACTTGTTATGGTGTTGCTCATTTTTGGGTTTTATTTTGTTATTCGCTTTGCTTTTAGCTCTGATTGTGATATTTATTGAAGCTCTCTCGATTTTTTTCTGGAAGTGATTGCCGAAAATAGGTTATTCGGCATTTTCTATACCTTTATACGCTTCTATTATTTTCTTTACGAGTCGGTGGCGTATAACATCTTTATCGTCTAAAAACACAATACCCACCCCATCTACGTTTTTTAATATAAGTAAAGCTTCTTTAAGTCCGGATATAGTTCTGCGGGGCAAATCGACCTGTCCGGGATCGCCCGTAAGCAGGAATTTGGCATTTTTGCCCATACGTGTTAAGAACATTTTCATTTGGTTATGGGTGGTGTTCTGGCCTTCGTCTAATATTACGAATGCATTATCGAGCGTACGGCCGCGCATAAAGGCCAATGGTGCAATTTGTATGGTACCGTTTTCGATGTAATGGGCAAGCTTTTCGGCCGGAATCATATCGCGTAATGCATCGTAAAGCGGTTGCATATAGGGATCTAACTTTTCTTTTAAATCTCCGGGTAAAAAGCCTAGGTTTTCACCTGCTTCAACGGCTGGCCGGGTTAAAATAATGCGCTTAACCTCTTTATTCTTTAAAGCTTTTACGGCCAAGGCAACGCCGGTATAGGTTTTTCCTGTTCCTGCAGGGCCAATGGCAAAAACCATATCGTTTTTCCGTATGCTCTCTACCAATTTACGCTGGTTTACGGTCTGTGCTTTTATTACTTTACCGTTTACTCCGTGTAAAATGGTTTCACCACTTTGTTCGGAGGTTTTGTAATCTTCGGAGCTGCTACTGGTCAATACCCGCTCTATGGCGTTTTCGTCCAGTTTATTGTATTTGGAAAAGTGTTGGAAGAGTGCGTTTAGTTTACGGTCGAATTCTTCGAGGAGTTCTTCTTCTCCAAAGGCTTTTATCTTATTTCCGCGTGCTACTATTTTAAGTTTCGGAAAATATTTTTTTAAAAGCTCGATATTGGTATTTTGTGCCCCAAAAAATTCTTTTGGGTTTATTTCTTCAAGTTCTATTACTATTTCGTTCAAAAGTGTAAATTTTCGTTTAAGATTAACGCTATTTATTTATTTAGAGACAAAATGATTTATTAGTTTTGTTACGTCTCTGTTGAAAACCAAAAATACATAATTTTGGGCTACAACATACTAAAAACATATCAACAATTTATTAATGCCAATAATTACCTTAACAACCGATTTTGGAGAAAAAGATTATTCTGTAGGTGCAACCAAAGGTGCTATTTATAGCGAATTGCCCAATATTAAAATTGTTGACATCTCGCATGGTATTTCACCTTTTAACACCTTGGAAGCCGCTTATATAATACAAAATGCCTATAAAAGCTTTCCTAAAGGTTCCATACATATTATAGGAATCGATTCGGAACTGAACGAAGAAAATAAACACATTGCCCTAAAACTGGACGACCATTACTTTATTTGTGCCAATAACGGAATAATGAGTATGATATGCTCGGAAATCACTCCCAAAAAAATAGTTGAAATAAATATTCACGATAAAGTGCAAAGCTGTTTTCCGGAGTTGGATGTTTTTGTTCGGGTAGCTTGCCACATTGCACGTGGTGGTACTTTAGATGTTATAGGAAAACCAATAACCAATATAAAGCCCATTAAAAACATTGCACCCTATGTAAACGACGAAAAAAGCCAGATTGTGGGTACTGTAATTTATATTGATAATTATGGCAATGTAATTACCAATATTAAGCGTTCGTTTTTCGAAACCATACAAAGGGGGCGGGCATTCGAAATTTTGGTGCGGCAGCATAAATTTAAAAAAATCCACAAAAAATACAGCGACATTGTTAACTTTGAAACACCAGAAGACAAACGCTATGCCGAAGGCAGAGGGCTGGCCATATTTAATTCGGGAGGCTTTTTAGAAATTGCCATTTACAAAAGCAACAGTACGGTGGGTAGCGCCTCTACCCTTATGGGACTGGATTTAATGGATAATATTAGTGTGAGTTTTATTTAAAAACTAAAAATGAGAAAAATACAACCTTAAATCCAAACCCTAAAAACAGTAACACAAACCACCACATAAACGCATTATTAAACCGTTAATTAATTTTAATGTTTTCCATACTTAAAAAAGAAATAAATACATTTTTTGCTTCGCCCATAGGATACTTGGTTGTTGGTATATTTTTACTTTTAAACGGATTATTTTTATGGCTGTTTAAAGGTGAGTTCAATATTTTGGATTATGGTTTTGCCGATTTATCCGCATTCTTTTTATTGGCACCATGGATACTTATTTTCTTGATTCCTGCCATAACCATGCGCAGTTTTTCCGAAGAAAAAAAACAAGGTACTTTAGAGCTGCTGCTTACCAAGCCCATTTCGCATTTAAAAATTGTTTTGGGCAAATATTTTGGAGCTTTAAGCCTTATACTTATAGCTCTTTTACCAACCCTACTATATATTTACACCATTTATCAATTAGGCAATCCTATTGGAAATTTAGATTTTGGCAGTACACTTGGCTCCTACTTTGGGTTATTGTTTTTAATTGCTGCCTACACCGCTATTGGGGTGTTTACTTCGACTTTATCCAGTAATCAAATTATAGCTTTTATCTTATCGGTTGTCTTGTGCCTGCTGTTTTATATAGGTTTTGAGGGTATTTCCGATTTTACTGCAAGCCATTTTGTTGACAACCTTGGTATGAATGCCCATTACAAGAGCATGAGTCGGGGCATTTTGGACACCCGGGATATTATCTATTTTATAAGTATTACCCTTTTCTTTTTAATATCTACCAAGTTCGAAATAACAAACGGGAAAAAAAGTATAACACACATAGGGCTTTTATTGGTGGGACTTATTATACTAAATTATGCCGGAAGCCTATTTTTTAAACGTTTCGATTTAACCAGCGATAAACGATATACCCTTAGCCAAGCTTCAATCGATATTACAAAAGAAGCGGTATTCCCATTAATTGTTGATGTATTTTTGGATGGCGAAAATTTTCCTTCGGAATTTAGAAGGCTTCAAAACGAAACCCGACAATTGCTTGAAGAATTTCAATCGGAAAACCAAAACATCATTTTCCATTTCATAAATCCGTTGGAAAACGAAAACACACAAGAACAGAATATTCAGCAATTGAATGCTCGCGGCTTATCCCCCATGCAACTAAGCGTACAGGAAAACGGAAAAGCATCGCAGACCGTTATTTTTCCTTGGGCTTTGGCAAGCTATAATAACCAAACTGTAGCCATACCCTTAATAAAAAATAAAATTGGAACGTCGCAACAAGAACTGGTCTCCAATTCGGTACAACATATGGAATATGCTTTTGCCGATGGATTTAATAAATTGATAAAACCAAAACATAAAAAAATAGCGGTTTTAAAAGGAAACAACCAATTGGAAGACAAACATATTGCCAATTTTTTTAAAACCCTTGGCGAATACTATTTTATTGCCAAATTTACATTGGATAGTGTTGCTACTAATCCCGAAAAAACACTGGACGGCCTAAAGCAATACGATTTAATAGTTAGTGCCAAACCAACAGAAGCCTTTACAGATAAAGAAAAATTTGTATTGGACCAATATACCATGAATGGTGGAAAAAGTCTTTGGCTTATAGATGCTGTTACTATCGATAAGGACAGTCTTTACAACGAAGCCGGTAAAAATTTTGCTGTAGAAAGGGATTTAAACCTTACCGATTTCTTTTTTAATTATGGTGTACGTATCAATCCTGTTTTGGTAAGTACTTTATACTCTGCCCCCATAACATTGGCTATTGGCGAAGGTAGCGAATCGCAATTTCAACCATTAAAATGGCCATATTCACCACTTGCGGTATCCAACAATCGTCATCCCATTATTAATAATATCAATTTGGTAAAATTCGATTTTGCCAACCAAATAGATACCTTAAAAAATAATGTAGCCAAGACTATATTACTGCAAAGTTCGCCTTTAACCAAGCTGGAAGGCATACCAAAGGAAATTAGTTTAGACTTAGTGACCCAAGAACAAAATCCCGCTATTTTCAACAAAGGCAGCCAAAATCTTGCCGTTTTATTGGAAGGAGAGCTTCCTTCGGCTTTCAAAAACCGGATAAAACCTTTTGAACTAAAAACCACAAAGGAAAAAAGCCTTCCAACCAAAATAATTGTTATTGCCGACGGTGATATTATAAAAAACGATATTGTGGGCAATAAACCCCAAGAATTGGGCTTCGATAGGTGGACGGGACAATCGTTTGGCAACAAAGAATTTTTACTAAATGCCGTAAATTATCTGTTAGACGATACTGGACTTATAAACATTCGCTCCAAAGAAATTGCTGTACAGTTTATGGATTTTCAAAAAATAAACCATCAAAAAACAAAATGGCAAGCTCTAAACATCTTATTACCATTGCTTTTATTAGGTATGTTCGGATTTATCTTTAATTTTATACGCAAGAAGAAATACACCGTATAAATGTTAATAAAATTGTTTCGCTTATTAATTTGTATCGAATATATTTGTAAATAGTTAAATATAAAAAAATTAACCTTCATAAATGAAATTTATAGTTTCAAGTACGTATCTGTTAAAACAACTACAAGTTTTAGGTGGTGTTATAAACAGTTCGAATACGTTACCCATTTTAGACAATTTTTTATTTGAATTAAACAACTCCAAACTTACGGTTTCGGCAAGCGATTTAGAAACCACGATGTCCTCTACCTTAGATGTGGAAAGCGATAACGAAGGGAGCATAGCCTTACCTGCTCGATTGTTATTGGACACCTTAAAAACATTTCCGGAACAACCGTTAACCTTTGTTGTTGAAGAAAACAATACTGTCGAGATTAGCTCTAATTACGGTAAATATGCCTTGGCTTATGCCAATGGAAGCGAATTTCCTAAGGCCGTAGAGCTTGACAACCCCAGCAGTACCATTATAATGGGCGATGTTTTAGCCACCGCCATAAGTAAAACCATTTTTGCTGCCGGTAACGACGATTTACGTCCGGTAATGAGCGGTGTCTTTTTCCAGTTTTCTACCGAAAGTTTGACTTTTGTGGCAACCGATGCTCATAAACTGGTAAAATATTCGCGAGAGGATTTAAAGGCCAGCCAAACCACAGAGTTTATAATGCCCAAAAAGCCTTTAAACTTACTAAAAGGGATTTTGGCCGGAAATGAAGAAAACGTCACCATCGAATACAACGACTCTAACGCCAAGTTTACGTTCGATAATTCAACTTTGATTTGTCGATTAATAGATGGAAAATATCCCAATTACGAAGCGGTTATTCCTAAGGAAAATCCGAATAAATTACTTATAGACCGCACACAATTTTTAAATTCGGTTCGTCGGGTTAGTATTTTTTCCAACAAAACCACACACCAAATCCGATTAAAAATTGCCGGAGCCGAACTTAATATATCTGCCGAGGATATCGATTATAGCAACAAGGCCGAAGAACGACTAACTTGCGACTACCAAGGCGACGATATGCAAATTGGGTTTAATTCGCGTTTTTTAACCGAAATGTTAAACAACCTTAGTGCCCAAGAAGTGCAATTGGAAATGAGCCTGCCCAATCGTGCCGGTATTTTAACCCCTACCGACGGATTGGAAGAAGGCGAAAAAGTAACCATGCTGGTTATGCCGGTTATGTTGAACGGTTAAACAATTTAGCTAAAGTTAAGTCTTAACAACCACAAACTAACTTTTACCGACTAAACAACAACTATCTAAGATAGAACACTTTAGCTATATAGAAAGCTTACCATACAAGGTAAGCTTTTTTATTTTCTCTTTGTTTTTAGTAAAATACCCAAAAGCATCGTATTTTCGGCACAATAAATGATTTCAAAAAGTGTTTTAATATTTTAAGATTTATTTTATGGTAAGGAAATATTTTATTTTTCTCCTTGTATTAATATCGGCACGTAACCTCAATGCGCAGAATAATGCCGTTTCGTTAAACGAAAAACTTGTTTATACGGCATCTTACAACATGTCTGGCATTTTAACCGATATTGCCGAAGTAACGATGGAAACCAGTACGGTAACAACATCTTCCGCTACCCTTTTAAGACTAAAATGTACCGCAGCCACTTATAGCAAATGGGACAATTTTTTTAAAATACGGGATCTTTACGAAAGTTATGTAAGCCCTAAAACATTAACACCCTATCTTTATAAACGCGATGTTAACGAAGGCAACTATCATAAGTTTATGAAATATACCTTTAGCCATAAAACAAAAACAGTAAAGGCACTTCAAGAGAAAAAAGGAAAAGAGGAAAATAAGGTAATCAACATCAATTCGGGAACAAAAGATATTGTCTCTACCATATATTTTATCCGATTGTTAAATTATGGCAATTTAACCAAGGGCGCTAAAAAAAGCTTAACGATACTTTTTGACCGAAAAGAAGTTAAGGCACAAATAACTTATTTAGGTAAAGAAACCATAAATACGGCCATTGGTTCGAAAGAATGTTATAAATTGGCGGTTGGTTCGAGCGATACTAATGTATTTCAAGGCAGTAACGATAATATTTTATGGCTAACCGCCGACGAAAATAGGATTTTGGTTTACGGGAAATTTAAAATTCCTGTAGGCAATGGTGAATTAAAGATTAAATCGGCCAGCGGATTAAAAAACTAACCCATAAGTAATGAAAAAACTATTAACCCTATTAGCCATTATATCGGCAGTACTTACTATAGTACTTGCCGTCCTACCTATTTCCAATTTGGCCATTATACCCGCTGTTGCCGCTCTAATTTTTGGCGGAATAGCTTATTATCTTTCGAAAAAAAGCGGTAACATAAAAAAAATACTTCCATTTACATTCCTGCTTATTACCTGTGCTTTGGCATTAATAACTTTTAAAGCCTTATTTACAACCTCACAGGTAAAAAACACGGACGAATTACACACCAAAGAAGCCCAATTTGAAAAAGACGCAAAAAAAGAATTGGAAGATTTAGAATTGGAAAAAGTTGAAACCATAAAAACCAAACCTACCGAGTCTCCAAAGCCGAGTATCCAAGATACATCTCGAAAAAAAATAGAACCTAAAACAAAAGAAACCAAAATTAACGAAAGCGAATTTGAAGATCTGGATTTTGATGAATCTGACTTGGACTTCGATTAAACATTATAGAACTTATTCAAAAAAAAATAACAACCTTTTTAACACATGAAATTAATAACATTATTTTTAAGCGTAACCCTTTTGTTAACCTCCTGTTACTCATCAAAACAAACAGCCATTAACAAAACGGTTGGAGAATACACAAGCTCAATTACAGCCAAAGAATTAAAGAAAGCGTTATATATCTACGCCTCCAACGAATTTGAAGGTAGAAATACCGGAGCACCCGGCCAAAAGAAAGCTATTGAATATATTAAAAAACAGTATGTAGATAACGGTATTGAATCGCCAATTGCCAAAAACGATTATTTTCAAGAAATACCGGAAGCCTTCTTTCAGGGCAGAGCTAAAGGTGAATCAGAAAATGTCTTGGCCTATATAAAAGGTTCCGAGAAACCAGAAGAAATAGTAGTAATTTCTGCTCATTTGGATCATGTTGGTGTTAAAAATGGTGAAATATACAATGGCGCCGATGATGATGGCTCCGGAACCGTAGCTATTATTGAAATTGCCAAAGCCTTTAAAAAAGCGGCAAACGAAGGTAATGGCCCAAAAAGAACCTTATTGTTCTTACATGTTACAGGTGAAGAAATAGGGCTTTTTGGTTCCCGCTACTATACCGATGTAGATCCGGTTTTTCCCTTAAAAAATACAGTAGCCAATTTAAATATCGACATGATTGGCCGTGTTGACGACAAGCACAAAAACAATAGAAATTATGTATATCTAATTGGTTCGGATAAATTAAGCCAAGAATTACACGACATTTCCGAAGAAGTTAACAAAAAATATTTTAATATCGATTTGGATTATACGTATAACGCCGATAACGATCCTAACCGTTTTTATTACCGTTCCGACCACTATAATTTTGCAAAACATAATATTCCGGTCATTTTTTATTTTAATGGCACACACGACGATTATCACAAACCAACCGATACACCCGATAGAATAGAATACGATTTATTGGAAAACAGAGCCCGTTTAATTTTTGCAACAGCTTGGGAGTTGGCAAATCGAGACGAACGGATTAAACTTAAATAATTTTTCCATACAGATTTAGCACACTACAAAGACCTCAAAAGTTTTAAAGCCTTTGAGGTCTAATAATTCAATGTTGTTTTTAGCCATTAATTACAATCATATAACTTTTATTAGGTTTGTTAGGCCATAGGTATTTAACATATTGTTTAAATTTGTAATCGTAAAAAATTGCTACAAGGTATGATTAATATCCACGACAAAACTTTACAAGATTTAGAGTTTTCTACTGTTTTACAACAAGTGGCACAACATTGTATTACTCCTTTGGGGCAAAACGAAGCCTTAAAAATAACACCATACCGTAGTAAAGAAGTACTTTTAACCAGTTTGTATCACACCAACGAATATGTATCTTCATTTTACAACGAAAACAAAATACCCAATCACGGTTTCGATACCATTGAGAAAGAAATAAAACTTTTGCGTATCGAAAACACCTATTTAGAAGTTTACAGTCTAAAAAAAATCGTTTCTATTTCAAGTACATCAAACGACATTGTTACGTTTTTAAAAAAGTTTGAAGAATACTATCCAAACCTTAGCACATTTGCTTCGCATATTGAAATAACGAAAGCCTTAATCGACAAAATAAATACTATTGTTGACAGGTTTGGAGATATAAAAAACGATGCATCCGAAGTTTTATTCGAATTAAGACATGGTATAAACAAAGTAAAAGGCCAGATAAACCAAAGTTTTACCACCGCTTTAAATGCCTATAACGGTTTGGATTATCTGGACGATATACGCGAAACAGTTATAGATAACAGGCGTGTACTTGCCGCAAAGACCATGTACCGTCGTAAAGTTAAAGGTTCTATTTTGGGTACCAGTAAAACAGGAAGTATTGTATATATCGAGCCGGAGACTACATTAAAATACACCAGAGAACTTAATAATTTAGAATATGAGGAAAAAGAAGAAATTATCCGTATTTTAAAGGACGTTACCAATTTTATCCGTCCGTTTACGACACTTTTGGAGCAATACCAAGCCTTTTTAATCGAGATGGATATTATTTCGGCCAAGGCAAAATACGCACGCTCTCTTAACGCCATACTTCCTGAAATTTCAGACGAAAAACAACTGTACTTGCGTGATGCCTATCACCCACTACTCTATCTGGCCAACTTAAAGAAAAACGAAAAAACATACCCACAAACTATAACATTACAACAGGACAGCCGTATTATTGTTATTTCCGGACCTAATGCCGGAGGTAAAAGTATTACTTTAAAAACAGTTGGTTTATTACAAGCCATGTTGCAAAGCGGTATGTTGATTCCTGTACACGAACGCAGTAAAGTATGTGTTTTCGATAGAATTTTAAGTGATATTGGCGATAACCAATCTATTGAAAACCATTTAAGCACTTACAGCTATCGTTTAAAACAAATGAACTATTTTCTTCGGAAATGCAATAAAAATACCTTATTCTTAATCGATGAATTTGGCACTGGTAGCGATCCCGAACTTGGCGGTGCCTTGGCCGAGACTTTTTTAGAGGAATTTTACCACCGAAATGCTTTTGGCATTATAACTACACACTACGCCAACCTAAAAATATTGGCAAACGAACTGCCCCATATGCTCAATGCCAATATGCTGTTTAACGAAACCACTTTAGAACCCTTATTTAAACTCGTTATTGGCCAAGCTGGAAGTAGTTTTACGTTTGAAGTCGCACAAAAAAACGGTATTCCTTACGGACTAATCAACCGTGCCAAAAAGAAAATTGAACGTAGTAAAGTACGTTTCGATGCCACTATTGCAAAATTGCAAAAAGAACGCTCTAAACTTGAAAGAACAAGCGAGTCATTAAAACTAAACGAAAAGAAAAAAATCCAGGAAACAGATAAGTTAGAAGAAATTAACGAGCGTATCCAAAAAAAATTGGAAAGTTACCAAGAACTGTACGACAGCAACCAACGACTTATTTACTTAGGACAAAAAATCGACGATCTATCCGCAAAATATTTTAATAATAAACAAAAGAAAATTTTAATGGACGAGCTTTTTAAGTTGGTTCAGATAGAAAATTCCAAACGTAAAAAGGAATCAAAAAAAGAAAAACAAATAAAAAAAATAAAAGAAACCAAACTTAAAAAAGAAGTCGAAAAAAAGGTTGAAGTTATCCGTAAGAAAAAAAAGGAAGCTAAGAAAAAAGCAGCAATGCAACCTCCAAAACCCAAGCCTACTTTAAAAATTGGCGATCGGGTACGCATGGAAGACGGGCGTGCTATAGGTACTATTGATAAGATAGAAAAAAATAAAGCTATTGTTAATTATGGTATTTTTACCACTAATGTCGATATTACGCAATTAGAATTGGTTGAAACAGCCAAGAAGTAAAATAGAAAGACCCGATCGGTTTTTTAAATCGGTCAGGTCTAAGCTTTTTCACACTTTAAAAATAATCTTTTAATGCGAATGTCCTGCTTCGCTTTTTTTCATTTCGGCAATTAAGTAATAGGCATTATTATAAGCAAACAAAGTATTTTCGGGTTGTTGGTCTTTAAGGTTTATTTCGACCCAATCGCCATCTTTATGGCCAACAAAAACTTCTACCGGTTTAAAACCCCAACCATTTTCTTCTTTTTTGGCTGTAAAAATATACGATTTATCGCCTTCGGTTACAATAGCACTTTCAGGAATGGCCGTTTTGGAATCGTTAGCAACCAAAATGCGCCCTTGAATGTACATACCCGGTATTAAATATCCGGTTTTGTTTTTTATTTCGGCATGGACATGGACTGCTTTGGGTGCTTCCTCAAAGGTTTTTCCTACCGAATAAATTTCGGCTGTATATTCCTGATTGGAAGCCGACTGTACCGAAAATAGTACCGTTTGCCCCTTTTTTATCTTATGTACATCCTTTTCGAACACCATAAAATCGGCATGGACATGATCGGTATTTACAATTTCGAACAGATCGGTTTGCGGTTCCACGTATTGGCCTGTTTTAACCTCTACCTTTTGTACAAAGCCTTCAATGGGACTTTGTAAAGCAACACGTTGCACAATAGTTCCTTTTTGTACTAATGCCGGACTAATGTTTAAAATACGTAACTGTGCCGCCAAACCATTTACCTTAGCTTTGGAAGCCTCATATTCGGCTTCGGATTTTTGGAAATTAGCCCCCGAACCCACACCGGCATCGTACAATTTTTTTTGACGTTCGTAGTCCTTCTTTAAAAAATTACTATTACTTAATGCGTCTAAATAATCGGTTTGCAATTTCACCAAATCGGGATGCGATAAATAAGCCACCACTTGTCCTTTGTTAACTTTATCGCCCTCGATAACATTAATGCTTACTACATTGGCACCAATAACGGCAGTAATGGCTGCTTCGTTTTGCGGAGGTACTTCCAACGAACCGTTGGTTTCTACATAACCACCCATATTTCGTGTTGCCAAGGCTTCAACGTTCATTTTTAAAGCATCGAATTGCTTAAACGTAAGCATTACCGCTTCATCGTAGCCTTCTTCTCCATGATCATGTTCTTCTTCTTCTTCGTGATTATGATTGTCTCCTTCGGTATGTTCATGGGTATTTTCCTCTGCATGGTCGTGCCCCGCATGGCTATCGTGTTTTTTATCGCCACAGGATACTGTGTTAAACAATATCAACATCAGTATTAAAATAAAATATCGTGATTTTTGCATGTTACTCGTTTTTAAAATATTGTAGTTGGAATGTACTTTCTAAATAATTTTTCATGGCTTCTTGGGCTTCAAGCTCCAAATTAATGGCGTTATTCATATATTGTGTAAACGCTGTATAATCAATTTCGCCTTCTTTATAAGCCAGCAAAGCACCGGTTTTTTGGTCTTTTGTTAATGCCAAGGTTTCGGTTTTATAGGTTTGCCATATAATTTTCCATTTGTTATAATTTTTTTTGGCCTGTAGGAATTTAAACTGGACTTCCTTGAGCTTAAAATAGGCTTCGTTATTGGCTATTTGCTTATCTATTTTTGCGGTTTTTATCTTGGAGCGGTTTTCGCCCGATAAAAATGGAATGGAAATACCTGCCTGATAACTGTAAAATCCTGTATTGCCCTGTACTTTTTGCAAACCGCCCTGTAAATTCAATTTAGGTAAATTGGATGCTTTTGCCGTTTTGTAATTGGCTTCGGCTTCCAAAATTTTGTTTTGTACCATGGTATATGCCGGATGGTTTTCTATATTTTCATTAAGTTGAAGGTTTTGCTCCAAATCGGCTTCAAAATTATTGGAAACCGTATATAAATCGTCCGACAACAACCAAAGATTAAATTGTTGTAGGGCAATGATATAGTCGGTTTCGGCCTGTACTTTTTTGTTTTTCATTTGAAAGATTTGGTTTTTTGCTGCCGAAAATTCCAATTTCGAAATGGCCTCTACTTCATAATTCAAAGCAACGGCTTTTTCAAATGTGCTGTAAATAGTGTCCAACTCTTGATACAGTTCAAAATTCTTTTTCTTTTGAAGAGTATTAGCCCAAGCTTTTTTTACTTCCATTTCCAGTTCCAATTCCGATAGTTTATAGGCTTTTTCTGCTAATTGGATACGTTGGTTCTGTAATTTCCGTTTAGAAATACTACCAAATACATCAATACCGGACTGCCCCACACCTATTGTGGTATAAACACCTCCATCGGAATTAAGTTCTTCACCTCCGGTAAAAATATCGGTAGTTCCAAAATCGAATGCTGTTGTTTTAAGTGCCTTCTGCTTTTGTAGTTCCAACTGTTTCTGTTTTAAAAGCGGGTAGTTTTCCTTGGCCAAAGCAACAGCTCCCTGTAATCCTATTTCAGAAAAAGTATTTATTTCTTGGGCATTTCCCCTAATGGGAACAAGACACATAAATACCAAAATTAGGGTTGCAGTGGCCCATTTTTTGTTAAGACGAATTTCACTTCGGGTTTCCATCCAATGGTATAAAATAGGCATAACAAATAAGGTTAACAAGGTTGATGTAAGTAAACCTCCAATAACTACGGTCGCCAACGGGCGCTGTACCTCTGCTCCCGACGAAGTCGAAATGGCCATAGGCAAAAAGCCCAATACATCGGTAAATGCGGTTAGCATAATGGGGCGAATACGGCGTTTTGTACCTTCCATAATACGATCTTTTAAATGGGTTACGCCTTCTTCTTTTAGTTCGTTCAAACCATTTATCATAACCAAACCGTTAAGTACCGCTACGCCAAATAATACAATAAAACCAACACCCGCTGAAATACTGAACGGCATATCACGCAACCACAATGCCAACACGCCTCCAATGGCGGCCATAGGAATGGCTATATAAATCATTAAGGTTTGTTTTATTGATTTTAAAGCGAAATAGATGAGTACAAAAATCAATGCCAAGGCAATAGGTACTACGGTTAGCAAACGGCTACTGGCACGTTCTAGATTTTCGAATGCACCACCGTAACGAATAAAATAGCCTGACGGTAAGGTTAATTTCTCATCCAATTTAGATTTTATTTCGTTAACCAACGATTTTACATCGCGCCCCCTTACATTTATCCCCACGTAAGTACGGCGGTTGGTATTGTCCCGGCTTATTTGCATGGGGCCGGCTTTATAGGATACATCGGCAACCTCCCGTAAAGGAATTTGGGCTCCGGAAGGCAAACCAACAAATAGGTTTTCAATATCGGTAATATCCTTTCGGTTATCGGCATGCAAACGCACTACTAAATCGAAACGTTTTTCACCTTCAAAAATAACACCTGCCTTTCCTCCCGCAAAGGCGGTCTGTACCACGTTGTTAAGTTCGTTAATATTTAAACCGTATTGTGCCAACTTATTTCTGTTGTACGTAATGGTCATTTGTGGCAAACCTGTTGTAGCTTCGGCCTTCATATCGCCAATACCAGGCGTTCCGGCAATTATTTTTGTGATTTCTTCGGCTTTTTCAGAAAGTATATTAATATCTTCACCATATAATTTTATGGCCACATCTTCGCGAACACCTTCCAAAAGCTCGTTAAAACGCATTTCGATGGGTTGGGTAAACTCGTAATTAACACCCGGAAGAATTTCGACAGCTTCCTTCATTTTTTCTATAAGCTCATCTTTGGTCTCTGCCGAAGTCCATTCGCTTTTAGGCTTTAAAATTACAAAGGCATCGGCAATATCCATGGGCATTGGGTCGGTTGGAATATCGGCAACACCAATACGGCTTACTATTTTTTCGACCTCAGGAAATTTGGACATTACAATCTGTTCTGCCTTTGTAGTGGTTTCTACAGCTTCGGTCAAAGAACTTCCCGGTTTTATAATGATATGGAAAGCTATATCGCCTTCATCTAACTGCGGAATAAACTCTCCGCCCATTCTACTGAACATAAATACAGTACCCAAAAATAAAACCACCGCAATACCGATTATCCATTTGCCTTTCTCCAAAGCCTTGTTCAATAAGGGCTGATATTTATTTTCTACCCAATGTACAAACCTATCGCCATATGACAATTTAGACGATTTTGGTGCCCGTAATACTAAGGCCGACATCATGGGTACATAAGTTAAACATAGTACCATAGCTCCTAACATAGCAAACATAAAGGTTAGTGCCATGGGCTTGAACATTTTGCCTTCAATGCCCTGTAAGGCCAAAATGGGGAGGAATACAATAAGGATAATCAACTGTCCAAAAAATGCCGAATTCATCATTTTTTTAGAAGCATCAGCCGTAATTTCATCCCGTTGTTTTGCGGTTAAGGCTTTCTTTTTTAACACTTGCGATGCTATTAAAAACACGGTACTTTCAACAATAATAACGGCACCATCGACAATAATCCCAAAGTCTATCGCTCCCAGGCTCATTAGGTTGGCCCAAACATCAAATACATTCATTAAAATAAAGGCAAACAATAACGATAGCGGAATGGTTGAAGCCACAATTAAGCCCCCTCGCCAATTTCCAAGAAGAAAAATAAGTACAAAAATAACAATTAAAGCACCTTCAATTAGGTTGGTCGCTACGGTCGATGTGGTTTCGGAAATAAGTTTGCTCCTGTCCAACAAAGGCTCTATAACAACACCTTCGGGTAGCGATTTTTGAATCTCTGCTATTCGTTCTTTTACATTTTTAATAACGTCGTTAGAATTGGCACCCTTGAGCATCATGACCAGACCACCCACAACTTCACCTTCGCCATTTTGGGTAAGTGCACCATAACGAATGGCAGCCCCAAATTGTATTTCTGCAATATCACCAATGGTAATGGGCAGATTGTTAACGGTTTTTACGGGTATTTTTTTTATATCGTCTAAACTACGGATAAGCCCTTCGCCACGGATAAAATTGGCTTTGTGATTTTTCTCTATATACGCTCCGCCCGTATTTTGGTTATTGGCTTCCAAGGCTTCGAACACATCGGCAATGGTTATGCCTATGGCCCGGAGTTCGCTTGGTTTTATAGCTACTTCGTACTGCTTTACCTTTCCACCAACGGCATTTACTTCAACAACACCATTTACCATGGCCATTTGGCGGCGTACAATCCAGTCCTGCATGGCACGTAAATCAGAAATAGTATATTTATCCTTAAATTCGGGTTTTACCCTTAACGTATATTGATAAATTTCGCCAAGCCCTGTTGATATTGGGCCTATTTCGGGTTCGCCAAAGCCTTCGGGAATTTGCTCCTTGACTTCGTTTAGTTTCTCGGAAACCAATTGCCTTGGCAGATAAGTACCCATATCGTCGCTAAAAACAATGGTTACCACCGAAAGTCCAAAACGTGATATAGAACGGATTTCCTGTACATTGGGAAGGTTGCTCATGGCTACCTCGACAGGATATGTAACAATCTGTTCGATATCTTCGGGAGCAAGATTGGGCGATTGCGTGATAACCTGTACTTGGTTATCGGTTATATCGGGAACGGCATCTACAGGTACTTTGGTCATGCTCCAAATACCCAGTCCCACAATGGCAAGCGTAAACAGGCCAATTATAAATTTATTATTGATTGAAAAATCAATTATTTTGTTAATCATGGAATTTTGTTTAATTCAGTTAAATATTTTAGAACGCTCTATGCCAGCAAACCTCTATTGGTTCGCTATTAAACATAGTTAGCCTATATATGAATTAAACTTGAGGGGGCTGCAGTAAGGTAGTATTGTATTGTTTTTCGGTACCACAAATATAAAATGTGTCTTTTGTAGATATATCTGTTACTGTAAAATAATTGTTGTAATTAACATTAAAATGTACTATTTGTATATGGTTACAGCAATTGCAATGGCAAAACGGCGAACACTTATCAGGTTCTTGATGGTCGTGGTCGTGATGATTGTGGGCTTGCGAAAGTTCTGTTTTTACCTCATCGCTTGGCAAAACACCATCGGCACACGGCACTAAATTAAGTGCGAAGATATAGGTAGCCAATATGAATGTTATCACTTTCATTTGAGCAAATATACAAATTATTCCATGCAATAGGTGTGCAAAATGCAGGACATTTGTTGAAAATATTGAATGGTTTGGTTATTATTTTTACTCGATAATCGAGATTTGAAAGCTTCGACGCTTGTGTCGAAATATTTTATTGATTTTTCCGGTTTATGTCTCTCGAGCTTACTTCGAGGTAGTTGACTTTATGTTAAAATTTTTATTTTTGATTGAATTGGTTTCTCCAAAAATCTATTTTTACCCTATTTTGTAACAATACCATTATCGCCTGCCCATTTGGTCAAGTCTTCGTTTTTTATAGCTGCTGCCATTAAATCGGGAAACAAATCGGGGGTACAGGCAAATACAGGAATACCCATTTCATTAAATTTTTTGGCATTATTGGTATCATAAGCGGGGCTTCCTTCGTCGTTTAATGCTAACAGACAGATAATCTGTGTACCATTAGACAGTAAATAGGCTGCTTTATCGAGCATACCCTGTACACTACCGCCTTCATACAAATCGGTTATTAAAACAACAATGGTATCGTTGGGCTTGGTAATTACCTCTTCGCACTTTTGAAGTGCCAGATGAATATCGGTACCTCCTCCCAACTGTACTCCAAAAAGCAAATCGACAGGATCCTTTAAATCTTCGGTCAAATCGGCCACTTGGGTATCGAAAACCAGCATTTTGGTTTTTACATTTGGAATAGATGCCATAACCGAACCAAAAATACCTGAATATACCACCGATGTTCCCATAGAACCACTTTGATCCAGACAGAGTACAATATCTTTTATTGATTTTAACGATTTACGACCATAACCTATCCGCACTTCCGGAATAATAGTTCTGTATTCGGGTTGATAGTGTTTTAAATTTTTCATTATGGTAGCATGCCAATTAATTTCTTTATGCTTGGGCCGCCTGTTTATGGCCGAACGATTTATTGCTCCGTTTATAGACGAGATTGTTTTTTGTTCCAAACGCTGCATTAGTTCGTCCACTACTTTTTTTATTACCCGCTTAGCAGTGGCCTTTGTTTTATTTGGGATTAACTTGCCCAATTCCATCAGCGTTGCTACTAAGTGTATATCGGCATCGGCCTTTTCCAAAATTTCGGGTTCGAACATAAGCTTCTTTTTAAGCTGTTCATGCTTCATGGCATCGTTTTGCATAACATGTACCACCTGCTGCGGAAAATATTTGCGTATATCGCCCAACCAACGCGATATTTTTGGGGAAGAACCTTCACTTCCGCCTGCTTTATCGTAGTTTTCGCCAAACTCTCCATGCGCATTATAATCGTATAGTGCGGTCAAGGCTTCGTCCATACCTTTTAAAAAATCGGAAAGCTCTTGACCTGTTCCGTCAGCTTCACGACTACCAAGTATAAGTCTCCATTTTTCTAAATTGTTTAAGTTAGGCGTCTCCATAATTAAGATTTAGATTAAGTATTTTTCAATAAAAGGCAACACTTCTAATGCCGTTTCAGCATCAAAATAAGTTTCGGTATCTTCTATTTTTTCAATATCGATATTTATAATGCCCTGCTTGGCTTTTTCGCCAATACGCCTTCGTTCGGCAAACGGAAACTTTGAAAATGCCCGCCGTAAAACCGGAATAAGTTCTAAAAATTGTTTTTGCTCGATATGGGTAACCCAATTGTAGATTAAATTCCAAATCTTGTTATCGTAAATAAGAATAAGACCACTGCCACGCAAAAATCCTTCTAACCAATAAGCAACATCGAATGCATTCTGATTGGGCGACAAATAAAAGGTCAATAGCTTTGAAAGTGCTTCTTCTGAAAATATATTTTGATCGAACAATAATCTTATGGTGCAACCTTTAATAACCATATGTACACCATCTTTTTCCATAATGTTTTCTAACGTTTTCTGCCATGTCACTTTTATGGTATCATCCTGTAACAATTTAAGCGATTTATCCAACTGGCCAATTAACCCAAACATACTGTTTGAATGCTCCTCATCGAGTCCGTAGCAGGCATTGGCCAAACTAACGGCAATTTTATAGAACAGCCGGTGGCATAAATAATCTATTTGTTGCAAATCGGTATTGCGAACATCGCCATAACGGCTTATATGTATTAATTTGGGCAAGCCTAACATAACATCTTGGATATCGCTGGAAATACTGGACTCGTCGCTTATTTTATTAAGCAACCCCCCCATGGTATTAAAGAGTTCTGCCGGAATTATATTTTCAATTAGACCAATTAGAACACTTATTTGTTTTTCTGAATGAACCATTTCCCTTATATACGCTTCGGCGGCCATTTCTACCGAATTTCCGTAATGTGCTTTGTCTATAAGTTGAATTTGCATTTCGGGATTCCAGATAAGCTCCCAACTTTCTTTAAATGTTCCTTTGGTTCTAACCACTTGTTTGGTAATCCAAGTAATGCTTAATATTTCCAATTGATGAAAAAAGATGCTTCGCTTTAAATCTAATGGTTTGCGGAGATCCAAATCCATTACTTTTGGCATTGCCGAAAGCTTTAAACGTAGTGTTTTTACAGTATTATCGAAATCCTGTTGCAAAGGTACTTTAGGCAAATCACTTGGAATACTTCCTATTTTTTCGTTTACGGTTAATTGTTTGTGAATAAGCTGATATAATACGTGTTCTCCATCGCACATAACTGTTTTTATGGCATCGTCCAGATCTTTATACGTAACAACGGAATGATTGCGTAATTGTGCCAAGGAAAACGATAATTTATAAGTTTCCAATACGTGTGCGGTCGATACATCAATATGTTCGTTTCTGAATTTCTCGGCGGCACGTGTTAGCCATTGCAATTCGCTATTTTCACTATTTTGCCATAAGTGTTCGTACCAGCCGGGGTTGGTTATTCCAGCACCGTAACCCGAAAACCGTGAGAGCCTACTATTAGTCCACGGAATCCATGATAACGCAACTTTTACTTTACTTTTGGGAAGCGATTTTAAAATCTTATTATCTTCTTTTTCATGTGCTTTCAAATCCATTAATGCGGGAGCATGCCAAGCACCACAAACCACCACTATATTTGAGTACATTTCGTTTTGTGCATGCCGTATTAAATAGCGCATATAGGCTTCTCTCCATACGTTTTCTTTATCGAGACTTGTAGGAATGTTTTGTTCCCGTAACGATTGCATGGCCAATGTAACAGCCTCGAATTGCTCTTCCGTACTGGTATTATTCCTATGGGTTTCGAACTGATAATCCCACCAAGCTTCTCCCGACTCGAAACCCGCAATTTGTGCAAGATAATCTAAAGGATCTCGGTGGTATTCCAAAATATTTGCTTCTTCCAAGGCTTTATCTTGGCTGTCGGTATCTTTTTTATTTCCATTTTCTGCTTTACTTATTGCAAAAGAAATACGGGCAGGTAAATCTATAGCGCGAACAGGTGTTTTTGTTTGATTGGCATAAGCAATAGCCACCCATTCGGGCGAATATTCGGCAAATGGATAAAAGGTAGATTGCTTTGCATTATTTTCGTTATACAACATAATCGCTGCAGGTGGCACAAGTTCTTTATGTCCGATAACCGAAATAACCTCGGTAATTTCGGGAGCTCCTTCAACCAAAACCATATCGGGCTTTAACTGTTGCAAACGCTGCCGAACGTAGGTTGCCGAACCTACACCATGATGCCGTATTCCTAAAATATGAACTGCCATAAGTTATGCGTTTATCAATGCTTTTAAATCTGCAACAACTTCCGAATAGAAAACGGAAGGTACATCTTTTATCAATACTTTTTCGTTTTGGTCTTTTGCATAAAAACTTACTTCGAATACGGTTGCAGGCGTGGTTCCGCCCAAATAATACGCTGCAGGCCCTTCAATATATGGCATGGCAATAATATTGTTGGTTTTGTTTATTTTAGAAAACCATAACGAACCACCATCTCCCGACTCTTTATGCCACCCCCGTTTCATTAAAAAACCAGCCACATAATCGGCACCTCGCGGAATATCAGTATCGTGCAATATTCTTGTGGTACTAAATTCCAGTTCGGTTTCGGTTTTGTGGGTAATTTCGCGGTTTACAATTTCAAATTCGAATTCCAAATCGGAATCATAAATTTTTTCTTTCCATTTTTCAAGAAGACCTGTTGTCATGTGCAACGGATGTACAATACCAATTTGCTGTGCATTGTCTAAAATAACCTCATCATCATCTACATTGTAAAGTTCTAAATCTTCGTCACAATAAAACACATTGGCCAAATCGCCTTCGGGCGTGTAAACTCCCCACAAAAGACGTTGTACGTAAACCAGCATTATAGGGTTGCCAAAATAATATTTTTGCCATTCTGCCACACTCCATTTACGCTCGGAAATCAGATAGTTTTCCAACCGTCCGGATTGGTTTTTAACCACTTCCCGTATCTCTTTATCTATTGTTTTCAATTCGGTCACTATCGCTTTATCTGTTCCTTTTGGAATAGATTTCCGCAGTTTGTTATCGTCGTTAAAATAATGCAGTTTAAATTCGTTGCTTACAAAAGCCCGATAGGTTTCGCCTTCTACCACAAAGGTTTTGTAATTATTTTCGAAACCAAAATCCGGAATAATTCTATCTGCCAATTGATCTAAACTTATATTTAGTTCGGCAGCAGCGGCATCTAAGGCCTCTATAGCTCCATTTCGTATTTGTGGACGTTTATTGCTAAATTTTCTTGCAATCATGTCCACAATACGCAATGCTTTGTCTGAGCCTACCATGGCAATGGCTCCTACCATCATGGCGGCCAACCGGTAGCGCTTATTGGTTACTGTACCGTTAAATACTGTATTGAGTTTGGCCAATATACTGTCGCCACCAAGTAAACCGGCCAGTACAACATAATATTTTAATTTATTATCGTAATTACTTTCTTTAAAGACATCGATAAGTTTTGATGCGAATTTGTCTGATTTTGATTTGTCTATTAACTGAATGAGCTGGCGTGCTTCTATATCGGAATTTATGCCTTTTGCACGTTTGCTCCGATAAAATAAAAACCGGATTTCTGCTTCGGTTAAAGCCTCTCCGTTTTGCCAATATAACTTAGGAAGGTTTGTCTCATCCACCCATTTTTCAGTCCATTTCGATAATTTTTTCCTTTGGTCGGCAATGGCTACCATTTCTTTGACTTCCGATAGGGTAAACGGTTTTTTAAACTTAAAATCGGACAAGGCATCCAACAGAATATCTCGGGTATCGTCGCTGCGTTCGGTATCGGTAAGCTGCAATAATTGTTTAATGACCTCGGGATTGGTTGATGACTGGAGCATCATAGCTCCAAAAATACGCTCATCGACCTTGCCTTCCAACAGTTTTTGGGCTTTAGGTGTTATCGTATCTATGCGTTTTTCTAAAAATTGAGAAGCAAAAACTCTATACTTTTTGGGTTTGTTATCAATACCAAATTGAATTATTTTATCTAAATCTTTTTCTTCTATGGTATGTTTATTCAATAACTCGAACAAAGCTTGAAAGAAACTTCGGTAGCTTTTATCTACAATACCCGGATTTTTCTTTAGAGCATTAAAATAAAACGGAATGGCTTCGGTACCGAATTCTTCATCTAAAAATTTCAGATATGCTTCTGTTAAAAAATCGCTCTCTTCCGTAAATTGTAAAATACGCTGCTTGGCCTTTGTCTTGTCTTTGTTTATTAAATATTTGGAGTAGTTGGTCTGGATATTTCCATTCCTATTGGGCAGATGGTTGAAATAATAATACTTTCCGGTTTCTAAATTGATAAATTGGTTGAGGCTGGTTTCTCCTATTTTTTCAATTTTATCTTGATATTTATTGGGTATTTTCCCATCTAACATCCTGTAAACCAAATATAAGTTCTCGATAGAATCTGTAAATTGTTCTAAAGCTTTTAAAATATCGGATTCGTATTTTAGAGCATCAAAATCCAACAATAGCCCTACAGTAGATATAAGCAGTTGCCTCTTAGGGTAATAGCTATTGTTTACCTGCACCATATAGCGTTGTATATCGGTTACGGCATTTGGCGCATGGTTTAACAGGAGTCTTAAAATTGCTGTTTGGTGTCTTTTTGTAGCTCCTGTCTGTATTAAACTATCAATAATGGAAGCCAGTCCTTTCTCTTTTTTTAACCCCAGAAATGAAGATTTATCCTTTAGGTTTTCCAAAAGGTAGTGTTTAAAAAGTGTTGGTTTACCATCATTTGTTTCAAACATTTTCCACGACATTTGGAATACTGTTCCTATAATATCCTCATCGGACAGACCTATATTTTTTACATAGTTAATAAAGCTTAACGAACCATTATACGCAGCAGTTAGTTTCGATACGATAAAGTGCAACGCCAAATAGCGTTTATCGCCCACTACGGTGTTTTGGTTTACCAAATGCTTAATAAAGGTATCGTTTTCGGTCCATATATTTGCTGCCGAACCATCGCTGTTTCTACCAGTAAGTAATTCTTTAATAAATCGGTCTGCATAATCGAATTTATAATCTTGGAGCCGTACAAGATACTCTGTATTAAAACCTGCTTCATTACGGGCAACAGATGCCAATTGTCTAATAAGTTCTTGTTGCGCTTCTATATTGTCGTTTCGGCTCTTTAAAACATAATCCAAATAATTCGATTCTGTTTTGTTTATAAAAGCTAATTTGTTAGCATCCATGCTTTAAGTTTATATTGTTATTTCTTTACAAGACCTGTACAAATCTCGCCAGCCTTCCCGTGGTTTTATAATGGTTTCCAAGTAATCGTTCCACACCTCTTTGTCGTGAACCGGATCTTTTACAACGGCACCTACCAAACCCGAAGCAATATCGAAACTGGATAGTTTACCATCGCCAAAATGGGCAGACAGGGCTACACCACTATTTACTACTGCTATGGCTTCGGCCGTACTCATGGTACTTGTGGGCGATTTTACTTTTTGTTTACCGTCTTCGGTTATGCCTTCCCTTAGTTCTCTAAATATGGTCACTATTCGTTTTATTTCCTGTAAAGTTGGGGTTTCGGCCTGTAGTTTAGCATTTTTCATCATTTTTTCAACCCGTGTTTTTACTATGGTTATTTCTTCTTCCGATGTTTTGGGTGTTGGTAGGACAACCGTATTAAAACGGCGTTTTAATGCCGAAGATAGCTCGTTTACACCTTTATCTTTATTGTTCGCAGTGGCAATTACATTAAAACCTTCAATGGCCTGAACTTCGGTATTTAGTTCTGGAATAGGCAATAATTTTTCTGATAAAATAGTGATTAAATTGTCCTGTACATCCGATGAAATTCGGGTAAGTTCCTCTATTCTCGCTATTTTACCATCTTTCATGGCGAACATTAATGGTGTTTCGACCAAAGCGGCCGGACTTGGGCCATCGGTTAATAATTTAGCATAATTCCAACCGTAGCGAATGGCTTCTTCTCCAGTTCCCGATGTACCCTGTATCAGTAATCTAGAATTTCCGGTTATGGCTGCTGTTAAATGTTCTGAAACCCACGATTTTCCTGTTCCCGGAATACCGTAAAGCAGTAATGCCCTATCGGTTGTTAAAGTAGCCACAGCAATTTCAATTAAGCGTTTATCGCCTACATATTTTGGTGAAATTACAGCCCCATTGGGCAATTTACATCCCATAATATAATTGACCACGGCTTTGGGTGATAAATTCCAATTTGTGGGCCGGTTTTCCTTATCTGCCTTTTGTAAAAGATCCAATTCTTCTTGAAACTCAATTTCGGCATGCTCTCTTAGTACACTCATATCTGTTTTTTTAAGCTTGTTCTATTTGTTGTCTTATTAATAAACCTTCCGACAAAGGTTGGTATATGTGTTTTTGCCACGAATTATATTTAGTAGTCTGTACCTCTATTTTTCCATTTATACTTACTAAAACATTCAATGCTTTGGTGTTTAAAAATTGAATACAGGGTTTTGCCAAATGATAATCGTAAACGGCATTATTTTTATCGAGATTCTTTTTTATACTTTCTAGAACGGCTTCGGAGAAACCTAAACTCCATTGTTCTCTTTTACCAAAAGGACAAGTAGTCAAAATATCACTACTTGCCAACCAATCTTTATTTTGTAATAGAACAGATTCCCAGTTTGTAGGGGATAACAATGTTAATAAACGTTTTATCTGATCGTAATTTTTACAATGGGGCAAAATGGAACTAATGGTATTGGTATCTTTTGTTGAAGTAGCAAGTTCGATTAACGCTTCCAGTAGAATAGGTTCGGGGGTTCCTTTTAGTGTCCTTATAAATTGCTGATTCGTCAATAAAAACGATACTGTTTTTTTGTAGTCCGTTTGTAATAATTGAATCCAAGCTTTAAAAGGAATAGAAGCCACTAACTTACTAAAGCAATATAGCTGATTGGTTTTAAAATTGGCCGCTTCGGTTTCGTGGGCATTAATGCCATAGCTTTTCAGCATATTGCTATTGGTAAAAAAATTATCCGGATTTTCGGGAATTTGAAACAGGGGTGCATTGTGGTCAAATACTTTTGATAACAAACCTCCTTTAGACTTAACTAAATAGGTTTTAAATTGTGCCATAGTATGTTTATGGAGTTCGCTGTTTTCCAAAAGCAATAAACAACCGGCAACAAGCTCCCGAGATGCCCTATCGGTTTTGGTTTCTTTTTCCTTATATGCAAATGTCTGGTTGTATAATGTTTCTAAAAAAGGTTTATAACCATTATTTATATGTTGTTTTAACAGTTTTAAAATCCAAAGCTTATCTCGGGCATTTTCATTGTTCCAAGCATTTTCTATTATTGTTAAGGCTTTCATGGGGTTTGTTTCCAATAATCCTACAATAAAAGATTCTCTTTGGTCTTTTTTGCCAAAGGCCCAAATATCGGTTTCTTCATTTTCGGTAAACCGTAGGTTTTTAAAATTATCGTCTTGTTCTATAAGCCATTCACCCCTTAATCCAAAAGTAGATTTAGCCTGTTTTTTAAAAGCCAACGAAAATTTGGAAATGGCCTTAAAATATGGTACACATAAGGCAGGCGTAATAATAGTATTTTCGGTAATGGCTTTAGCTATCCAAATTTGCAGGAGTGTATCTTGAGCCATTATGTTTTCTACTATAAACAGACGTTGCAAAGCCTGTACCATTGCGTTATTAACATAAGGGTTCTGTTCCTGTATTGGTGTTATGTTTATGGTTTTGTCCAAACGTTTTGCTATTATACCCCCTTGATTATAAAAATAATACAAAACCAATGTTGTCAAGGCTTTATCGGCCTCATCTTCAATGGTAACTTTATGTAGGGAACGCTGTATTGCTTCAGGCAATAATTCGGGATTAACAGTTCGTTTTTCCGTACCCAATAAAGTAATCTCTTTTATGTGTTCTTTTGCTCTCAAAAACTTATATATTGGTTATCGTGCAATATCCCTAAAGGGAAAATACCATTTGGCATATCGACAAACGATAGGTTTACTTCTTCATTATTGGTAAGCATTAATAAACTGCTTCTACTATCGCCAAAAAAACTTTTATCTATGGTTTTAAAAGCTGTATCTTTATCTACCACGATAAGATTATTGCCTTCTTTTATCACTTTAACTTGTGCGATGATATTTGACCGGTTATTGCTCCACGGATTCAACTTTAATTCTTGGATTTTAAGTTGCCTGTAGCTTTCCCACGAAGGAAGCAATTCGAGTGGTTTTGGTAATTTTTGGAAAATTTCCTTTTGTTTTTTTATAAATGCCCGATGTGGCGATGTGGCGGGATAAAACACTAATTCGGCCTCGATAACACTTCCTTTAACAATTGGAAACTGTATTGACGCATTACTATATTGACTTTCGAAATGAATGATTATGGCATCTCTTTTTGATTCCAGACCAAAAAGCCAAAACCGCTGTATTTTTAAGTCGTCCTGTTCTTCTTTGGTTTCTCCCAAAACCAGCCATTGATCCTTTTGACTTACCAAATTTTTATCCTGAAGCATATCCTTTTGGTTAAAAGTCCAGCCCAACAAGCTTTGAATATTCAGTTTTTCATTTTCATCAAGTTCGTTCAATTTTTCTCCCGAACGCACAAGTAAGTATAATTTAGATATAATGGACAAGGCGTCTTCCTGCCAAGTATTTTGATTTTTATAATTCAGTTCTTTCAAAGCTCTTATCCAGCCTGCCAAACCGGGCATTTTTGCATCGACCATACGTTTTATCATGGTTTCGAAATATGCCGGTTTTCGGTTGGGTAACTCCAAAATACCTAACTGAATCAAGTCCTTTAACCATACTTTTAATTCAGCCAATCCGGCGTTAACCAACTTCATACGGTCGTCTTGGCGCTTTTCCTTGGCTTCAAAACGTTTTTGTTTTTCATCTTCGGTAAGCTCCCGTTCTTCCTTTTCAGATTTTTGCGAACGCGCCTCTCTTTTTTCTAACCACTCTAAAACATAATCAGGTTCGGCGGTCTCTGTAAATACAGTAGGTGTATTAACATAAAGTAACAACAGCCCCAAGGCATGTTTACACGGAAATTGCCGTGACGGACAACTGCATTTGTATGCCAGATTTTTAATATCGACCTGAACGAGATACGGATTTTTACCCGAACCTTTTATAGCACCCCAAATAGCACGGTTACTTTTATGTGATTCTACCCAAGAACCCGACGCCAATTTTTGCCCCGCTTTAAAAGCAGCTTCCTTTGGTGCTAGGGCTTTTATTTGTTCGGTTGTAAAATTCAAAATTTGATTGATATCATTTTTAAGGATTAAGTTCTAAATGTAATTAAAACCTAAGAAATTTCATCTTCTTTTTACAATAAAATATATTTACCACCATAACTTATTAATTATAAATAACTTACAAAAAAACCAAAGATATTACTATTAAAAAAACGGTTGTTTATTCCTGAAAATTTACCGAAATTGGGCGTAAAATTCATTTCAATATGAAAAAAAATCTTATATTTTTATTTCTTGTTGGGCAAATAATTTTGGCTCAGAACTATTCGCAATATGTAAATCCGTTTATCGGTACCGGTGGTGCAGGACATACTTTTCCTGGGGCAACAACTCCTTTTGGCATGGTACAACTTTCTCCAGACACCAGGATCGACGGGCGTTGGGAAGGCTGTGCAGGATACCATTATACCGATAGCATTATTTATGGTTTTTCGCATACACATTTAAATGGTACGGGTATTTCCGATTATGGCGATATTTTACTTGCCCCAACTATGGGCAAACCAAGTTTTAACAGTACCGAATATGCTTCGCCATTTTCGCACGATAACGAATCGGCTTCAGCAGGATTTTACAGCGTAAAGTTAGATAAGCACGACATTGATGTTCGTTTAACGACATCGACCCGTGTGGGATTTCACGAATATACATTCAACAAAAGCGGTATAGCCAATATTATTTTGGATATGAACCATCGTGACGAATTACTGGAAGGAGAAATACGGATTATAGACAATAAAACCATAGATATTTTTAGGCGAAGCAAAGCGTGGGCTACTAACCAATATATTTATGCCCGTCTTACATTTAACGTACCAATGTCCATTAACCTAACCAAAGCCAATGGAACTATACAAAACGATTTTTATAGTGGAACGGAACTGGCCTTAAGTTTTTCGAAACCTGTTTTAAAAGGTGAAAAAATACTGGTAAAAGTAGCCCTTTCTCCAACAAGCTACAAAGGAGCCAAACTTAATGCCGGCGAAATAGAGCATTGGAATTTTGAAAAAACACGAAAGAATGCCATAGCACTTTGGAACAAGGAGCTATCTAAGATTGAAGTGACTTCCAACAACAAAGAAAAGCTTACCATTTTTTATACTGCTCTGTACCACACTATGATGCAGCCCAATATTGCCCAAGACTTGGATGGCAAATATCGAGGGCGGGACAATAACATCCACCAAAGCGACGGATTTGACTATTATACGGTATTCTCGCTTTGGGACACCTTTAGAGCCGCTCATCCGTTATATACCCTAATCGACAAAAAACGTACTTCCAATTACATTAACACTTTTATAAAACAATACGAGCAAGGTGGTCGTTTGCCCGTTTGGGAACTGGCATCGAACGAAACCGATTGTATGATAGGTTACCACTCGGTTTCGGTAATTGCCGATGCCATGGTAAAAGGCATAAAAGGTTTCGATTACAAAAAAGCATTCGAAGCCAGTAAGGCATCGGCTATGCGCGATGTTCTAGGATTAAAAGCAGTAAAGGAAAATGGTTTTATTTCGATTGACGACGATCATGGCAGCGTTTCCAAAACCTTGGAATACGCTTACGACGATTGGTGCATTGCCCAAATGGCACTTCTGTTAAACGAAACCGAAGATTACGATTATTTTATGAAACGATCGCAAAATTGGAAAAACCTTTTCGATTGGGAAACCGGTTTTATCCGACCCAAGAAAAATGCCGGTTGGAACGAGCCTTTCAATCCCAAAGAAATAAATGGTAATTATACCGAAGGAAACGCTTGGCAGTACACTTTTTTTGTACCACACGATATACATGGGATGATTTCGGCATACGGTGGAAGTGAAAAATTTGAAGCAAAATTGGATAATATGTTCAACAGCGAAAGTAAAACTGTAGGTATCGACCAAGCCGATGTTACCGGCCTAATCGGACAATATGCCCACGGTAACGAACCAAGTCACCACATGGCCTATTTGTACAATTACGTTAATAAACCCGAAAAAACAAAAGAACGGGTACGGTTTATTTTAGATGAATTTTACAAGAACGAACCCGATGGCTTAATAGGTAATGAAGATTGCGGACAAATGAGCGCTTGGTATGTTTTAAGTGCCATGGGTATGTATTCGGTAACACCGGCCGACAAGGCCGTTTGGAGCTTCACATCGCCCTATTTCGATAGCATAAAAGTAAATTTAGAAAATGGCGTATCGCAAACAATAACCAAAACCAACGACGCCCGTTTGCATTTCGAAAACGTAAACCATAATGCAGCACGCACCGTGCCACATTATACAGATATGGTTATTGTTCCCGTAATAAAGGCCCAAAGTAAAACGTTTGAAGGTTCCATACCCATTTCGTTCGTAACACCCTATAAAAATACAAACGTTTATTACAACATAAACAATAGTGTATTTAAAAAATACAATGGTCAATTTCTATTGGACGAAACAGCACAAATCCAATTTTTTTCCAACGATGGCAATGGTCGCATAAGTGATACCTTAACCGCCGAATTTGCAAAAAAACCCAATAATTACACTATTGCCATTGCATCTACTTATAACCCAATGTACCACGCCGGTGGTCCGCAAGGCTTGATAGACGGTATTTATGGAGATAAAAACTGGCGGAAAGGCGACTGGCAAGGTTACGACAAACAGGATTTTGAAGCTGTTGTAGATTTACAGAAAAAAAAGAAAATAAGTACCCTTAATGCCCACTTTTTACAGGATACCGAAGGTTGGATAATAATGCCCAAACAAGTTGAGTTTTATGTGTCCAACGATAATAAATCGTTTAAAAAAATAGCAACGGTACAAAACAAAATCAATCCAAAAAACTATGGTGCCTTCTTACAGGACTTTAAAGCAAACGTAAAGACCAAAGCCCGCTATGTTAAGGTGGTTGCCCGAAATTTCGGAAAACTACCCGAATGGCACCAAGGCTACCCTTTTAATGGCAGTGCCTTTATTTTTATTGATGAAATTGAGGTGGAGTAGAAAAATGGAGTTGGATAAAATTAAATTTTATTGACCAACCTATTATTTTATCATAGATTTATAATATTTTACAAAATAAACTTTTAATTTTTTTTATTACCACAACAAATATGTATATTTAAACTGCTTATTAGCCAAACCTTAATTAAAAATGAACACAAATGAACAAATAATAACAACCCAAAATAGGCTTGTAGCACGCTATAAGCTTTTAATGGAACGTGCCTACAACTTTCGCCAAACAGATTCAGCCGTAAGTGATATATCCGAATTTAAAGCCATTAAAATTTTAAACAAATTGAACAAGCTAAAATACCTTTCTAGATAAAAGACAACAACCTAAGTTTTTTTGCCGTTTTTTATTGTTTTTTTAACGATTAAATTACATCCAAAACCTTAATTATTACGTATTTTACAGTAAAAAGAAGAATGTTATGAATACACACTTTTGTAAAGTAGGAAGGATTAAACCCAATTTGGATAAGTTGGTAAGCGTAAATGAGTTAAAACGTAAAGTTGAGAATTTTGTTGACGATATTAGTTTGTTTGAATATGCTGAAGATTTAAACGCAGCTTCTTAAAATAAGTAAAAGCTTTCGCAAGCCTAGACCCGTACCACGAAAACATTTCACCATCAACCAATATAATTTTTGTATTTGGAAAATGGTGTTCCAGTTCTTTTTTGTGTTTATCTTTAAACGGGTACGGCTCACTGGAAAGCATAATTACATCTACAGTATCTTTGCTTATTTCGTCCAAACGTATTTCCGGATATCTATCTTTATCATTGCAACTATTTTCAAAACCATTTAATTTTAACAAATGGTTAATAAAATTGTTGTTACCTACAACCATGTAAGGGTCTTTCCAAATAAAATAAACCACTTTTAAAATGGATTTATCGATAATAAAAACGTTGAATTTTTCTTTTTCTACTGAAATCTTAGAAACAAGTTTGGCAACAGCTTCTTCTACATTAAATATCTTTCCGTATTGCTCCATTAACTGAAAACTATCGGAAATGGTAAAAATATCGGAGACATGTGTTGCACAAATAACTTCACAACCTTCAACAATTGTTTTAGTGTTTTCTTCCTTGTTACAAAGAATAATATCGGGGTTTAAAGCTTTTATTTTGTGGTAATCAACTTGTTTGGTTCCACCTACAACAGCTACATTTTTTTTTATATGCTGCGGATGTATGCAAAATTTGGTTACGCCAACAAGTTGTTGCTCCAATCCCAAATCGTACAACAGTTCGGTTTGGCTGGGCACCAACGAAACTATGCGAAAAGGCGTTTTTTCTAACTGAAATGTGCGGTTGAGTTGGTCTTTAAAAGTCATTGTTTAGTACGCAACAAATATTATTCTTCCTTATTTATAAAACCTACAAAGTTTTAAAAACTTGAAACCTATATTCGATTTTAAAATAATTGATTTTCATATTATTAATGATTTACTTTTTTGCGAACGATGTCATTCTGAACGATAGTGAAGAATCTCTAAACATAACACAAGAGATTCTTCCTTTGTCAGAATGACAACACATTAAAAATTAAGTATCAATCATTTTTTCAGTTTGAATTAGTCTCATTTTCCGGCAAGCAATATGTCTTTCATTTCCGTTTGGAGCTCTAAAGCTTTCTGCATTGCTTTATTGGCAAAATCTACTTCGGTTGAAGCATAAATAATACCTCTTGAAGAATTAATAAGTAGGCCTACGTTTTTATTCATGCCATACTTGCAAACCTCCTGCAAATTTCCACCTTGAGCGCCCACACCGGGAACCAATAAAAAACTATCGGGTACAATATGCCTGATTTCAGCCAAATATTCGGCTTTGGTGGCACCGACCACATACATTAAATTTTGGGCATTATGCCAAGTTTTCGAGGTTTTCAAAACCTGCTTGTACAGCTCTTGCCCATTTACAGTTTGGGTTTGAAAATCGAATGCCCCGGTATTGGAGGTCAATGCTAATAATATAGTATGTTTATTTTCGAAAGCCAAAAATGGTTCAACAGAATCCTTTCCCATATAAGGCGCAACGGTAACACTATTAAAAGCCAAATCCTCAAAAAAAGCTTTGGCATACATGGTGCTTGTATTACCTATATCGCCGCGTTTAGCATCGGCAATGGTAAATATCTCTGGATGGTTTTTGTTTAAATAATTAATGGTTTTTTCCAGAGCCTGCCACCCTTTTATTCCGTAGGCTTCGTAAAACGCCGTATTGGGCTTATAGGCCACGCATAAATGATGGGTAGCGTCGATAATCGCCTTATTGAAAGCAAAAATCGGGTCTTCTTCCTTTAAAAGATGTTTTGGGATTTTGTTTAAATCGACATCCAATCCAATACAAAGAAAGGATTTTTTCTTTTGGATTTGGTTTATCAGTTCGGTTGTTGTCATGTTATTGCCCTCCTTAATCCTCCAAAGGAGGAAACTGTTGTGTGATTACTCAATCTTTTATAAATACATTTAAACGGATACCATTCCAACTGGGAAAAATCTCTTCAATTTTGATAGATTCTTCATTTCTCCTCGCTATATTCAGAATGATAGCATTTAAATTATAGTTAAAATAATCTTCTTTTAAATATTTTTAATGTGATAAAACGTAATGACGAGATTCCTCCTTTTGTCGGAATGACACAAACGTTTTTGTTTGTTATATAAAATTAACCTCCCTCCTACAACAGTATCTTTCTCTTAGAGAAAAAGTCAAATAGGAATTTTAAATCGTTTCATCTCCTGCCTTTAACTTTTCGGTGTTTTCGGCCAATTGCAATTCATCAATTATTTTTTGGATATCACCATTTATAATATTCGACAAATCGTAAAGCGTCAATCCAATACGGTGGTCGGTTACTCGTCCTTGCGGATAGTTATAAGTTCTAATTTTAGCACTTCGGTCGCCACTACTTACCATACTGCCCCGTTTGGCGGCATCTTCTTCTTGTTTTTTAGCCAATTCCAAATCGTACAAACGCGAACGTAATACCTTAAAGGCTTTTTCCTTGTTTTTATGTTGCGATTTTTGGTCTTGGCACTGTGCCACCAATCCGGTTGGTATATGTGTTAACCGCACTGCCGAATAAGTGGTGTTTACCGACTGCCCACCGGGACCGGACGAGCAGAAATAATCGATACGTACATCTTTGGGATCTATTTCCACATCAAATTCCTCGGCTTCGGGAAACACCATACAGGTTGCCGCACTGGTATGTACCCGTCCTTGGGTTTCGGTTTGCGGTACACGCTGCACACGGTGCACACCGGCCTCGAACTTTAGGGTACCGTAAACATCTTCGCCCGTAACTTCAAACTGGATTTCCTTAAAACCACCACTTGTACCTTCGCTAAAATCGACCGTATCGACCTTCCAGCCTTTGTTTTCACAGTATTTGCTGTACATTCGGAACAAATCGCCCGCAAAAATACTGGCCTCGTCGCCACCTGTTCCGGCACGAAGCTCGACTACTGCATTTTTAGTATCTTCAGGGTCTTTGGGGATTAAAAGAAATTTTATTTCATCTTCCAGTTTTGGAATACGCTCTTTGGCTTCATCGTACTGTATTTTGGCCATTTCTACCATTTCGGCATCACTACCATCGGCAATAATTTCTTCGGCCTCCTTTAAATTATCGGTCGCTTCAATATAAGCCTCACGCCTATCCATTAAAACCCTTAAATCTTTATATTCTCTGTTTAGCTCTATATAGCGTTTTTGGTCGGATATAATATCGGGTTGGATAATTAAATCGCTCACCTCATCAAAACGCTGTTTTACTACTTGTAACTTATCTAACATCTGCCTTTTTTATTGAAGCCCAAAAATACGATAATTTATGGATTTTCATATTGGATTTATATACGGTTATCAACAAAAAAAGGAAGCCTAACAGACCTCCTCTTTTATTCTTATTATTAATTCAAAACAAGATTTATCCACATTTTGAAGACCCACAGTCCTTACAGGTTAAACAGCCTTCTTGATAGATTAAATTGCCCGATTTACAATTGTCGCATTTTTGCCCCTTGGCTTTTGTGCCATCGGCAACGTAACGTTTTAAGGCTCGACCCACACCGTTTTTCCAAGTATTTATGGATTCGCTGTCCAACTGTAAGCTGTTTATTAAATCCACAATTTTTTCAATAGGCATACCGTGTCGCAATGTACTTGAAATAAGTTTTGCATAGTTCCAATATTCCGGATTAAATTTATGCGACAGGCCTTCAATGGTGGTTTTATAGCCTCTTTTATTTTTATACTGAAAATCGTAACGTGAAGTGCCATCTTCATTTCGGTTTTTGATGATATAGCCTTTTTCTACCCAACGTTGCAACAAAATACCTTCATCATCATCAGAAAAACCAGTAAAAATTTCATAAGGCTTACCATCTATTAAACCAATAAAGGCAATCCATTTATCTTTATTATTTTGAAAACGCACCACATCGGCCTCCAATATTTCCGGACGTTTTGTCGGGAATGCCGTTAATAGTTCTTGCGTTTCTTCCTTTTTCTCGTCGTTGGAAATCAATACGCCCGAACGTGAACCGTCGCGATATACCGTAACCCCTTTACAGCCTACTTCCCATGCTTTTAAGTATAATTCGCCCACCAAATCTTCGTTTACATCGCTTGGCAGGTTAATAGTTACGCTTATGGAATGGTCCACCCATTTTTGTATGGCACCTTGCATACTTACTTTGCTCAACCAATCTACATCGTTGGAAGTGGCTTTGTAATAAGGTGATTTTTTCACCAAGGCATCCAATTCCTCTTGGCTGAAATTTTTAGAAGAATCAATACCTTGTACTTCCATCCACTGCTTAAATCGGTGATGGAACACAACGTATTCTTCCCACGAATCGCCTACTTCATCAACAAAATCCACACGCACCTCTTTATCGTTGGGATTTACTTTTCTTCTACGTTTGTAAACCGGCATAAATACAGGCTCTATCCCTGACGATGTTTGGGTCATTAAACTGGTAGTTCCTGTTGGGGCAATGGTTAACATGGCTATATTGCGACGGCCATGCTCCAACATATCGTAATATAGTTTTTCGTCGGCTTTTTTAATACGCTGTATAAACGGATTTTCCTTTTCACGGTCGGCATCGAAAATGGCAAATGCACCACGTTCCTTTGCTGTGTTTACCGAAGCGCGATAGGCTGCCAAACACAAGGTTTTATGTACTTCTAACGAAAATGCATTACCTTCTTTTGTACCATAACGAATACCTAAGGCCGCCAACATATCGCCTTCGGCCGTAATGCCAATTCCGGTACGCCTGCCTTCTTCGGCTTTGGTTTTTATATTAAGCCAAAGATTACGTTCTATACTTTTTACTTCGGCACTTTCGGGATCATCATCAATTTTCTGTATAACGGCATCTATTTTTTCCAATTCCAAATCAATAATATCGTCCATAATGCGCTGTGCCACGCCCACATGCTCCTTAAACAGTTCGAAATTAAATTTGGCATGTTCGGTAAACGGGTTTTCCACATACGACAGTAAATTTATGGCCAACAAACGACAGGAATCGTAAGGACATAACGGAATTTCGCCACAGGGGTTTGTAGAAACGGTTTTGTAACCCAAATCGGCATAACAATCGGGTACGGATTCTCGGATTATGGTATCCCAAAACAGAATTCCGGGCTCGGCCGATTTCCACGCATTATGTACAATTTTTTTCCAGATATTTCTTGCTTGGATGGTTTTTGAATATTTGGGCGTATCACTAAAAATAGGATATTTTTGTGTGTATTTTGAATCGGATTTTACAGCCTGCATAAACGAATCGTCAATCCGTACCGATACATTGGCACCGGTTACTTTTCCCTGCTCTAATTTAGCATCGATAAAATCTTCGGAATCGGGATGGTTAATGGAAACCGATAACATTAATGCGCCACGACGACCATCTTGTGCCACTTCGCGAGTTGAGTTGGAATAGCGTTCCATAAAAGGTACGATTCCTGTTGACGTTAATGCCGAATTTTTTACCGGAGAGCCTTTGGGGCGAATATGCGATAAATCGTGGCCTACACCGCCACGACGTTTCATTAATTGCACTTGCTCTTGGTCTATTTTCATGATGCCTCCGTAAGAATCGGAATCGCCGGAGTTACCAATTACAAAACAGTTTGAAAGTGATGCCGTTTGATACGGATTACCAATGCCTGCCATCGGGCTTCCCTGAGGTACAATGTAATTGAAGTTTTTTATAAGCTGATAAATAGCGTCTTCTGAAAGCGGATTGGCGTATTTTGCTTCTACCCTTGCAATTTCCTTTGCAATGCGACGGTGCATATCATCCGGCGTTTTTTCGTATAAATTGCCTTCAGAATCTTTTAAGGCATATTTATTTATCCAAACACGGGCAGCCAGATCGTCGCCTTTAAAATAAATTTTTGAGGCTTCGAAAGCTTCATCTTGTGTATAGGTTTTAGGGCGTTTTAAAGTTTGTGTTTTTACAGGCATTAGTTTTTGGTTTATAATTTTACATCAACAGTACAAATTAACGCAAAAAAATGTAAACCTACACACTTTAAAAAATACAAAGTTTACAATAAAAAAACATATTTTACTGATTATCAATTATTTAAAAATTTATCAACACAAAAAAGTTAACAAATTTGTTAAATACCTGGTGACAAGCGTGTTTTAACAAAAACCCTTTAAAACCACCGATGAAAGTATAGATTTTAACGAAGTAATACCTTATTTATAAAGGTTAAAAATTTTATTTTAGAAAAAAATATAGCAATTTAAAAATCGACTGCAAAGCCAACTCCCAAAAATTGTTTCCATTGTACTTTTGGGCCGGCCTCAACTTGTTCGCCTTCAATCTCTTTTACAGATTTAACATCGTCGTCGTAACGAATGTGGGATCCAAGTGTTGCTTTTATATAGTCGTTCACCTTAAAATCGAAATCCAATCGCCAATCGATATCCACGTTTCCAAAATTATTAACATAATCGGAATATAGGCTCAATTCGTTTTTAACATTAATATTTTCCACTACTTCGGCCTCGTAGCTATTGGCAAGCAAGATTCCCACTTCTTTCCTTAAACGCTTTCCCTTTTTTATTATATTATCAAAATCGTCGTACACTGCAGCATCGACTCCAAAAGCACCGGCATTGGCCAAATCTTCATCTAAAACAAACGTGGCCTTTAATGTTAAGGGTGAAAAATAAAAGGCCAACTTATCTATATTTTTACCGTACTCTATACCGGCTCCCAAAAACAAATATCCGGGTGCCAATAATCGGGATATAGGCTCGTCGGTATTAGGATACTTATAACCGTTAAACATTTGGGTTCTGAAATTCATCTTGGCAGAATAAAACCAATTGGAGTCTACCTTTGGATTGTAGCCAATATTGGAATTAATCTCTATCAAGTCATCCGATTTTCGTAATTCGCGATCTTTTTGCTTGTTGGTACCCAAACGGAAAAGTCCGTTATTTTTCCATGTGAAATATTTATCGGAATAGTTTGCAGAAGCTTCAAAACCAAGAAGTCCAGATATGGAATTGTCGCCACCAGAACTCCAATTAGCAAACGATACCTGACTTAAATATAAAGTTGCACTATTTTTGTATTTCCATTGGGGACCTTCGTATTTCTGTGGTTTTACT
>JBKEDH010000049.1:0-21761 GCA_047975295.1 Aestuariibaculum sp.
CCGGAAAAAAGCCCAAAAGGGTAGGTTATCTGAAGATGAAAGTCATAGATGACCTGAAAGCAAAGACCATTGACAAGGTGGTTCAAAACTCGGTTAGCGAAAAAGCCAACTTAAGCACTGACGATTCAACTTCCTATGTCAACCTACACGGTTTCGTGGAATCACACCACAGTGAAGTCATCCCCAAGGAATTGGTGGGGGAAAAGCTTCCGTGGGTACATATAGCCATTAGCAATGCCAAAAGGCAACTGCTCAATAGCTACCACAACGTAAAACCGGAATTCCTGCAAGCCTATTTGGATGAGTTCTGCTACAAATTTAACCGAAGATATTTCGGAGAGGCTTTATTCGGCAGTCTTTTGGTCGCTTCGGTAAGTTACAAAAATGATTTTAGGTATAAATACGGATAATCATATTAATAAAAAAAGGGTTATTCCAAAATGAGATATTTTGCGTATTTAATTAATTACCAATTAGTTAGATATAATAAACAACCTAAGAGCAAGTTACAACAAAATTTTGGATAGACTCAGATTATTAAAGTTCAATATGTAATATTTTCGTTATTAACCTCTCTATATTGAAAATAACAACGCACTGAATCCACAAACAAAAAAACACCATAACTTTAGGCTAAAGTTATGGTGTTTTTTTGTTTGATTAATTTTATAAATATTTTCTAAATGTACCTTAGCAATTTGCTCCTAACTTGCTTAAAATCTTTTTTACTCCCAATTTTACCCATTAAGATTTCTCAATTGTTGTTCTAATTTCATATTTATAAAAACAACATTTTAAAAGTGGATTTTAAAATCAGTTTTAAAGAAACTAATTGCTAAATTTTAGTACACGACAAAAATTCTCTTCATTGGTTTATTAAGCTAATTTTCAAGGCCTAATAAAATAATAATATTTAGAATATTCCCAAATAGAAAGAATCTGTTCCTGTTTTTAAAGTTGCACCAGCGGTGTATCCTTTATCTGAAGTTGAAGCTGGATCTAAAATATAAACTTTTCCATCTCCCCCAAGTGGTGTTATGGCCATAAACAGTTTACCGTCTATAACACTAGCCCATTGGTACATACGTAGCCAAAGATTAAAATCGAAATTTAATTTTACTACTGTTTTATTATAGATATCTACACGTATTAAATGCCAATTTGAACTTGAGCTATCACCTTCGTCGGTATTTAAAACGGGCACATAGCCTATACCATTACCTACATAAAACCATCCTGTATTAGCTTCGGCATTAAAATTTAAAAGTTCACTAATATTAAAACTATACGATGTATCGTAAGTACCATTACTGTTTATTTTTAAAATAGTAGCGTCGCCCGAGGTAACCATTTGGTAAGCATCGCCTCTTTCATCTTTATGGGCTACGGGAGTTCTATAACCGTTGGACGAACCTGCCGCATTGGTATTAGTTATAATCGTTGGGTTTTCTAAAGAAGGATAATCGACAACTAGAGTTTCAACATATTCGTATGTCATGGTTTCGTTGCTATCGGTTAACGGATCGTAATTACGTTTCATTACACCATAAAACAATTTACCATTGGTAACAACCGGAGCATCGATACGTACTACGTGAATACCTTCGGCTGCTTCTGTTTCATTATAGGGGTACTCGAATTCATTATCTTCTACAATAGTCATTGTATTTAAATCGACCAACGCTAATGTAACTGTAGCTTTTGTTCTAAGATAAGTTGTTTCGTCGGTATCGTACAAATGCTCTGTAGCAACGGCATGCACCATGGCGTATTGCTCGTTAATTTTTGTCCAACGCGGATAAGCAGTTCCCATAACAGCTTCTACATCTATTTTTAAATCTTCGGTGTAATTTTGTCCAGCAACATAGTCGTATTTGGCAATATCGCCTCCACCATAATTAAGGTTGTAAAGCGTGTTTCCGTCGTTAGAGGTGTAAACACGTGCTGTTCTGGTTGAAGGCACTTCAAAACCATAACCATCAAACGAATAAGTTTTGTTGGTATCCATCATATCTTCTACAGTAACCCCTTGAGAATATGTTACCGAATTACCGGTAGAGCTGGATCCAAAAACTAAATGATATGGACGTTGTGTTGACGGATCCGTTTGGTCTGGCCCTTCGGAATCGCTATCGCTACATGAAAATACCTGTAAAGCCAAAATGGCGACACATGCATATTTAAAGATTGATTTAAAAGTCATTGTATTTATATTTAAGTTAATAATGATTTTTTATAATAGTGAAAATGTTAACTTGCCGTAAAAAGCACGTCCGGGTTTTTGCAGTGCATAATTATCGAACAATTGTTGGTTAAAAATATTTTTGACATCAAAGCTTAATGTTACTTTTTGATTGGGAAATGTATATGCACATCCTAAATCGGTACCGGTTTGGGTTGGAATTATAATTTTTCCACTACCACCAAATCTGCCACCATGTCTGTAAAATTGGTGTACGTATAATAGATTGGCAAAGCATGAAAAATTAGATTTTTTCTGAATAAAGCCCTTTTTATTGTACTTTACATTGTAGTTCATTGTAAAATAAGGAGTGTTTCTTAGTCGCTCATAAGAGTCCAACACAATGGGGGTCCCATCTGTATCGTAAGTAACATCGTAGTCTTTAGCATTAAAAAGGGAGGCACTACCACTAAAAAAAAGAGCTTGTTTATAGTTATAGTTCAACTCTAAATCCAATCCTTCGGTATATACCTTACCTAAATTTGAATTTTCGAAAAACTCTTCGTCATTTCCTATAGGAAATTCCATAATCAAATCTTTGGTATCACGTATAAAAACATTTGTCGAAATACCAAAAGAGTGGTTTTTAAAATCTATATCGCTTAGACTTATACCTAAATTGTAATTATTGCTCTTTTCGGGCTTTAAGGTTAACGACGCATTAACATTAAGGGCATTATTTCCAAAAACTTCGTTGGGTTCGGGGTAACGAATAGCTTTTTCGGCCGAACCGAATATGGTTAATTTTTCAGATATATCATACGAAATAGCTCCTCCATAGCCTAAATCGTTGGATTTTATAGGTGTTTTATTTAAATAATATACGGCATTTGATGAGTTTTCGGATAAAGTTCGTATTTCCGAAACCCTATCCATGTGGTACGATTTTAAAAACCCGCTTGTTCTAAGCCTTTCGTTAAAAGAAACATTATCAACCGATAGTGATATGATGTTTTTGGTATAACTACGCTTTTCCCTTAAATTATTTTGAACTTGGGGAAGCATAGGATCGTCGGTGTCCCGTTTAAATGTATTGAGCAAATGATTAAGTTGAATTTTATTTTGCTCGTTAATACGGTAGGTTAGGTTTGTTCGCATATTAACCGTCTGGTCTATATCTTCCTGTAAGGTTGGCCTACCAGCCTCGGCACCCGATGTCCATGTAACAACATTACCATCTCTGTCGTACTTAGGATGCCCCAACCAACTATATTGGGTGGCAATGGTATCGATAACTTTTCGGGTAAGTTTAGAGTGCGATATAAAAGTACTGGCATCGAAACCTTCGAAAATATTACTTTTGGCATAATCTACACTAAACATATTGGTGTTTTGGTTATAATGCCTGTTACCATAAACAATTTCCATGGTGGCAGCGGTTTGTACCTGTTTGTCCATATGGGACAATAAAGCACCTACCAGTAATTTATCGGCCCAACTAACGTTGGTATAGCCTATTTCGGCTTTTCCACCCTGCGAACGGTAACGATCGTGAAACCGTTTGGCCTTTAAATAAAAAACTGGTTCGTAAATAGATGTTTGTGCTGTAACTTGGTCTCCCCACACTTTGTAACTGTTATCGGAATAATTAAAAAAAGCAGAGCCCTTTACCGTAAAACCACTTTTTTCGTCTCTGTAAGCTCCCGTAGCATCTGCCCTATACGTACCGAATGATCCTGCCGAAGTCGATACCGTTAAATTATTGGTAGTACTTGTATTTAGCACAATATTTATAGCACCTCCCATGGCGTCGTCGGATAAATGGGCAGGAACAACACCTTTGTAAACTTCAATACGTTTAATTATAGATGGCGGAATACTATTTAGCGAGAACGATGGCCCAAAATTTCGTATAGGAACACCATCGATAAAAATTCTTACCGAATTTCCAGACATACCATTTAACATATAGTTAGCTCTAGAACCCAAACCGCCCGATTGCCGTATTCTTACGCCTACACTTCTGTCTAAAAGCTCATTAACCTGAATGGATTGAAAAGCAACTTCCTTAGTCTCAATAACATTAACAGCAAAACCTTTTTCCTCGATTTTTCGTTTTGTCGATTTGTTCTTTACCGTTACTTCTTCCAATTCTTGGTGTTCTGCTCTTTCAAGTATTATGTCTAATACTTTATTTTTCGAATTTAGTACTACATCAATAGTTTTAACCTTTGCATTTAGTGAGTGTATTTCTACAACATAACGACCATACGGAATAACTTTAAAACCAAACTCTCCATTTACACCGGTGGCAGTCCCTTTTTTTAAGGTCTCTCCTTTTAATAAAACGTATGTCCCTATGGCAATTTCATTATCGTTAAATTTAACGTGGCCCTGTATGTTGCCTGTCTGAGCAATTGAATAAAAGCTCAACATAACTGCAAATATGGTTAGTATAGATGTTTTAATGACTAATTTTTTTTGGCAAAATTAATTTAATTTAGATTTAGTACAAATAAAAATAGATTTTTTTTGTACAAAGTAGTAATTATGTTGATTTTTTAATGACTATTTTATTTTTAAAAGCTGAAAATGAAGACAATATATTTTTTACTTGGTTGAATACTTTTTGAGTTGTATAAATAGGATACAGAAGGAAAAAAGAGCTGAAAAAAGGACAATTTTTTAGCAAAAAAAAGTTTAAACCACTTCAACAACTAAAAATCGAACTTAAGCTGTACACTTACACTTTTTTTTTCTGGTTTTTTTTGGGTTTCGGTATTAAGGTTAGACAACGAAATTCCCAATAAACGTACCGAATTACTTAGTTTTTCTTGGTATAAGAGTTCTTTTGCTATTTCTAAAATCAAGGCTTTATCGCTAATAAAGTAAAGCAGAGTTTTACTTCGTGTTTGCAAAGAAAAGTCGCTGTATTTTATTTTTAAGGTAATGGTTTTACCGGCAACTTGGCTTTTAGCGAGGCGCCTGGAAACCTCGTTGGCAATATGGTCCAGTTTTTCTAACATAAATACTTCGCTCGAAAGGTTTTCGCTAAAAGTACGCTCGGCAGCCAAACTTTTACGAATACGGTTAGGTTTTACCTCACTGTTATGAATACCTCGAACTACATAATAATAATACCGTCCCGATTTCCCAAAGTGTTGGTCTAAATATTCAAGTGGTTTTTGTTTTAGGTCTAATCCTGTAAAAATCCCCAATTGATACATTTTTTCGGCAGTAACCTTACCAACCCCATAAAATTTTCTAATGTCCAAAACTTCTAAAAAAGTAATCACTTCTTCGGGATTTACGGTTTTTTGTCCGTTAGGTTTATTATAATCACTGGCTACTTTTGCAATAAATTTATTTATTGAAATTCCGGCAGATGCCGTTAAACCAATTTCGGTAAAAATACGTTCCCTAATCTCCTTGGCAATCAATGTTGCGCTGGGATTTCCTATTTTGTTTTTGGTAACATCCAAATATGCTTCGTCTAACGATAATGGCTCGACCAGATCGGTATAATCGAAAAAAATCTTACGGATGGTTTTAGAAATTTCAGAATACCTATCAAAACGTGGTCTAACAAAAATAAGTTCGGGACATAACTTAGCCGCCAAAGCCCCAGACATGGCGCTTTTTACTCCAAATTTACGGGCTTCGTAGCTTGCCGCACTAATAACGCCACGTTTACCACCGCCACCAACAGCAATAGCCTTCCCCTTTAATTCGGGATTATCCATCTGCTCTACAGAAGCATAAAAAGCATCCATATCGACATGGATAATTTTTCTAATAACAGTATCGGGTAACATGTTGTAAATTTATTAATATCTTTATCAAAAAAGAATAAACTTTTAAATTACTCACAACTTGAACATAAAAGAATAGTTATAGAAATAAATGATGACAACTAAACCCTTTTGCACATCAATACGTATATTTTTATAGTACACAACAAAAAATTATTAGACCTTGAAAATTAATTTAGTAAACCAATAAATAAAATCTTTGTCGTGTACTAAAATAAAATTGAAATATAGAAAACCCTATGATAGAAATAGAACGTAAATTCCTGGTAACTTCAACCACCTATAAAACCGAAGCCCACAAAGTAAGCCGGATAAAGCAAGGATTTTTAAATTCGCATAAAGCACGTACCGTTCGCGTTAGAATAAAGGATAAAAAAGGCTACTTAACGGTAAAAGGTTTGTCGTCATCAAACGGATTATCACGTTTTGAATGGGAAAAACCAATATCCAAAAAAGATGCCGAAGCCTTGTTAAAGCTTTGCGAACCCGAAATAATAGATAAAATACGCTATCAAATAAAAAAGGAAAATCATATTTTTGAAGTCGATGAATTTTATGGCAGTAATAAAGGGTTGATTATTGCCGAAATAGAATTAAACCACGAAAACGAAACATTTACAAAGCCCGACTGGTTGGGAAACGAGGTAACCGGACAAACAAAATACTACAATTCGCAATTAAGCAAACACCCTTATACATTATGGAAAGACTAAAATATAGTATTGCAACAATTAGCATTTTACTACTGTTTATAGCATGTAAAGACGCAGCAAAAAGCCTTGATGTAAATACTGAAATTGAAGAAAAACCCAAAGAAATTATTGTAGATACTGTTATCGAAGTAAAACAAGAACCCATAAAAACAACTGCCGAGATAAAAACCGAACTTGCTGCCAAAGGATATACAACTTTCGATTATATAGATGCCAAAACCCAAGATACTATTTTAATACAGCAATATTTTATGGTATTTCTAAAAAACGGCCCCATACGTTCGCAAAACGAAGAAGAATCGCAACTACTACAAGAGGCCCATTTGGCCCATTTAAGCAAAATGTACGAGTTGGGTTATGCCGATATTTCCGGCCCCATGGGAGACGAAGGTGAAATTCGTGGTATTTCCATTTATAACGTACCAACCTTGAAAATGGCCGATAGTTTGGCAAAAACCGATCCTGCGGTCAAGGCTGGACGTTTAGTTGTAGAGGTACACCCTTGGTGGGCCGCAAAAGGATTTCCATTGCGATAAATGAAAGTACTCAGGTTTTTTTTTCAGCTTATAAATGTCGTGGTTATTGCGACATTACTGTACATTCATTTTATAGCCAAAGAAAAAAGCTATCTTCACTCTCTTAATTTTTATACCTTCCCATTACCTATAATTATTGGTATTATTCTGTTTTTTTCCATCTTTCTTAAAGTTAAAAAGTATAACTTTATCGTGGCGGGTCTGTTATTGGTATTTTGGTTGTTCGGGAGTTTTAAAATCCATATTCCGGAAAAAATAAACGATACCGATATAGAAATTGTTTTTTGGAATGCCTCCCGAAGTAATGGTTTTAATGAAGCTTTCGATATAAACGGAACTGTACCGGATATTTTGGTTTTAACCGAATCGGGATATAACAATCTCGATACATTGAAACTGAAATACCCCAACATATATTTTTATAAGATAGCCAAAGAAATATATATAAGCTCTAAAACCGAAATTGAAGTTGAAAGTACCATTATTTCCAATTATAAAACAACCATAGTACCATTTAAAACTCCAGATGTTCAATTTTATGCGGTCGATGTTACCGGAAGTACCGATGTACCACGGGAATGGGAATTAACTTTTGTAGATAGTGTTGTTAAACAACGAAAAAACACTGTTATTCTGGGCGATTTTAACGTACCTTACGAGTCTAAATACCTAAAACCTTTTAAAACCGATTTTAAACATGCTTTTAATGAAAAAGGGATTGGCTTTAGAGAAACTTGGTTTTATAATTTGCCCTTACTTTCTTTAGATCATATTTGGGTATCAAAAAATTTTAAAGTACTAAAAACAAATAAAACAAACACTTTTAAAAGTGACCATAACCTGTTAAGTACTTTTATACGAAAAATTTAAACAGACTCTAAGCTGGTTTTTCAGTATTTTGAAAGTTTTAAAAACTTTTATTTTGTTGTGCACCAAGCCAATTCTATTTTAAAATGAAGTATAGTACACGACAAAAATCAACTTACTTGATTTATCAATCTCATTTTCAAGACCTCTAAGGTTTTAAAAACCTGTGAGGTCTATGGGCTCAATATTTTGATTATTAATGCATTGAAAATATTTTTTAATTTTTTGTCGTGTACTAAAAAATGAATCTTAATTTATATTTGTATCACTCCATAATGTCGATATTTCTTTTGGTTTCGTTTCCAAAAGTATCGACAGCCATAATACGGTGTTTGCCCGGTTTTGGTATTATTGCCAATTCGTGTATGTTTGTTGTTGCACCAATAAAAGTTTGGTCTAGATACCAAAATACGGTTGTTTCCGGTTTCGAATGTGCTATTTTAAGAATAAGTTCGTTGGTTTTACCATCAAAATCCTTAGGAAGGAAAATAGTGTTATTCTCTTTAGGGTAGATAAATTCCAAAGAAATAGTATTATCGCCAATACAATCGCTCCTAAACTTAGGCAACGATTTGTAAAACGGATTTTTACTTTTGTAATAATAGGCCATGGCCGGTGGCAATACAAACCACGATTTATGTATTATAGCATTACTGCTTTCGCACGATGTATTTACTTGATGGGTTTCCGAAGCATCTAAATGTACTAAAATATGGTATGGACAAGGCTTTGTTTTTAGTCCACTAACTTGAATATATTTGTTTTCAACCACATCACAATTCGGTGATACCCGATAACCACTAGCCTTACAAATGTTTATTTCCTGCATTTCATCAAAAGGTTTTGCAAACCAACTGCTTTTAGGCAATAAATCGAACACATCGAACAAAATAGGTGCTGCTGCTTGTACGCCTACCAATCCGGGACGGCCTTCGCCATCGGCATTGCCTACCCAAACACCTACTACATAATCTTTAGTTGTACCAATGGCCCAAGCATCGCGAAAGCCAAAACTGGTTCCCGTTTTCCATGCAATTTGTTTGGAACCATCAAAAAACTCCCAACTTTCATCACCTTCGGGACGGTTTACCTCCTTTAAACTTTCGTAAGTTAAATAAATGGAAGCTGCATCGAAGACCGTTTTTTCTGAAGTCTGTTTTCCAAAGTTTACACTTTCAGTATCAATAAAAATAGGCTCACAGAATTCGTTGCTGTAATACTCACTGGATGTTTCTTTAAAATGATTTAAGGTAGAAGATAAGGCCGCATAGCTTTTGCATAAATCCCACAAGTTACTTTCGGCGCCACCCAAAATAAGCGATAAACCATAATGATTGGCACTGTATTTTAAATCGTTTAGATGGAGTTGCTTGAGGTAATGATAAAATCTGTCCAGTCCAAAATCCTGAAGCATCCTTACCGAAGGAATATTTAAAGAACGTGATAGCGCACGGCTTGCCGGAACGGCACCATCGTAAGTTTTATTGTAATTTTCGGGATTGTAACTACCAAACTGTGTGGGCACATCGGCTATTAAAGTGTTGGGTAAAATATCGCCACTATCCATCATTGCAGCAAACAAAAAAGGTTTTAAAATACTACCTGTACTTCGGGGTTTATCGATAATATCGACATCTTTTTGGTGTGCTTTTGTTGTTGGTGTATTACCTACATAGACCAATATTTTTCGGGTGTTTACATCCATAACCAATACGGCAGCATTATAAATTTCGTTTTGGCTTAACTGCCCGTAATGCGATTTTACAATGCGGTTTACCCGATCTTGCAAATGCATATCGATAGTGGTCTGTATATATTTCCCTTGATGTAATTTACTTATTTTTTGAAGTAGGTGCGGAGCCAATTTTGGGAGTGGATATGGTTTTTGGGGTAGTCCTTCGGCTATTGAAAGCCTATAGGTTAAAGTATCTATTTTATTGCGATCCAGCAGTTTTTTAAGCAATCTATTTCGTTTTTTTAGTAATTTGTCCTGATTTCTTCCAGGATAGATTAAACTTGGAGCATTGGGTAAAACCGCCAAGGTTGCACTCTCTGCCCAAGAAAGTTGGTCTACATTTCGGTTAAAATAACGCCATGCCGCAGCATCTAGTCCAACTACATTTCCACCAAAAGGGGCATTACTGGCATAATATGATAGAATTTTGTCTTTACTTTCACGGCATTCCAAACGAGTGGCCAAAATAATTTCAATGGCTTTTTCAAAATAGGTGCGTTTTTGGTTTTTACGCGACAAACGGATAACCTGTTGGGTAATGGTACTACCACCACGCTTAATTTTATTGGATTTCGAATTGTCTCGTAAAGCCTTAAATATCGATACGGGATTAAATCCAAAATGTTTATAAAAATACTCATCTTCAAACAATAAAACAGCTGTTTTAAATTTTTCTGGAATACTGTCGTTTTGCGGAAACCGCCATTGTCCATCGGGAGCTATCTGTGCACCAAGCAACACTCCATTTTTACTACTAATAACAGTTGCTGTTGGCGTTTTAAAGAGTTGCGAAGGCAAACAAAAATAATAGATAACCAAAAGAACTGCGAGTATGGTCGACTTTATTTTATGATGTATTATAATATAACGTATTTTTTGCAACAACTTTAACTGTATTTTGGCTTTGGGATAAAGATAACAATTGTTACTATAAATTGGTATAGTTTTGCATACAATGAAAAACCCCAATAATACCATGTATTATCGGGGCTTTAAACAAACCAATTAAACGAGTTCTTAAATATTAATCGTTTTGTGTTAAGTTTTGCAACAAAACTTGCTTTTCGGGCAAATATTCCACAACCCTATTGTGTGTTGCAGGAATTTCGTAAAGAGGGCTTGAACCCCAAAGATGTCCTCCGGGATAATGTCTATCTATGGTTCTGCCATTTCTGAACATATCGAATTTTCTATGGCCTTCGTAGGCCAATTCCAATCGGCGTTCGTCCAAAACCAAATCCAAAATGGTTTTTCCTGTTGGTAGGTTCGACAAATCGTATTCAGGTATATCGGCCCGTTTTCTAATAATATTAATTTCGTCCAAAGCTTCTTGATCCATGTTTTGTTTGGCATAGGATTCAGCTTTGTTCAAGTGCATTTCGGCTAATCGGGAAACCGATGGCGACCACAGGTGCACATCGTCTTCTTGCAAAGATGCTTTTATAATGTACCATTTAGGAAAACCATTGCGTTTTTCCATTTCAAAACCTTTTTTAACATATTGTTTTGTAGCACCATCCATAAAATAGTATATGGTTTTTCCATTTACTGTTTCTTCCTGAACGGTATATGTTATGCTGTTTCTGGAAAATGTTGTTACACCGGCAGTTTCGGTTGTTAGGTGTGTTTGGTACTTATATTGGCCGTCGTTGTTATCTAAATAAGTCCAATATACCCAAGGTTTTCTACTGGCTTCTTCTGCAGCCACATATTTTGGCTGTATAAACGCATGGCGGGCATCATTTTCATTTTGTTCCAATAAATCTAAATAAGTACTCGACGCATACATTTCGCCCCAGCCGGTACCGTCTATACTGGCATATAGGCTTCCTATGGTGTACCAATCGTCATTTTGTCCGGATAAATCGGCACTTTTGTTTAAGGTAACATTAAAAATAGCTTCGGAATTTGATTTCGGATTCAAACGGTTCATGGTTTTAAAATCGTTTGTGACCAATAACTGGTATCTATTTGAATTGATGACCGAATCGGCATATTTTACGGCAACATCGCTATTTTCCATATACAAATATACCCGTGACAATAAAGCTTGAGCCGCTTCTTTTGTCGCAAATGCCGCTGTTTTATCTTCGTTCATTAACCAAGCGGCCTTTTTTAAATCTTTTATAACCTGATCGTAAACTTCTCCAACAGTACTGCGGTTGGGTATATCGTTAATATCGGAAGTCAATTTTAAGGGTACGGATAAATTTCCTATACCTTGATTGTACGGACGGCCAAAAACATTCCCCATTTGGAAATAAATTAAACCTCTTAAATAATAGTTTTCGCCAATAAGTTGATTCATTTCGTCCGATTCTCCTTCGAGAGCAGATTCTATAATTACGTTACAACCTACGGCCGCTTTATAAGACGCCCTCCAGAACGATTCTACTCTATTATTATTGGTTATGGCTCTGTAATTGTAAATATAATTTAGTCCATCGGTCGTACTTCCACTTAACGATACATTATCGCCGGGATATTCGCTCAATCGGTGTATTTGATCTATCCAACCGCCATATCCGGTTGTTCCTTTTAACAGTGCATAATTGCCCAATGTAGCTGTTTGTAAGGCTTCCGGACTACCAAATAAATCGGTTACGGCTATTTGTTCGTATGGATTTCTTTCTATATCACAAGAAAGGTTCAATAATCCAATGCTTAATATAAATATTACTATTGATTTTTTCATTTGTGTTTAATTTTTTGTTAGAAAGAAAAGTTTAAGCCCAGTACAAAACGTTGAGGAATAGGGTATGCCGTTCTTATTATTCCGTTAAGAGCACCATCGTCCGGATTACCACCAACTTCGGGGTCGGTTCCGGAATATTTTGTAAAGGTTAAAAGGTTGTCTCCAGAAATATATATTCTGGCATTGCTCACACTTAATTTTTCTGTTATACTATTGGGCAGTTCGTAACCCAAAGTAATGTTTTTAAGTTTTAAATAACTTCTATCTTCCAAAAATCGGGACGATGGTTTGTTTGAGTTGTTATTGCCTCCGTATATGGCTTGAGGATGCGTAGCTTCGTCGCCGGGTTTTTCCCATCTAGACCAACCGTCTATTAACACCTGTTGATTAAAGGTAGGATATAGACCATCGGAATCGTATAATTCGCGCGAGCTGTTATATATTTCGCCACCGGACACAAAACTAAATCTGGCGTCCAAACTAAAACCTTTATAGGCTAAGCGAGAATTGAAACCACCTATAAAATCGGGAGACGCATTACCTACCAATTGTTGTGTAGCTTCGTTGTAATTACTGGTTTGGGAGATTTCTCCTGTAGTAGCATCTACAACTTCCCATAATGGTTTTCCGTCGTCGGGGTTTACACCTATCCATTTGCGCATGTACCAAGAGCTCATGTCTTCCCCTACTTTAAAAATTTTGTTTCCTCGTTGTATTTCGGTTTGGCCGTCAAACAGTTCGGTAATTTCATTTTTGTTGATACCTATATTAAAACCGAGATTCCAATTAAAATTATCGGTTTGTATAATATCGGCATCCAAAACCACCTCAAAACCAGAGTTTTTTAGACCGCCAACATTTTCCCAATAACCATCAAAACCGGTAACTTCGGGTAAATCTACCCGATACAATAAATCGGATGTGTTTTTATTGTAATATTCTAAAGTTGTATTTATTCTGTTGAAAAAACGTGCATCAATTGCAAGGTTTGTTTCGTACGATTTTTCCCAAGATAAATCAGGGTTGCCATATTGGTACGGATCGGCACTTGGTATAGCATCATACTGAGACATAGAATAAGTGTCTTGGTACGGATATAATTCTTTAGGACGGTTGCCTACCGAACCGTAGCTTACACGAAATTTTAACAGGTTTATATTTTTACTGTTAAAAAATGCTTCATTACTAATGTTCCATCCGGCACCTAATGCAAAAAAAGTACCGTACTGTTTATCGATACCAAAGTTTGAAGCACCGTCTCGCCTAATGGAAGCTTTGGCAAAATATCTATTACTGTATGCGTAATCCACATTAAAAAACATTGATTGAAGGGCATATTCATTTTTACCGCCTTCAATGGCTTTTGGTTCGGCTGTTACATTTAATATTTCGCCTCCACTAATAATACCTACTCCTGTGGCTCCTGTATTTTCGTAAACATAATCGTTATACTCGTATCCTGCCAATGCGGTAATAGAATTTTCGCCAAAATCTTTAGTATAGCGTAGCATTTGGGTTGTTAATCTTGTAAAACGCCGAGCTGTAGAATTTTCTACACTACCTTTAACAGCAGTACCTGCCACAGAAAGCGGATCGACATAAGTCATTCCGTTATAATGGTACAATGTAAAGTTATTTGTAGAATGGTAGGTTAAGTTATCTAGAATTTTAAATTCGAAATCACCATTAAAACTCATGTTAAATATTTTGCTCTTACCATAATTCCATTGTAAATCGTAGTAGTAATTCGATTTATCCCTACCAATCCAATCCGAAGATTCTTGGGCTTTTATAGGGTTGCCTTCAGCATCGAAAGGGATATCCCAAGGTAAGTTGGTGTACATGTTATAACGGCTGTGTTCGGCATTAAATCGATCGTCAAAACTAAAGGAAACCTTTGGCTTTAATGTTAACCGTTTACTTACCTTGTAATCCAAATTAAGCCTAAAGGTATAACGTTTAAAATCCGATCCTTTAATAGTACCTTCTTCATTATAATATCCACCAGCAATATATGTTCTTATTTTATCGGTACTGGTGGTGTAGGACATGGTATAATCCTGTACAAAACCGGCTTTTGTGGCATTGTCTATCCAATTAAAATTTCTATCTAATAAATCTGGTGTAAACCAATCCTGTGTATTGCCCATTAGTGTATGGTAATCGTACAACTGTTTGGAGTCCATAACCTCAAATTTCCCGGAATTAAAATGATTGACCCCTATTCGAGATGTAAATGTTAATTTGCTTACTCCAAGTTTAGCCTGCTTTGTTGTAACGATAATAACACCATTGGCACCACGAGACCCATAAAGGGATGTTGCCGAAGCATCTTTTAATACCGACATGGACTCAATATCGTTGGGGTTTACAATAGGCGTACCGTGTTGTATAACACCATCGACCACCCACAATGGTGTAACGCTTCCATTTAATGAAGCCATACCTCTTATTAATACTTCCGGAGCCGAACCGGGTGTGCCCTGCGACGCCGAAATCTGTACACCGGCAACCTTACCTTGCAACATGGCCGAAGGATTGGGCTCGGTCAAATCGGTCAAATCATCCGATTTAACCGTAGCAATGGAACTGGTAACCGATTCCTTTTTTTGTGTGCCATAGGCTACAACAACAACCTCTTCTAGTTTAGAGGCATCTTCTTTCATGGTAATATTAACGGTTGTTTGACTGCCTACGGTTATTTCTTGGGTAACAAACCCTACATAGCTAAAAACCAAAATAGTATTTTGGTTAGGGACTTGCAGGCTGTAATTGCCATCAAAATCGGTTTGTGTCCCTGTTGTAGTGCCTTTTACTATAATACTGGTTCCTGCCAAAGGTACTCCAGATGCATCGACAACCGTTCCTTTTATTTCGTGACGTTGAACTGTTGCTTTGTGTTCCGACTTACGAATTACAACGGTGTTACTATCCAATACATTCAATTTGAAGTTTCGCTGTTGAATAACATCATTTAATAGTTGGTTGGCATCCATTTTTCCTTTTTTTAAATAGACTTTAGGCGCATCCTTAAAAAGACCTGCATCATAAAGAAAAGAAAAATCGGTCTGTTCTCGTATTATATCGAAAACCTCGTCTATGGTAACAATTTTGTCCCGATCTATTTTCACCTTTGTATTTTGTGAAAAAATATGGGTAGGCGAAAAACTGAAAACAGTAGTACAGAACAAGAGTATTATTGCTCTCATGGTGTTTAGTAATATCCTATTTTTTAGAAAATAGTTGGTTGGTTTTAATTTCATAAATGTACGTTTTGTTTAGTTAATTTAATTAATTCAAAAAATAAAAAAATGAAGTGTACTGTGGCGGTACGGCTTAAACCCTTTTTTATTTTATGGTTATGGTTTTATCTTTTATTTCATAGGCGTTTATTAAATTGGTTTCGTTTATTATGTTTAAAATTTCGTCTATGCCTTGGTTTTTTTTCAAAACACCGCTAAACATTAAATTTTCGGACTTCGAATTTTCAAAAACAACATCAATATTGTACCAACGGGACAGTACAACCGTAATTTCTTTTAACGATTTATTTTTAAAACTGAACAGACCTTCTTTCCAGCACGTCTCGGCATAAGCATCGACTTTTTTAATGGTAATGCTGTTGTTGCCAAGATCGAGCACGCATTGCTGGTTGGGCAATAATGGTTTTGTTTCCTGTTCTATGTTTAGAACCACTTTACCGTTTACCAAGGTTGTATAAACATGGCTTTCGTCTTTATAGGCCTTAATATTAAATTCGGTACCCAAAACATTTACTTCTTGCTGTTTGGTAAGCACATTAAATATACTGCCGTTGTGGTTATTGCTGTGCGATACTTTAAAATAGGCTTCGCCGTACACCAATTCTACAGTACGGGGTTGGCCGTTAATAAATGTTACCGGATATTTTAGTTGCGATTCTGAATTAAGCCAAACTTTCGTTCCGTCTGATAATTGTAAAAAATATTGGCCGCCCCGAGGTATGGTCATGTAATTGTAAGTAACCTCTGTTGTTTTATCTGTTTTATTTGTATAAACAATACCTTTGGAATTACTTTTGGAATTTTGGTTGCTATATTCCGTTCCTTCGTTCAATATTACCTCCGAACCATCTCCTAAAGTAAGGATAGCCTTTTCTTTTCCCGGTTTTATTGTACTTACGGCTTTGGTAGTTTTTTTATCATGAGGCAAGCCTGTGTTTCCATCTTTTTTTAAAAATAAGGAAACAGCCAGCAAAACACCTATAAAAACAGCAGCCGAAACATATTTGTAGTACGGGCGGCGCTTTACCATTTTTTTTTGTTTTTGAGCAATATTGCGTTTTATCTGCCTTAAAGCTTCGGTTTCGTCAACATCATTATAAACAATACTTAAATCGTAATTTGTTTTTATAAAGGCTTTAAACTTTTCTTTATTCTTTTTATTTTTTAGCCATGTACACAATTGTTGGTGTTCTGCTTCGGTTAAAGAATCGTTTAAATATTTTAAAATTATGTTTTCCATGTATGGATAAATAATTATGGGCTTTGTTTGGTTTAATGCTATAACAACACGAAATATTAAAAACCCTTAAAAGAATATTTATTTTTTTTCCATTTTATTATGAAATCACTATTTTTCAACAAATTTTTTAAATGGAAGACCAACGGTTAATTGAATTGATAGTGAAGGGCGATACAAATGCTTTTGATTTGTTGTTCAAGAAATATTACAAATCATTGGTCCGTTATATTCATGCTTTTACTAACGATATTCAAATTTCCGAAGATATTGTACAACAGATTTTTGTGAATCTTTGGATGAATAGGGAAGACCTGAACATTACCAAATCGGTTAAGGGTTACCTATATCTAATAGCGTACAATTCGTATTTAAACCAATATAAAAAGGTAAAACGCCGCCAAGGCCTGTTGGAAAATTTTAAAGCAGAAGTTTTAACCGAATATGCAACCGAAGACCAAGAGACCTTAACCGATAGAGTTAACCGCTTAATGCTCCTTATTGAAACTTTACCGCCAAATTGCAGGGAAATTCTTAGGTTAAATAAGTTTAGAGGATTAAAGTATAGCGAAATAGCCAAAATGATGAATATTTCCCAAAAAACCGTCGAATCTCAAATGCGCATTGCCTTTAAAAAAATACGAAAGGCTTTCGAGAACGATCAATTTATCCTGTTCTTTAAATATGCATTGCCCAGTTTGAAGTGATGAAGGAGATTTTTTTTTAGATGATTTAAAAGATTCCTTCCTTATTTTGCATAATATGTACCCATTTCGTTAGAAGCTAAGGATTGGATTATTAAAACTTTCGATAAATCGATTCTTCTTTTTAATGAAATAATTTTGGCAATAGGTTCCTGCTTTTTGTACAGTGTGTCATTTTTAACATAGATGTATTTACCGACCGAAAAAGCATCTCCAATATAAAAACCCCCTCCATATTTCCAACCAAATTTTTCTATGTTCTCTGTGTTTAGATTACAGGAAAACAAACAAATCACCAATATAAAAAATAATGGCTTAAAAAAATGACTCCTATTTGTTTTAAACATCATTCCTGTTTGCAAAAAAACCATACTCCCGTTCTACTTTGCACACCCTAATTTTGTACCATTGCTCTTTTCCTTTTTGTTATGCTACCAGATGATCGGTTTGTTGTTTCCAATTTTTAATAGCATCAAGACTTTCCCAATAACTTACCGTAATACCAATAGTTTCCCTTGCACTTTCCCACATAAAAACCCTGGTTGTTTTTTGGCAAGAACCATCATTTTATCGGCCATTTCGGTATAACCATTAATATTTTCATTTTATACCGAGGTAAAAATAACGGCGTAATAGATTTTGAGATTCATGTTTTACTGTTCAATCGTAACCCATTGCCCTTTATTACGCACCAAATAATCGTTATCGTACATAGCTTCGGCCTGTACACCAGGCAAATAATAAGTACCCAAGTACGAAGCATTTAGCATAACGGTAAATGTTTTGGCATCGTTTTTACCTTTTTGGGATAAGTCGAAATAAAAATTAACACGGTCGTCCCTAATATCGGTATATCGGGCATTGCTTACGGTAGTATCACCAAAAGCAGTAAAACGGGTATTTACAATTTCCCAACCCGATGGAAATATTTGGGTTAAAGCCACATTATTTACATGTTCGTCCTTTAAATTACTTACACTTACCTTAGCCACAAAATCCTGTCCCTGTTGCAGTTTAGAGATATCTATTTTATTGTTGTTTAAATCGGTATAGGTTACCGAAAGGCTTAAACCTCGTTGTTCGGCAAGCTCTTCTCCCAAAGGTAATCGGCCCGAATTTAAAATAGTTGCATATACCACATTGCTTTGTGCATTGCTTACTGTAACGGTATTGTTACCTTCTAAAACATCAAGTTGGCGTTGTGCTACCGCATTTTTGGTATTTACGGTCTCTGCTTTTCCGTTAACAGTATAGCTTAAATTAAGTGCCTTACCACCATTGGCATTTACCATCTTGGCCATAGCCAACAAACTATATGCTGTTGTTTGTGTACTCATCCAACGGTTACTCGACAGGTCTTTTGCAATATATTCGGCGATCTCGCGCATTCCCTTATTTTTGGTAAGTACCATGGTCTCTAAAGCCATAGCACGGTTTCTATCGACCGATCCATAAGTATAGTAGCTGTATTCCGATGATTTAAAATTGATATTTGCCGACTGTATTAATTTTTCGCTGGCTTCTTTTTGTCCGGCAAGTGCATATGCCGCAGCCAAACGCCATTTAGCATTGTTGGAAATATTGGCAAACTCACGTAAACGGTTCATAGAAGCTAAATCGGGGCTTCCCGCCAAAGCCAACGTGTATAACCTGTACGCTTGTGCCAAATCGTAATAACCCCTATAATTAGGGCGCCAATCCCTTGCTGCTTTCTTTTGGTAAGCCAACCAGTTGGTCTTAAAGGTTAAAGGTAGTACAAAACCTTTCTTTTCGGCTTCAATCATAAAATGTCCGGCATAACTGGTACTCCAATCGTCGGACCGGTTTTCACCAATCCAATAGCTCAATCCGCCATTGGGTTTTTGGAAGTACCCAATTCTATTAATCGCTGCTTTAATATTTTTTTCTATATCCTGTTTTTTGTCAAAACTTAAATCGAATATATCTCCCAAAAATAACTGGGGAAATGCTCCCGAGGTCGTTTGCTCAAGGCAGCCGTGCGGATAACGTATTAAATATTCCAGACGGCGGGTAAAATCCATAGGAGGCAAAGTTGAAAACTCGATGGTCGCCGTATTGCTCCCCGAAACACCAAAAGTTGAAAACGTAATGGTTTGTGATCCATTTTCGGTTAAAACGTGATTAATGGATTGCGATGTAATGGGATTAGTATTTTCAACATCAATTTCAACCTTGTAATTTGAATTTTCACCATTTCCATTAGCTACAACCTCTATGGTATTAATGCCTTTGGCTTTACTTACATCTAATTCAAAATAGGCCATTTTTTCGTCCGGTCTTGAAAAAGATAAAGTTTGGCTCTGTTCGCCAACTACCGAAATGCCATCGCTTAATTTTAAGCTCAAGTTTACATTTTTTACTTTGGGCTCCATTGCGAATACGGTAACCGGGAGGGTTACTTTTTCGCCCGGACTTAGTTTACGTGGCAAAGAAGCCAATACCATTAAGGGCTTTTTAACAGGAACGGCCTTATCGGTACAGCCATAGGCATTGTTGGTTGTATTGCCCGCAACAACCATAGCCCGTACCGAACCTATGTAATTGGGCATTTTAAGATTATGGATTGCCGTTTTACCAGCATCTATTTTAAAGGGTCCCAAAACGGTAACCACAGGTTTAAACCTGTTGGCCTTTTTACTATTTTTACCCATGGCACTATCGTCACCACCAATAGCAAATACTTGGTCTATACTACCACCGTAAGCTCCGATAACATCGTCGAAAACATCCCAGGTTTTTACGCCCAGAGCTTCTCGTTTAAAAAATTCGTCCCATGCATTGGGCGTTTTAAAACGGGTTAAATCCAATAAGCCTTCTTCAACCACGGCAATGGTGTAGGTCATGGGTTTACTGTTTTTTTCAGATACTTCTATGGTATAGTTTTGTTCCGGTTTTAAAGTATCGGGCATATCGATAACGGGCTGTAGTTTGGTATCGGGATTTTCAACCATAATAGGAATAACACCATATAGCCGAATGGGCAAATCGTTTGCAGTTATGGCATGCGGTTGCAGCAATGAAATGTTAACAAATACATTGGGTGTCATGTCTTCGGTTATTGGTATAGGTACCGTGGTTTCACCCTGTTGTGTTTTTACCCATTTATGGCTTAAAACTTCCGAGCCGTTTTCTATACTTATCAAAGCACGGCCTTCACTGCCCGACTGAAAGGTTACCTTTGCCGTTTCGCCGACATTGTACAGTTCCTTATCGGACGAGAACACCAACATTTTAGCTGCATCTTTATTGTCTTTTGGCGTGTACCAATTTTTGTAAAAATAAGCTATTCTACCTGTTGCATGGCCACTTACTGGGTCTTCAACACGTATTAAATAACGACCTCGTTCTTCATCGGGAATTTTTATGTTGAAATCACGGCTACCATTTGCATCCATTATTAATTTTGTAGAAAGGAAAGGCCTATGGTACGAACCGGACACATAACTGGACAAGTTATCGTACGAAGAATTCCACCACCAACGCCATTCAATTTTATAGACCTTAACATTAAGGCTTTCCCGCTTTATAGGATTGCCTTGAGCATCGACTACTACGGCATTAAAGGTAATATCTTCGTCCGTAAAATAAGAATCGTAAGCATTGCCTTGGGGCGATCGTAGCCCAACAAAAGCATCGTAAGGGGCGTATTGCTTTGTAAAAGCATCGATGGAGAAATCGCCTCCATTTTCGAATGCACGTACCAAAAACTGTACATTTAGCATACCCGGAGCGTTTTTGCCTACTTTTACGTTTTTATTTATAACAGCTTCACCATCTTCATTGGTTTTACCACTAAAAATATGGACTTCTTCGGAATTGTATCGCCTTGCGGGATCGTAAAAAACGTAATCTTTATAATTTTTAAAAGCGGTATGGCTACTACTAAACTTTGCCTGAACTTCGGCCTTTAAATTCTTGCCAACAGCACCATGCAACCAGTTTACTTTTAAATTACCGCTTAAAGGTTGATTATTGTTAAGCATTTCGGCATCAAAA
>JBKEDH010000087.1:0-18376 GCA_047975295.1 Aestuariibaculum sp.
CCCATTAAGGCTTCGCCGGATAGTTTTAAAAGTATGCGTTTGTATTTCATGTATTAATCTGCGTTTTATGAAAGTTTAGCAAATATACATAATATCTTAATTTACTAAGTTGAATTTTTCAGGCTATTTCCGTCTGTTTAGGGAAACCCTAATTTGTGGTTAAGAAAGATAAAGAAATTTATGTTGAGAATACCATTTTACGTGTGTACATTTTTGTGAAAAGGTATTTTGTAAGTGTTTATGCCTAGGTTCGATTAATCTTTAGGTTTCAAAATAAAAAAATGAATGTAACCGGATTGCCAAAAGGTATGTGTTTTTTAAAAATAACTAATGATGGAATTTCTGAAACACACAAAATTATAATAGAAAATTAAGTGGTTTGATAAGTTATGGATAGATAAAAAAAACCATTGCACACAAATGTACAATGGTTTTTTATGTTACTCGTTTAAACGAGTTTTCTGTATTGGTATTAAATAGAATTATCCTACGGTAGCACGCTTAAATCCTGTAATTGCCACATCGCCATAAGAGGCTACATATTTGGCTACGTTTATTTTCTCGTCCTTAATAAAGTTTTGATCCAATAAACATTTTTCTTGATCTAAAGTTGTATTGTCCGAGATAAAACGTTCCATTTTACCGGGTAAAATCCTGTCCCATATTTGTTCCGGTTTACCTTCGGCCTTTAATTCGGCTTTGGCATCGGCTTCGGCTTGAGCCAAAATCTCTGGTGTTAACTGTGCCATGGAAATATATTTTGGTACGTTTTTAAGAGTTTTTCCCAAACGAACCAATTCTTCGTTTTCTTTTTCTATTACTGCAATTCTAGCTTCGGTTTCAGAAGCTACAAAAGTAGGGTCGAAATCTTTGTAAGAAAGTGTTGTGGCTCCCATAGATGCCACTTGCATAGCAACGTCTTTAACCAATGTTTCGGCATTATTAACTTTTGCAGATAAACCTACCAAAGCAGCGATTTTGTTAATATGAACATAAGAACCTACATAAGGAGCTTCTAATTTTTCAAACGCTTTAATTTCTAATTTTTCACCTATAACACCAGTTTGCTCGGTTAATTTGTCGGCAACGGTGATACCACCAAAATCGGCTGCCAAAAAGGCTTCCAGAGTATCGTAGTTTAAAGCGGTTTCGGCCAAATCGTTAGCTAACTTTACAAAGTTTTCGTTTTTGCCCACAAAGTCGGTTTCGCAGCCCAAAACAATAGCTACACCGGCGGTTGCATTGGCGTTTATCTTTGCAACGGCAGCACCTTCACTAGAGTCCCTATCGGCTCTCTTCTCGGCTACTTTTTGTCCTTTTTTACGTAATATTTCAATGGCTTTGTCGAAATCGCCTTCGGCTTCAACTAAAGCTTTTTTACAATCCATCATACCTGCACCGGTAGCCTGTCTTAGTTTGTTTACTTCTGCTGCTGAAATTTTTACTTCTGCCATAATATGTATTCTGATAATTTAAACAAGTCGTTTAATATTTCGATAAAGAATATAATTAAACGACTTGTTTGTGTTGTGTAAATGTTAATTATTCTTCTTCACCGGCTGCTACCACTGGTTTAGCCTTGGCTTTTTTGGTTGAAGGTGCTTTGTCGTTATCTTCCTTATCGGCTTTTCTTTCTGCCAACCCAGAGGCAACGGCCGAAGTAACATACGACAAAATTTTATCGATCGATTTGGAAGCATCGTCGTTTGCAGGTATTACATAGTCCACTTGACGTGGGTCTGAGTTTGTATCTACCATTGCAAATATTGGAATGTTTAATTTTTGTGCTTCCTTAATCGCGATATGTTCGCGCTTAATATCCACTACGAATAAAGCGCCGGGTAAACGTGTCATGTCGCTAATGGAACCTAAGTTTTTCTCTAACTTGGCTCTTAAACGATCTACTTGTAAACGCTCTTTTTTAGACAGGGTATTAAAGGTGCCATCTTTTTTCATTCGGTCTATAGCAGCCATTTTTTTAACAGCTTTTCTAATAGTAACGAAGTTGGTTAACATACCGCCTGGCCATCTTTCGGTAATGTAGGGCATGTTAATGGATCCTGCTTTTTCGGCAACAATATCCTTGGCCTGTTTTTTGGTTGCAACAAATAGAATCTTACGGCCCGAAGCAGCAATTTTTGCCAATGCAGTACCGGCCTCATCAATTTTTGCCGCAGTTTTGTATAGGTTTATAATATGGATGCCGTTGCGCTCCATATATACGTAAGGTGCCATATTAGGGTCCCACTTACGTGTAAGGTGTCCAAAGTGTACACCTGCTTCAAGTAATTCTTTTACTTCTACTGCCATTTTTGTAATAGTTTACGTTCTGTTGAATTAGCAATGGTTAAGTGGTCATGTTTATAATTCGCCTTAATCATTTAGATGCTAAACTAAATCCTGTTTTAAAAAATAGGAACAACAATAACTGTGTTTTTTAATTTTTTTGTTTTACATTGATGTTATGCTGAGCTTGTCGAAGCATCTCATCAAGAGTACTCCCAATCCAATTGGGAATGTGGGTGTTAACGTTTAGAGAATTGGAATTTTTTACGTGCTTTTTTCTGACCGAATTTTTTACGCTCTACCATTCTCGGATCCCTTGTTAATAAGCCTTCTGGCTTAAGGGTTAATCTGTTTTCGGTATCAACTTCGCACAATGCACGAGAGATAGCCAAACGAACAGCTTCTGCTTGACCGGTAATACCGCCACCAATAACATTTACAGTAATATCGAAGTTATCCTCGTTGTTGGTTAATACCAATGGTTGGTTAACTTTGTATTGTAAAGTAGGTGTTGTAAAGTAGGTGTTCAATTCTCTTTTGTTTACCGTGATGTTTCCTTTTCCTGGAGCAACATAAACACGGGCAACCGCTGTTTTTCTACGGCCAATTTTGTGAATGACTTCCATTACTTGAATTCGTTTAAGTTAATTGTTTTTGGTTTTTGTGCCGCATGGGCATGTTCTGTACCAACAACAACAGTTAAATTACGGAATAAAGTAGCACCTAATTTGTTTTTTGGCAACATACCCTTTACCGATTTTTCAACTAATCTTGCCGGATCTTTTCCGAACATCTCTTGTGCGTTTAAACTTCTCTGGCCACCCGGATAACCTGTGTGACGAATATAGGTTTTATCGTTCCACTTGTTTCCTGTTAAGTTGATTTTTTCCGAATTGACAACAATAACGTTATCACCGCAATCAACGTGTGGTGTGAAGCTAGGCTTGTGTTTGCCTCTTAAAAGTTTTGCAACTTTCGACGCTAAACGACCCAAAGACTGTCCTTCGGCATCAACCAAAACCCACTGTTTATCTACAGTAGCTTTGTTGGCCGAAATCGTTTTGTAGCTTAATGTGTCCACGTTTTAAATTTTTTATTTATTAAACATTCCTCTCTAAAAAAAGAGTTTGCAAATTTACGATAAACTATTGGAATACCAAATACTAAACCGTTATTTTTTAGTGTGATAATGACAATATGCTTGGGGCGATTGTTTAAAATGGTTCCTGTAGTACTGTATTTTAACCTTTACTTGTGTACCTATAAGTAATGTTTGTTGGAATTGGCCCAGATAAAGAGTGCGGTAGGCTTGTTGTCTAATTTAAGTTTGGACACAATGTTACTGCGGTGTTTGTCCACGGTTCTTACAGAAATGGAAAGTTCGGTTGCAATATCTAAGCTTGTTTTGTTTTCCGAAATGAGTTTTACTATCTTTAATTCCGATTTTGTAAGTAATTCCAAACTTTCGGGGCGTTTAGTAGAACTTTTGTTTAAGTGGGCTTCTATCTCCTTACTAAAATAATGTGTGTTCCTTTTAACATGGGCAATACAAGTTTCTATCTCCTCAATGGCAAATTCTTTTAAAATATAGCCATATACGTCGCTTGCTTTTGCCTTATCGTAAAGTTCTTCTTCCTTATCGAAAGTAATAAGTATTATTTTTGTTGAAAGATTATTCCTTTTGCAGATTTCTGCAATCTCTATTCCCGACATATAGGGCATTCTAATATCCAGAACAGCAATATCGGGTTTTAGCTTTACAATTAGGTTATATGCGGTTTTGCCGTCTTTGGCGCTGCCAAGTATGTTAAAGCCTTTCGATGTAAGAAAATTAGATAAACCTCTTAGCATTAATGGATGGTCGTCGGCGATAACTATGGTGGTACTCATTTTTAGACATTAAAGGTGATTTTAATCTAATAAAGATAAGTATTTTAAGGCTTTAGATACAAATATTTCTTGTTATAATCGATAATTGCTTTGGCTTTTTTTAGTATATCGGCTCCTATAATACCATCTACCGGTTTGGCGTTGTGGTTTAAAAGTGCCGTATTTACATGGGTAAGGTTAAATAGTACTAAAACTGTTTTATCGTGTTTCCACTTGCCTATTTTTATTTTATTTTTTTTGGATATTTTAGTTTCCATATCGGTGGCACCGGCACCAGCAGCTAAAATAGCAGAATCTTTTACTTTTAAGTTGAAAGTGTTCACGGCATCGAAGCCAACGCAGGAATTTGATGCACCGGTATCTAAAATAAACAGTCCTTTTTTTCCGTTTATTGAAGCTTTTATCTCAAAATGATTGGTTTTGGTAAGGTGGAGTTTTACCCTTACATAACCTTTGGCGGTAAGAAATTGGTTGAGCGTACTATTGGCCATGAGGTTTAAATTTTTGCCATAAAAATAGAATAATAGCTATAATAAATAGCGTAAAAACAGAATAAAATAATGTGTTTGAATTTTTAACGGTATCAATGCTTCCATAATATACAAATGCACTCCAATAGTAAGGGGATTTTTTGGTGTTATCGATGGCATCGTTTTTCAAATAATCTAATTTAGATTGCCTATTGGCCACAAATGCCGATTGGTTTTTAGTATAGGTTCTATAAAACGATTGCATAATTTGTGCTGTGGAAAGGTCGTTTATTTGCCATAATGAAAACAATAGGTTTTTTGTGCCGGCATATTGAAATCCGCGGGCCAAGCTCATTGGACCTTCTCCTTTGTAGAGAGAGCCCACTCCAGTTTCGCAAGCACTTAAAACAACCAATTCCGGACTAAAATCCAAGCTATATAATTCGTTTAAAAACAATGTGTTATCATAAAATTCTATATGCGCAGGTATTGCAAAAGTACCGCTGCTGGCATGGGTGGATAAGTGTAGGATAGTATATTTTTTAGACTCTTGTGTAAAATAGTGCTTTGTGGCTTTTTTTCTTAAAAGAATATCCGAATCAATTTCATATTGTATGGTTTCTGCCTCGTTAATGGAATAGGTAAGCTGCTGTTGGGTGTTTTCGAATACAGGGAAAAATCCTAAAAGATTATGGTTGTTAACTGTTTTGGTTTTGTTCAAGTAAAAATAAGCACTAGAATTATAGGCCAAAGCCTGCGTTTTCACCAAAAAGGGCATGTTTTTAAAAGCGGTTGTACTGGTGGCAGATGTCAACAAGGCTTCAAAAGGAACAAAGTTTAAAAAACCATCGGGGATAACAAGTATATTTTTATTGCGATTTATGGTTTTTAGGTTTAAGCTGTTGTAAAGGTCGTGAGCTAATTTGGTATAAGTATTAATGTTGTTGTTAATTGTTGTTGGCGAATCGAACAATTGGATAAAGCTTTTTATTTGGTATTTGAAGGTTTCGGTAAAAGGAATACCATTTAATGCGATATCGTTTCCTGATATTATAAACTGATATACATGTCGTTTCCCAAAAAAATATTCAACAAAAACAGTATTGTCACGTTGCAATTGCTGTTGGAGCTTTTCTATTGAAATAAGGTATGTTTCCGAAGGATATTTTTTTTCAATTTTTTCCTGTAATCTTTTTAGTTGAATGGAAATACGGTTTAAAGCGGTACCAAACCGATTTATTTTCGAAATGCTGTCGTTGGCCAATTGAGCCATTAGAAGCTTACCTGTTATATATTCCTGTTCTTTTAAAAATATCGATTCCTGTATCAATAAACTGTCGCGGGGATGTTGTGTTAATCGTTTTTGTTTTTCCGAAACGGTTCTTAAAACAGATGCTTTATTGTTTTCGGCGTACTGAAATGCCCGTTTTAACAGGCTTTTGTTTTTTGTGGTTTTAAATGCATTGTAAAGCAAGTCTATACAGGTTTCGCTACGGGTGCGGTTGGTAGCTTGTAAACGTATTTTGTTTTCTTGCGAGGTGTATTGGTTTTGCAATAAATACGATACATGAAAACTTAAATTGAAAGCCTGTAGTGCCTTTTCGGTATCGGGTTCGGTGGCGGCATATAAATCGAATACATCTATAAAAGTGTTTTCGGCATATAGACTGTCTTTGTCTGGCAAAAATGTGTTATTGTTTGGTAATAATATGTTAAGGGCTTTTTGTAAAGCCATAGTGGTTTCAGTTTTATTGTCCAGTAAATGGTATAACTGGGCTTCTTGAAAATATAATTTTGCTACATCTCTTGGTAATGTCTCTTTATCGCTAAGAAGTTCTTTTTTTATTTTATCGAAAAAGGTTAAGGCTTTGTTGTAATCCTTTTTGTTGAAGGCCAGTTTGTAACCGGCTTTGTTAATTAAAGCGATAGGGATATCGTTGTAATTGGAAATACTGCCAAGAGCAATTTGGCTATCAGTATTTATTTGGATTAGCTTTTGCCTTAGTTGTTTGTAATCTTTTGTTTTTTCAATATACTTTTCGGTCGTTTTTATGGCCATTTTATGGTTGCCGATAGTTTGGTACAATATGGCAAGGTTAATGGCGCCGCTTATTTGCTGCGGTGTGTTGTGGTTTTGTTCTGCCAGAAAAATATATTGGTTAATAGTGCTTATGGCATTGGTAAAATCGCCTATTTTAATGTACAGGTTTCCCAATGGATTTAAGCAGCTTTCAATAATATCGAAATCTGATAAAAACTCCAGTTTATTGTCGAAAAATAGATTGGAAGCATTTTCGTAAGAGGTTATGGCTTCTTGCAAAAAGCCAATGCTGCTTAAATAAAAGGCTTTGTTGCACTGTAAAAACACAAGAGCCAATTGCTCGTCCTTGGTTTTTATTGTGTTTTTAAAATGAGCTTCGGCTTTATTAAGTTGCTCCAGCGATGTGGTGTTTTGGTTGCTTATAAAACGTTCGGTAGCCGTATAAATACTTTCTTCGATATTTTGGGTAAACAGGTTTCCATAAAAAAAATAAATAAGGAGAACAATGTAACGCTTCATATTATAAGCGTATTAAAATTTCCAAATGGCATAAAATTGCCAATAGTTAAAGTTTTTTTCAAAATCTAAAATGTAACGGGCTCCCAAACTGGGACCAATCCTGGAAAAACCTCCCGTTATTTCGAACAGGACTCCTGTACGCAAATTGGTAAAGGAATCCTTATTTTCGGTTTGATTGGAAAAAGAATCGTAAAGATCACCGTTTTTATCTTCGCCAATATACTGTTCGACCAAAGTCGATTCGGTCCATCTTTCGCTAACAGTAATGGTATTGTGTAATCCGGCGCCCAAACCGATATAATTATTTACGTTATAGCGTATAAGTACAGGTACGTCTAGATCGAAATTTTCGTAAGACGAATAGTTAGTGGTACGTTGAAAGATTCTCATATTTTGGGTACCATCGGTTTCTATGTATTGTTCGTCGATAGAGGCGTCGGAATCGTAATTATGTTTTTGGTTTAAAAGCTCTACCTGCCAATACCAACGGTACGATTTGTAAGGAGAGAGGGTTGCTCCCAGAAAATAACTTTCGGAATTTGTTAAATCACTATACGAATTTACACCGGCTTTTACCCCTATAGAAATGCCCGGTAAAAATCGGGTAGTAGCGTAATTGGTTATTATGGGTTCGTTTTTGTCGAATATAATAGCGGTTCTCGTTTTTGTCTTTTTCTTGTGAAAATCTTCCTTAAACTTAATGCTGTATCGTACAAAACCTTTGGTAGAATCGTATTCCTTTACGTTTTTTTGTTCACTTCCCGGTAAATAAATGTTTTTAAAGGTGAAAATGGCCTGCGTATCGGTATAGGTGGTATCCAAACAACTGTAAAGAACTTCCTTTTTAGGGCAAATGTCGCATTTGGGATACATATCGAGAATTTTTATGGTCGATTTGTCCAACATTTCGGGTATATCGGTTTCCAAGCGTATTGTACGTGCCGGTCCTTCACCATTGTTTTGAAACTTGATCTTGAATTTTAAGTTTTTAAAGCGTACAAAACGGTAATTCATAAAACTACCATTAGAAGACATTTTATTGGGATCGTGAGAGGTAACTATTTCCATTTCCATGTCTTTTACCTTATGGTTATCGTAATTGGAATCTGGAATATAAACACCTCTTACCGAAATAATGGCACTAGTATCTTTTATCATTTCGGGTGTTGTTTTTAAACTGAAAAAAATATGGCGTTCCTCTTGAGGTTGCATATCGTCGAATTCTAATAAACTCCAATCTTTATAAATGGTTTTCGATTCTTCCAAAGTTAATGGTAAGTTGGTTTTTATGGTAGAATCCTGTAATGTGCTTTGTATGCTAATAAAGGCGTTGTTTGTAGAGGCCAAATAAGTGTTTTCATTGTCGGTTTTGTGGGTGTAGGTGAAAGTTTTGGAAGGTATCTTTTTTTCGCCATTGTAAGTTCTAACATCTAAAATCTCAAAGTTATTGGCTTTGTATTTTAGTTCGTTGTAAAACAGGTAAAGTTTGCCGTTAGTGGTGTAATCTTTATTGTTTTTGTAGCTTACCACGGCTACCATTTCTTCGTCGGGTATAGGTTCGCGGTTTCTAATAAGTTCGAAATCGTTTGTCATGGACGAAGCTTGATCGTAATTTGCCGAAACCGAATTTACGTTTACTTTTTTTGGCCTTGTTGTTGGTGGTTTGCCGTAATCGTAGTTGTTGGTAGTCCAAAGTCTAACTTCATATTCACCTTTATTTTTATAGGTGTGTGCCGGATTTTTTTCCTTACTGAAATGACCATCTCCAAATTCCCAAAAATAAGTATAAAAAGGCTTGGGAGCACCTGCAATTTGGGTTAAGGGAGGTGTTTCGGGAGAAAAAATAACAGTATTGCCATTTATGGTTTCCGTAATGGTGGCAGTTCTGGTAATACTGTCGTTTTTAATTAGTTCTTGCGCATTAGCATGGATAACAACCATGCCAATAAACAATAAAAGTATGCGTTTATCCATAAAGTGTAATAATAAACTAAACACTAAATATACAAAAAGTCTTTTACCTGCTAACTTAAATTTTTATACAAATTTAAACAGGCTATTAACCAAATAAGTTTGAAACGATAACTATTATATTAATGGCAATAGTTATTACAGCTATTACTATAATAAGTGCTATTGTACTTTTTTTTATGGATGCCATGTTGTTTTCTGTATTACTGTCCATTTTTCTTTTTTTAGATAAGAAAGGGCTATCTTAAAAGGATTGTTATTTTGGCAAAACGAAAAATTATAAGATTTTTCGCTATTGTTCAAAATGACAAAAATACTTTTATAGATAGCCGCTTTCAATTTAATCAATCCCAAATAATAGCAGACAAGTTTTATTTAAGGCAGATTATTTATTATGGTTATAAGCTGAGATTCTGTAACAGTGCTCATCTCGCTTTCGGTAAATGTTATAGTGCCATTCTCTTCAATTGTTACGGCTTTTACGGCATATTTCCAGTTGTCGCCATCTTCGGTAATAAATATAGCGTTGCACTCTAATCCTATCGGAATTTGACCATAATGCTCACTAAATAGCTTAGTGTTTGAATCATAGGTATCTAATAAGGCCAATGCATTTTTTTGGTCGTTGTATGATAGGTATATGGCACAATTTGTTTTGTCGTAGCCATCAGGAACGGCGACCAATAAAGTTGTTTTTTCACGAGGATCGTTATAGAAAATATCAACATTGGTCCATCCAAATTCACCTCTAAAAGCATAATATTCGGTACCCTCAATAAAAACGCCGTCTTTCTGATCGGTGTCTTGGTTGTCCTCTCTAAGTTCTTCCCAAGCCAAATTTCCGTCTTCATCAATTACACCTTCCCAAAGGGTCATGCCCGTATTTTCGCCACCGGTTAATTCTGTTGGTATTTTTAACAAAAAGCTACAGTTGGTTTCCAGTGCTTGGTCATTTTGAGTAAGGTTCAAGAAAAATTCGCCGCCGGTAATCAATAAAGCTTTGTCGCCGTTTGGCATAATACCCATTGTAGGTTTGTTGGTGGTAATCATGTTGCCTCTTTCAAAAATTTCAACATACTCCAATTTAACGGTTCCTGTTACCGCTTCGCCATTAAGTGTTAAACAGCCAGGGTAGATTGTTATTTCTACACCATTTTCTGAAGTTGCCGTAAACACAAGTTCACCTGTATTAAACTCGAAATTTTGAGTTATGTTATCCAAAGCATTTTCGCGTATTTCGCTAAATTCTTCGGCCGTTGGTCTAATTACGTCCGGTTCTTCGTTGTCGTCGTTGTCAGAGCAGCCGGTAAAGGTTATAGCGGCTAATAGAACTGTTCCTAAGATGAATTTAAAATTTTTCATAATAATCAATTTAAAAGTTATTTTTTTAGTTATATAAACAGGGCAACGGTTTTGTTACCCTGTTTTTTATTTTTTTTATTTTGCTGGTTGGCTAATAATTATTTTCGACACAATAGCATCGCCAGATGCTACAAGAGCTATCATTTTATGGGCATAATCGAGAGAAGATGAATAGCCTCTGGCACGACCAGTTACGGTATCTACTTCCCAAAAATAATTTCGATTTGTACTGTTGGCTTCACTTTTTAAAATATAGTAGCTGGTAATTTCGGTACCGGTTATAAGTTCTCCCGAACTGGCTAATAACATAATTTCTCTTGCCTCTTGAAGTGTTGAGGATGTTCCTGAGTAAATCCCTTTTTCGGTTTCTGCTTTCCAATTAAAAATTAAGATTAAATCACTTTTGGTAATAATTGGATTTTCGTTTGCTGCATTTATATTCGATATAACGAACATAATGCTTGCAATGATTAAGATTAATTTTTTCATGATTTCTATTTTTAAAGTTAATTTCCGTTTTTAAGTGTTGTTGTTTTATACTTAAATAAACTGCATATAAAAATTGTTACCTTTTTATCGTGAAGTTTTTTTACTTTAGTAGAAAAAATAGGGGTTTATGGTAGAAAAAAAAGTACATGAAGACCAGAAATATATTGAAGGATTGCGCAATAATAACACATTTATAGTGCAGGCTATTTATGATAAGTTTGTGCCCAAAGTGGTTAATTATATTAAACAGAATAGCGGTAACGATAGTGATGCTCAAGACGTGGTACAGGACACTTTAATAACTATATACAATCAGGCTAGTAAAAAAAATCTACAGCTTACCTGCCCGTTCGAGGCCTATTTTTTTCTGTTGTGCAAGCGTAAGTGGTTAAACGAACTAAAAAAAACTTATAAAAAAGAGGTAACAATTAATAACGATGTTTTATTTAAGGATAACGATGCCCAAGCATTAGCACTCGAAACATCTGTTTTTGGTGAAAAAGAGGCCTTATTTGCCGAGATGTTTCAAAAACTGGGAAATGCTTGTCGAGAATTATTGCAGGCTACTTTTAAAATAAAATCTATGGGAAAAGTGGCCGATAGTTTGGGTGTAAGTTATGCATATGCCAGAAAAAAGAAATCGTTGTGTATAGGTAAGCTAACCGAACTAATTAAAGCATCGCCAAAGTTTAACCAACTTAATTTATAAATGTAATGGAAGAGCAGGATTACATATTGTTCGAGTGCTATATATCGGGCGAAATGCGGCAAGAGGATATTGTTTCTTTTGAAAACCGATTAAAAACCGACAAGGTTTTTAACCAATCGTTTCAACTTTATAAGGAGACATCGGCTTTTTTAGAGTATAAAATGGCTAACGAAGAAAAATTGGCTGTATTTAACAAAACGCTAAACCAAATTTCCGAAGCCCACTTTAATAAGGTAGAAGGTACACGTCGAAAAGAATTGGTTGTAAAAATACCAAACTTTGTGAAATATGCTGTTGCAGCGTGTATTGTAATGCTTTTAGGTTTTTTTGTGTTTAACCCGTCGGCACCCGAATATAGCGATTATGCCAATTACGGTACAGTTAGTTTAACTGTTAGGGGCGATAATGCACCGCTTTTAAAAACAGCCGAAACGGCTTTTAACAATAAAGACTTTAAAACAGCCAATCAAGCATTGGAAAATTTATTGGATGCAGATAAGAATAATGCCGAATTGCAGTTTTACCGAGCTGTTGCCAATATTGAAATGAATGATTTTAAAACTTCCGATGCTTTGTTAGATGTTTTGCAAAAAGGGACTTCGGTCTATAAAAATAAGGCTACGTGGTATTTGGCTTTAAGCAAGCTGAAACAAGGTAAAAAAGCTGATTGCGCTGCATTGATAGAAACCATTCCTGCCGATGCCGAAGATTACAGGAAAGCACAAAAATTATTGAAAAAATTGTAGAAGGAAGCTAAAAATCGTCAAATTAAAAACCTAAAAATTGTTAATTCAATTTTTTTACTCGATAATCGAGATTTGAATACTCCGATGCTTGCGCCGAAATGTTTTATTGATTTTTTCCAATTCATGCCTTGTGGACTTGCTCCGAGGTAGTTGACTTAAAGGAGTTATTTTCTTAGTTAATATAACAAAACGGCAAAAAGTATAAAAGTCGAAAAGTTCAAAAAAATGTGGCTATCAATTCTTCAGCCTTTCTATATTCTATCCTCTTTTTTCTAAACTCAACGTCTTAGCTCCCAATTCAATTTTGTATTTTTAGTTTTTCAATTTTCATTTTTCACTTAAACGTATTGCGCTCCACCAAATAAGTGGTAAGTATAGGGTTAAAACCTTGGGTTATATCGGCTTCGACATATTTTATTTTGTATTGCATACACTTGAGTTTTAAATCCTTGAAATAAGCCGTAACGGCTTGGTTGTAATTGTTTCTAATGGTATCGGCGTATAAATTAATGTGGTTGCCGGTTTCTACATCAATAAATTGTTTTGGACTGTTATCGAAATCGAAGTCCAATTCTTTTTCCTTGTCGAATACATGAAATAGTACCACTTCGTGTTTATTGTATTTTAAATGCCTAAGAGCTTCAAATAGTTTGTTGTCGTTTTCGGATGTTTGTAACATGTCGGTGAACAAAAAAATTAACGATCGTCTATGGATTTTTTCGGCTATTTCGTGCAGGTATTTATAAGTTTCGGTAGTTTTATTTTTGGGTTTGTTTTCTATAATACTGCCAAGTGTGTTGAGTAACATTTGATGGTGACGTTCGCTGCCTTTTTCGGGTGCATAATAATTGTATGTGTTGCTGTAAACACTTAAACCAACGGCATCGCGTTGGCGTTTTAATATTTGCATTAAGGCGGCCGATGCCAATGCCGAAAAGGTTATTTTGTTTAAATTATAAATGTCTGGTTTTTTTATTTCGGGGTAGTGCATCGAACTACTGTTATCTACAATTATATGGCATCGCAGGTTGGTTTCGTCGTCGTATCGTTTGGTATATAGTTTGTCGGTTTTTGCAAATAGTTTCCAGTCGATATGGCGGGTACTTTCACCTTGGTTATAGATTTTATGCTCGGCAAATTCGGCCGAGAAACCATGGAACGGGCTTTTGTGCATGCCTGCAATAAAGCCTTCAACCACTTGTTTGGCAAGTAAATCTAAGTTTTTGCTTCCTTCTACCTGATTAAGTGTGTTTTGTAAATCCATAGTTATTGGTCTCTTAATTGTTTTGCCTGATATACTTTATCGGATGCCTGTAACAGTTTGTTTTTTAATGTTAAAGGATAATCGGGGTGTTCTTTTAAAAAAGTTTCTACTACTTGATGGGCATATTCTGAGGAATAATGGCCTATGGTGGCATTAAGCCACGATTTTGGGAAAAAGATATCGCCCGTTCGCTGTATTTCTTCAACCAAATCTAAATAGAATTTTAAATGCTTTTGCGATATTTCTTGTCGTAACGGGTGGTTTATATAGCTCATGGCCGTTCCAACCCAACTTTCCTTTTCCCTGTTTTTTGCTTCTGATAACGATTGTACAAACTTATCGCGCTCTTCAACAGTATTGGACAATGCGGGTAACAGAAACCGTAAACGTTCTTTTCGGTCGTTATTGCTTATGTTTTTTAAAGCTGTTTGTAATATTTGTTTGTAATCGGGGTGATTGTATAAGGCTAAAGTACACGCTAAATTCGTATAATCAGTTTCGTTTAAATTCAAATTTTGTATTACTACGGATTTGTTCCAGATTTGATATAAAAAAGCAGTACCTTCTTTGGAGTAGACAATCCTTTTATATAGCCCGAAATAGGTTTTTTTCATACTTGGCAATACCGAATCGTTCAGCAAAATTTGTTTTACCGAAGATTCTAGTGTTTTTGTAAAATGATTTCTGTCTTCTTCCGAAATAAAATGCCAAAACAAAGTGCTTATGCTGCTTATCATATTATTTAAAATAATTTCATTTTTTTCTAAAATTATTCCTTCATGTAACACTTTAAAAGCTAATTTAGGGTTGATATTTCCGATTAGTACATTTTCGTATAAATTAATATAACTGTAGCCACGGGCTACATTGTTTGTTATTTTGGGAATAAATTGGGCATCCAATTCACTTAAAGGAAAAATGCCATAGCCAAAAGCATTGTAATTATAAATAATATGTTTGGGTTGCTCCAAACCTTCCAATTGTGTTAATTTTAATGTTTTTCCGGTTATGTTAACGGGTACTTCCATAATACTATCGTTATATACCAAGCCAATGTTAAACTGTTGTGGCCAGATATTTTTGCTACCGTTTTCGGCATGTTGCGCTATTTTAAAATGTGCTATTTTTCCGTTTTTATATATGATGGAATCGGTAATTACGGGGCGCCCCGATTTATATACCCAAGCGTTGCTCCACGTTTTTAAATCGTAATTGGTTTCGGCATCTAAAAGTGTTACCAAATCGTTCCAATCGGCATTGGCAAAGGCATATTTTTTTATGTAGTTGCGCATACCGGTTTTAAAGGATTTTTCGCCCACCAAAGCCTCTAATTGGCGCATCATTATGGGCGATTTATTATAAACAATACGCCCATAAATGGTGCCGGCATCTTTTAAATTATTTAATTGTTGCTTAATGGGTACGGCTCCTTGTGTGCGGTCTTCACTATATGCACTTGGGTAATGCTCGCTCATAAAATTAAGTCGGTGGTTGATTTCCGGAAATATGGGTTCGGCTATTTTATCGGCCAAAAAATTGGCAAAAACTTCTTTAAGCCAAACATCGTCAAACCAATCCATAGTTACCAAATCGCCGTACCACATATGTGCGGTTTCATGAGCAATAAGTTTGCAGCGCCTTAAAATTTGTTTTTGTGTGGCATTTTGGTCCAAATATAATCGTGATTCCCGATATTGAACGGCACCAACATGCTCCATACCGCCATACTGAAATGCAGGAATAACGGCAAGGTCGAGTTTTTCGAATGGGAAATCGTATTGCGTATAATCTTTTAAAAAAGCTACCGATTGGCTGTGCAATTTAAAAATTTCAGGGTTACTCGTTGCTATTTTTGCCGAATCGGTTTCGCGGTACAGCATATTCATTTTTAGCCCATCTAAAGTTGTATTGGTTTCCTTAAAAACACCTGCCACAAAAGAAAATAGATAGCTGCTTATAACATTGGATGTGTTGAATTTATGCGTAACCGTTTCATTGTTTTCTTCTTTTAAAGCCAACGATGCAGTACTAAGTACCTTCCAATCTTTTGGGGTGGTAATTTCTAGTGTGTAACGGGCTTTTATATTGGGCTGGTCCAAACAGGGAAACAAAGTTCTGGCACGGTCGGGAACCAAAAGCGTATATAGATAGTCGCTATTGCGGTTTAGCGATTGTTCGCCCGCAATAAAATTGATGTCTATAGTGTTTTTGCCTAATTTTAAAAACGGGACATCAATAATAATATGCTCTTGCTCGTGCTTTATGGGAATACTGTTTTGATTGGCGGTAATTTGTTTAATGTGCGAGGTGTTTACATTGAAATCCAAATACAGCGGATGCTCTAAATTATTAATATCCAACATTAGTTTTAATGTAGATGGGATTGAATCTTCCTGCTTCTTGGGAATGTTAAATAATAACTTGTAAACCACGTTATCAACCTGTGTTTTTCGGTAGTTTGCTAAATCTATCGAAACGCCGGGACTTAAAAGTGTATTGGGGTTTTGTTTTTCTTTACAGGAAAAAATTATTGAGACACAGCATAAAACGACAATTGTTATTTTCATTTTTAACATATCAGCTTTTTTTTAGTGGTGATTGGGTGGGTTAAAAATAACGAATTTATTGGGATTGGTTGTGTTTTCGTGAGAATTGAAAGAATAAAAAGGCTTACAAATACTTAGAAAAACCATTATACGCAATTTAACATCAAACGCTATTAAGGCTACAAAAGAAACAGACCGTCCCCAAATAAAATGGGGTGCCAAAAAACAAGCCGAAAATACAGTAATAACCATTAGTGATAATGGTTCCGGTATAGCTAAGAATAGTCTTGAAGCATTATATAGCCCGGACAAGGTTGTAGGGATAAAATCGGGTTTGGGTCTTCATATTATACGGGATTTGGCTCTTGCTATTAACTGTACGGTACGTTTAGAGCAAACCTCAAGTAGCGACTCTACCTTTTTCCTAACATTTTAATTCAATAAAAAAGGTTTGCTGTTGTAGCAAACCTCTTTCACTTTTCTTTTTCTATGTACTTTTATAAATTCGAATCGATAGCTTCGGTATAAGATGCTTTGGGAGCAACTCCTACTTGTCTGGCAACAACCTCTCCGTTTTTAAATACTAAAACAGTAGGAATGTTACGAACACCATATTTGGCTGCAAATTCCTGGTTTGCATCTACATCTACCTTGCCTACAACAGCTTTGCCATCGTATTCTGTGCTAATTTCGTCAATAATAGGAGCCACCATTCTACAAGGTCCGCACCAAGCAGCCCAAAAATCAACCAATACTGGCTTGTCGCTCTTTAATACTGTTTCTTCAAACGTTGCATCTGTAATTTCTAATGCCATTTTATTTATGTTTTAAGTTTGTGTTATTTTATGTTACAAAGTTAGTCAAAAAAAGTGCCATTCTTTAAAAGTAATAATTTGTTTTTGTTATAATGGTATTGTTTTGGGTTATTTGTCCCAATCGGTTACGCCTTTTTCTTTTTTTACCGAAACAATTTTGTTGGCTATATAGATACCTTGGTTAAAAATGTTGTCGGGGTCGTTAATGGGGTTGGATATTTCTTTACCTTTAAAAACTACGTGTATTTTTTCTGTATCCCGATTAAAATCCTCTAATTCTTTCGATAGTTTTGAAAATTCTGTTTCACTAGTGTATACATTAATTATTTTGCCATTTTTTGTTTTTAACTTAAAAAAAGGCTTAAGGAATAAATCGTTTTGTATTAAAATTTTAAAATAGTCACCTAATTTTTCTTCACTTTTAGATAAATCGTTTTGTTTAGTATTAATTTTTCCTTTAAAAACTGGGAATCCATATTGATAACGTATTCCTATAGTTTTTGGAAGTGTTATCCCTCCTTATAGCTGCTATCTCAATACCAAAATCTGTACAATTATAGTTTCTTACATCATAAGTACTAGGGTAGTTTTCAATATAGGTTATAATATTGCTTAGTTGACTTGCTGAAATATTTTTACTTATACTTACATGATAAGGAGAAGTTGAATTGTCATGTATTTCGCTATCCTGATTTGAAATTAGATTGATAGCTCCCCCATTGTCGGGGTAAAATCCTAAATTTCGAATAATTCCGTTTTGCTCGATACCTATAAAAACATGTCCTAGTCTTGCTGTTATTTCTCTTGAGTTTTCTATAGCTTGTTCTACATATATTGTAAGTTTCGCAGGCTTTATTGTATCAAAGCATTTTAGTTCTTTTTTGATGTCTTTGATTTTTGGAGTTTTAGAAACATCAATAAATATAACGCTATTATTCACTGAATTTATTGGAATAGCTTCCGGGATAATATTCTCGATAACCTCTATGCAATTCCTGTCTTCATCTACGGCTACACACATATATTTGGGAGGTAGGGGTAAGTCTATATGTTACTCCTAGATTTGCCATTTATTTTATTGATACTTATTATATTATCTGAATAGTAAATGCCATCTCCTTTCTTTTCAACTTCTAATTCAATGGCTATTTTCTTTTTTTCTTTAAAATAATCCAATTGATTGAAGTTTTTTATTTTCGAGAATTCTTTTTCTGATATATATAGAATCTGACTTTTATTGGTATAATTGAAAAAGTAGGTTAAGTTTG
>JBKEDH010000128.1:0-21223 GCA_047975295.1 Aestuariibaculum sp.
TTTATGGTTTTGGCCGAGAATTCTTTTGTTGCTTGAACAGCATAAACCTTGCTGTTTTGGTTTCCAAAGAAATGAATCATCTGTATATATTATTGTTATAATGGTTTTTTTGAAAACGCAATAGTACGTTTTTTTATGTAAAGCATTTTGTTTTTTACCCAAAAGATATCCAGTATTAACCTAATATATTTGTTCTATTAGCGTAGTGATTTTTGTACTTTTGTCGGTCAATAAAAAAAGAAAAACAAGATGTAAAGCAAAGATTTGTTGGGATGAATTGAGATTTTGGAATGTGCATACATGGAAATTTAACCTATCTTGCCGATTTTGAAAAAGTAATTAACCATATCACTTTTAAAATTTAAGTTAAATAATGATAAAATCAAGTTCTGTTTTTACAGATTCTAAAACCCATTTACCAATACTGGATGCATTAAGGGGTGTTGCAGCAATTGTGGTTGTTATGTTTCATGCTTTAGAAGTTTATTCGGGAGGCGATCATGTTAAGCAACTTATAAACCATGGTTATCTTGCTGTCGATTTCTTTTTTATGCTGTCGGGCTATGTCATGGCTCATGCCTATGATGACCGATGGCATACAATGACTATAAAAGACTTTTTTAAAAGGCGTATTATAAGGCTTCATCCCATGATAATTATGGGGATGACCATTGGGGCAATATGTTTCTATTTTGGAGCATCTTCCATGTTTCCTAAAATAGCAGATACCTCTATATGGCAATTACTTATCATCCTACTTATTGGATATACGTTAATTCCTGTACCACCTTCTATGGATATTAGGGGATGGAACGAAATGCATCCGTTAAATGGACCTACATGGTCTTTGTTTTTCGAATATATAGCCAATATTCTTCATGCTTTAGTATTAAGAAGATTATCTATAAATGTACTGGGTATTCTCACGTTTATTGCAGGAGCAGCTTTAATACACATGGCGGTAACAAGTCCTAATGGAGATATTATTGGAGGTTGGTCTTTAGAGCCCGAACAGTTAAGAATTGGTTTTACCCGACTTTTGTTCCCATATATGGCGGGAATGTTGCTAAGAAGAGCTGTTAAAATAGTAAAACTAAAAAGCACATTTTTATTATCAAGTCTATTATTAATAGTGGTACTGAGTATTCCCAGACTTGGAGGTTATGAAAATCTTTGGGTTAATGGATTGTACGATTCTTTAATCATAATTTTAATATTTCCTATTATTATTTATTTGGGAGCCGTTGGCGAGGTGAAAAGTGAGGCTTACAGAAGGATGTGTATGTTTTTGGGTGATATATCTTATCCCATTTATATTATTCATTTTCCATTTATATATGCTTTCTACGCATGGGTTACAAATAACGAAATACCAATAGGAACAGGAACTTTTGTAGGGTTTGTTTTGCTTATTGTAATGGTTGTGGTGTCTTATTTTATGTTGAAATGGTATGACGAACCGGTAAGAAAATGGCTTGCCAAACGTTTTATGAAAAAATAGAATATAATCGTACAGGTTTGTTAGAAGTAGAAAAAACTCGTTTAAATCTTTTAGATTGAGGCGAAAATTATAGTTGAATTATTTTAAAATTAAATACGATTTTTTCTGTTAAAAAGATTCTAAACGGAGTATCCCAAATGAAGATGGTGTATGGAAATTGGGTGTTTTGGTATTAGGGTTTACCCAAGTTATCCATTCCGGTTTAAATGTTCCGTTTTGTTGTTCGTGGTATTTGGCACGATAAATACCTGTTTCTATCTTATTTCCTTTTAATACGTTTAAAGTTTTTAAATAAAGCAAGTCTAAGGCGATTTCTACGGTAAAATAATCGGGCAATATATACGATTTAACTTTAATATTGGTTTTGGACCATATCCAGTTAAAATCGAACTGTTTATTGGGTTTTGCCATAAAATCCATAATGCGGGTAGAGGGGTCTATTTCCAAACAGTAATAGGGATTTAAAGAAGGGCTATTTCTAAAAAATAGCTCTACTCTGTCCGAATTATTTATACTGTCTAAAATAATTTCACTTTTATCGATGTGGATATTAGTGTCGAAAACCTTAAATTGGCAACATAGTGTTTTGTTATTGGTCAAAGCCCTAAATTCAATATTTTCTACGGTTTTATTAATGGGCCATGGCGATAAAAAATCGGTTAGTACATGGGCTTTATTCCAGATTTCAAGATTTCTTTGTCCGTTGGTGTTAAATAAGTGTTTTCCAATATTTTTTACGATATATTCTTTCATCCATTCAAATCTTAAAATCTACAGAACAGCATAAAAAAGGGTTACCCGCATGCAAAACATTATGAAAAAGCAATTGAGTAACCCCAAAAAATAAAAAATAACTAATTCTTTCCCGCTAAGCGGGTTATATAAACCTTTAAGGGTTCCAAAGTTAAAGTACCTTATTTCTCTTTAATAAGGTGTTTGTTTTTAGTACTTCCAGCGTACAAAAGCCTCCATGGCTGCGTAATGCGACATTCCTAATTGGTCGTACAGCTCGGCTGTTTCCTTGTTTCTGTCTTCGGCACGTTGCCAAAATTCCCTACTATCGGCACCTTGGAATACCACACCGTCTTTTTGCGATTGGTGTTTAAAAATTCCATGGCGTTTTTCCAATACTTGATCGGGACTCATAGGTACGGCCATTTCAATTTCGTCAATCCCCCATTCCTGCCAAGCACCACGGTAGAGCCACAGCCAGCAATCGTCCATAAACTTTTTGGGTTTTAGGTTTTTTACTGCAGCAAAAACAGCATCTAAACACACTTTGTGCGTTCCGTGAGGATCGGCCAAATCACCGGCAGCATAAATTTGATGGGGTTTTATTTTTTCTATCAAATCCATGGTGATTTTAATATCTTCGTCTCCCAAAGGCTTTTTATCTATGGTTCCGGTTTCGTAAAAAGGCATTTCCATGAAGTGAATTTGGCTATCGGGTAAACCTATAAAGTGGCAGGTAGCGCGTGCTTCTCCTTTTCTTATCAAGCCTTTTATATAGCGAACTTCCGGTATGTCGATTTCACTAGATTTTTTGTTTTTAAGGAACTTTTCGGCTTTTTTATATATGTTAAGGGCTTCCTTACTTTCAATACCGAATTTATCATTGTAATCGCGAACAAAACTTGCAAAACGAAGAGCTTCATCGTCGGCAACTGCAATATTTCCAGATGTTTGATAGCCTACATGTACTTCGTGGCCTTGTTCGTGAAGGCGTTTAAAAGTGCCGCCCATACTGATAATGTCGTCATCTGGATGTGGACTAAAAATAATAACCCGTTTTTTTGTCGGTTCGGCACGTTCCGGACGATTGGTATCATCGGCATTTGGTTTACCTCCAGGCCAACCGGTTATGGTATGTTGTATATCGTTGAATATCTTGATATTAATATCGTATGCAGGTCCCGAATCGGTTAACAGGTCGCTCATACCGTTCTCGATATAATCGGCATCGGTTAGCATTAAAATGGGTTTTTTAACGTGAAAGGCTAAATTTAAAACCGCTTTACGGATAAGTTTGTCCGTCCAAACAATTTTTTCGACCAGCCAAGGGCTATTTATTCTTGTTAATTGCGATGCCGCTGCCTGATCTAGAATAAATGATGCGTTATTGTGTTCTTGTAAATACGATGCTGGCACGTTGCTTGTTACTACACCTTCTACAGATTCCCTAACAATGGCAGCTTTTCTCTCGCCCCATGCCAATAGAATAACCCTTTTGGCTTCCATTATTTTTTTAACACCTAAAGTAATGGCCGTTCTTGGAGTATTAGGCAAACCTCCAAAATCGCCACTGGCAGCAACTCTTGTTATATGGTCTAAAGCAACCAATCTTGTTTTTGAGTTTTGTAACGAACCAGATTCGTTAAAACCAATGTGCCCGTTGCCACCAATGCCCAAAACTTGTAAATCGATACCGCCTAAAGCTTGTATTTTAGCCTCGTACTGGCGACAATAATCGGCAATATCTTCTTTAGAAAGTGTGCCATCTGGAATATGGCAATTTTCGGGTAATATATCCACTTGATTAAACAGTAATTCTTTCATAAAGCGTACATAACTGTTTACCGAATCGGGTTCCATGGGATAATATTCGTCCAAATTAAACGACACCACATTTTTAAAGCTTAAACCTTCTTCTTTGTGCAGGCGTACCAACTCGGCATAAAGTCCTTTTGGAGAAGAGCCTGTTGCCAAACCTAAAATACAGGGCTGTTTCTGTGCTTGTTTTACCCTGATTAAATCGGCTATTTCTTTGGCAACAGCCTTCGATGCCACCATAGAGTCTTCGAAAACTATGGTTCCCACATTTTCAAAACGTTTTTCAAAACCGGTGGCTTTATCAATATTACTCTTTAACATTATATGTTTTTTAAGGGTTTTTGGTTTAAAATTTTAAGATTAAAAAATTAAATCTTAATACTATTCATTTTCTGCTTTTTACTTTTCGTTATTTACTTTTTCCCCAACTTTTATATTTATGACCCCAGATGGCGAAGAATAAGATAAAAGTGTAACAAGGTATTAATATCCAATAGCTTGCTGTTGATGCTGTTGTTAGTGCTTGGGCAGATTCAACACCTGTTGAAATTAATTCTTCTTTACCAGTATCTACCAACCTGCCGTACAAAGGAGGGATAATCGCTCCGCCCGAAATGGCCATGATCAATAATGCCGAGGCTGTTTTGGTAAATTTTCCTAAGCCATCTAAAGTTAAAGGCCAAACAGCAGGCCAAACTAAGGCGTTGGCAATACCTAGTGCAGCTACGAACAATACCGATGTAAAACCTGTGGTATTTAAAATGCAAATACTGAATATGATGCCCAAAACAGCACTTATCTTTAAGGCGGTTCCCTGTTTTAGGTACTTGGGGATTAATATAACACCCAAAGCATATGTAGCTACCATAGCAAATAGGGTATAAGTAGTGAAATATTTGGCTTCTTCGCCTGTAAAACCTAAAGAAATCCCATAGGATATAATGGTGTCGCCAGCTATTACTTCTGCTCCTACATATACAAATAAGGTTAAAACGCCCAACCATAAATGTGGAAACTGGAAAATACTTGTTTTGGTAGTTGTTCCCGATACTGTATCGTCACTTTCAGTTGCTTCAACGTGAGGTAAAGGGGCTTTTCTTATCAAAATGCCTAATAAAACCAATACGCCGGCCATGACCAAATAAGGTGTTACAACACTATCGGCCATTTGATTTAACAAAGTTATTTTTTCATCGTTGGAAACAGTTGTAAGTTGTTCTTTTACTTCATCTATGCCCGATAGTAAAATAGCTCCAAAAATTAGAGATCCCAAAGCTCCTGCCGTTTTATTGGCAATACCCATAATGGCAATACGTTTGGCACCACTTTCAATAGGTCCTAAAATGGTAATGTACGGATTAGATGCCGTTTGCAATAATGTCATTCCGGCACCTTGGATAAAGATACCTGTTAAAAACATCCAATAGGTTCTTGCTTCGGCAGCAGGTATAAAAACTAATGCACCAATGGCCATGAGAAACAGGCCTAACGACATTCCTTTTCTATAACCTATTTTGTTTAGTATATATGAAGCGGGCAAGGCCATTACCACAAACGAGATATACGATGCCGATGCGACCAGATAGGATTGGGCATCGGTAAGTTCGTTAATGGTTTTCATAAAGGGGATTAAAGCACCGTTAATCCATGTAACAAAGCCAAAAATAAAGAAAAGTCCGGCTATTATGGCTATTGCCGTAATATTGTTGTTTTTTGGTGTATTGGACATATTGTTTTAGTTTAGTTAGTTATTTTTTAATCTATTTTTATTTCATTATAATGTTCGGTTAAACTCTGCAGTAATTTAAACTGGTTTTTGGCACGGTTTAGATTATGTTCGGGATATTTTGTTTTATAATAGGTGTCGTTATTTAAAAAGTCGGTAAGGAAACGTAGCCCGATTATAAAAATCATAGTTTTCGCTCCAAGCGGAAGGTGCTCCTTCTCTAAAGGCGATAAAGACGATTTCATGGATTTAAGAAAGCCTTTTGTGTAGGCCTTGTAATACTTTACGTTAAACCCGACCAAATCCAGATTGGTTTCATCTTCGGCAGCAGTATTGCAAATGGTTCTTATAGCATCGCCAAAATCATAATGTACAATGCCCGGCATAACCGTATCGGTATCGATAAGGCAAAGGCCTTTTTCTTTTTTGTTAAAAAGAGCGTTCGATATTTTGGTGTCGTTATGGGTAACGCGCAGTTTTATTTTTCCGGAAGCTTTAAGGTTCTGTAAAATATGCATTTCGTCCCTTAACGTTCCTGCCAATACTATTTGTTCTTTTGCAAGTTGTTTTCTTTCTTCGGAAGCACTTTTTAGAGCCTCATCGAACTCACTGTAACGAAACGACATGTTGTGGAAATTGGGGATTACTTCATGCAATTTGGTAGCGTCGAAATCGTCGGTAATAGTTAAAAATTTGCCCAAAAGTTTTCCACCTTGATATGCAACTGCTTTACTAGTTACGGTTTCGTGTGTTATGCTTTTATTTATAAAATAGGATAAATTCCAAAAGTTCTCACCATCTTTAACATAATAAACAGAGTTGTTTTTGGCTTTTACAAAAGACAGAACACGACGTTTTAATTTTTTTTCGGAAAGATTGTCCTTTAATTTCTCTTGAATATGTAAGCTAACTGCTACTTTGTTTTCGATAAGTGCCGGAACATTTTTAAAAACGTTATGGTTTATTTGCTGTAAGACAAAATAGGGCTTATGGGATGTTTTAATTAAATAGGTGTCGTTAATATGACCGGAAGCTAATTCTTTACAAGATTTGAATTCGCTGTTATGTTGAAATTGATCGAAAATATATTTTAGTTTTTCGTCTGTCATTATTCCCAAAGTTTAGTTGGATAAACATGTTTTTGTTTTAATTCCCTAATGGCATTTTCTACCACTTCTTTATCATCTTTGTAAGTTACTCCAAACCATTTGGCGCTCGACGTAAGTACTTTTACATTGGCTTTTTCCGAACTTAAAATTTCGTTGACTACGGTTGGAATATAAAATTCGGCTTTGGGGTTGTTTTTGTTTTGTTCTAGAAAATTCAAGAATAATTCCTGCCCAAATTCAAAACACTTTGGGGTAAATCCCCAAAAATTCATGGAGACAATCGTGTTTTCGTTTATAGGGGTTAATTTACCGTTATCGTCTTGGTACATTAACCGTTCGTTAATTTTTTCAATATGTGTGCGCTCGGTAACATTGGTTAGGTAGCCATTTTGGTTTACTTGGCATTCGCCACGGGAAACATATCCGTGGTCGGATAGTGTGTTTTTTAGCAAATAAGCTATGGAACTAAAATGATATGTTTCTTTATCGGTTTTAGAAAGGTAATCGGCCATGGTCTTAAATGCCTCGGCACCATAAAAATCATCAGCATTTATAATGGCAAAGTTTTCTTTTACCACATTTGCAGCCATTAAAAGTGCATGTCCCGTACCCCAAGGTTTTGTTCTTTCGGGGTTTATGTAAGCTTCGGGAACACTGTCCAGTTCTTGAAATACATAAGCAACTTCGGCTTTACCTTCTAATTTTTTGTTAAAGATTTCTTTGAATTCCTTTTCAAAACTCTTTCGAATAATAAATACAAACTTCCCAAAACCGGCTTTAAGAGCATCGTGTAACGAAAAATCTATAATAGTGTCGCCTTCGGGCGTAAATACGTCCAATTGTTTTAATCCGCCATATCGGCTTCCCATTCCCGCTGCCAAAAATACCAATGTTGGTTTGCTCATTCTATTCGTTTTAAAATTTCATGAAGAAAACACCTGCTAAGTTACTTTTTCAAATATAGAAAAGTGTAAACTATAATGATTTAAACTACTTTTGTTCCACGAAAATATGGAATCTAATTCAATAAAAAAAAGAAAATGGTAAAAAAGTGTGTTCGAACACACAAAGTGATGGTTTGCCTAAGGGATTCTAATAGTTTGGTGTAGGTTAACTTTTGTTAAGTTACTTGAATACAACCCAAGTATAGCCTTCTCCTTTTACATGAATATTGATTTTGACTGAATAACCTATATACTTTAAAGGGATTATTGGCTTTTGTTACCAAAGTTTTATCTTCTATGCCCGTATAACACAGCAGAATTTTTATTGTTTTGTAAATACTTTTCTTTAAAGGGTTGTAAACAGCCAAAATTCCTTTTCTTTTCCATTGGGGTTTACGCTTAAATATACTTAGAATCTGTAAGTGTAATTAAGTATAAAGGATTTTAGTACACGACAAAAAATAAAAAAATATTATCAATACATTAATTATCAAAATATTGAATCCATAGACCTCACAGGTTTTTAAAACCTGTGAGGTCTTGAAATCAAATTGATAAATCAAGTAAGTTGATTTTTGTTATATACCAAAATAAAGGATATTAACGAACTGTTTGTGGGTAAATAGCAGTTTTTTAGCTAATTGAGAAAGTTTAAAAGAGTTCAATTTGTAATTTTTTGTCGTGCACCGTGATTTTACATATATTGCGATTTGTATGAAACACTTTTTTACTATATTTTTTATAGGTATTTCAACACTATGTTGGAGTCAATCGAAAGTACAATATCAAAACATAATCGATTCTTTAAATACCATTGATAAAGCAGAAGTATTGGTGCCGTATTTTGAAAACGAACTTAAAAAATATCCCAAAAGCGATGTGGTTTTGCAGGCATTAGGTTATGTTCATTTAATTAATAATAATTTTGATTTAGGTGAGGAATACACAGAAGAAGCATTGGCTATTAATCCAAAATGTGGTAGTTGTTATCTACTTTTGGGTAAAATCAGTTCTACAAAGGGGGATAACAAAAAGGCACTCACTCTTTTTAATAAAGCTATTGAAATCGCTCCGAAAGAAGCCGAGTTTTATGCCGATAGAGCCAAGCTTTACAATATGATGGGCGATAATTTTAATGCTCTTCGAGACCATAATAAAACTATAAAATTAAATCCCGACAATTATTATGCCTACATTCAAAGAGGGAAATTCAATGCTTTGTCGGGACACAACCAACTTGCTCTCAACGATTTTTCAAAGGCTGTAGATTTGGCTTCCGATAAGTATTTGCCGTATTTTGAGCGGGCCACTTTTTATTTCAACATAAAAAATACATCCGAAGCTCTAAACGATATCAAAAAAGCCATTGCATGTAACAGTAATGAAGCATCGTTATACGCTTTAAGAGGTACTGTTTACAGTGTTATGGGCAATTACCAAAAGGCTATTCCCGATTTTTCAAAAGCCATTTTGTTGGATAAAAACAATACCGTTGCCTATTTAAATCGGGCAAAATCGTATTACCAACTGGAAAATATGGATGCTGCCTGTACCGATTACCAAACCTTAAAGGTAATTGTTGAGTCGGAAAAAGCAATTGATATACTACTTAAAAAAGAAGTGAACGATGCCATTAATGATATTTGCGATACTTCGAAACCCAGTTATTATTACCAAAGGGGGATAGCCCAATACAACTTAAAAAATTATAATGAAGCCCTCCGCATTTACGAAGAAGGGCTAAGTGTTTTCCCAAATCACAGTATGATACTTTCTTTTATAGGAAATGCCTATATGGCATTAAATAAATATGGAAATGCCGTAGCTGCTTATCGTAGCTCGCTTCAATATAAATCTAAACTTTCCAATGAATTAAAGAAAAATCCACGTTTGTCAAATGCTTCGAACAATGAGCTGTCTGAAATATACAAAGGTAATATCGCATCTATATATTATAATTTGGCAAAATGTGAATTGCATCTTGGAAAAACAGATAGTGCCCTAATAAATATTGATTTGGCCATAGAACAAGCTCCAGATATAACAGATATTAAAAAGGAGACCTATTATAATTTACGGGGTCTTATTTACTTGGTAAGACAAGATTATAAGCAGGCTTTAACAAATTTTGATACAAGTATTTCTATTAACGATACATTTCCAGAAGCTTATGCAAACAGGGCCATAGCAAAAATAAGCTTACCCGGAAAAAAGAGACAAGCGGCAACTTTGGTTGGGGTACGGTTTAATACCGTGCCTATAACATTCAATTTTAATTTACCACGTTTGGTAGGAAAAAAACAAGATAACAATATACAGGAGGCTTTGTTGGATTGCGATACGGCCATAACCCTCGATAGCCGGTTTGGCTATGCCTACTATATTCGTGGCCAAATTAAAAAGATAGTTTTACAGACCGATTATTGTTCGGATATTCTTCTATCGGAAAAATGGGGGTATTCTGTTGAAGAAGAATTGCTTAAAAACTGTAAAAAAAATAAAGCTCGTTAAATGGGGTATTATTCTTTGCTGTTTTCTTTGTTAAAACTATAAATTAAATAAAGGTATCTAAAAAATAATGCCATTAATAAAGGAATTAGTCCAATAGCAAATATCTGAACACCTGTTAACCAATGTACAACAAGTAAGCCAAGTAAAATAACTAAAAATTTTAGGTATTTTTTTACCCAATTACTTGTTTGGGTTTTTAGCAATTGCCAAACAACAAGTAGATTAAGGGCACATGCCCAAAGTAAGTTGTAGTTTTGGTGTGTGCCCTTATGGTCGGTAGCGAACCAAAGTAAAAGGATACCGATACCTGTAAATCCTGTAAACAGAAATAAAATAACATCAAGCCATTTACTGCGTTTTTGGTTTTTGTAATCGCGGTAGGTTATATAAAGGATAAATAGACCAACAATTCCAAAAATAAAAAGTGGGCTACTAAAAAAAGAGTTTTTAACAGGAGTTTCTATCTTGGTGTAAACAATATGGCTGTCTTTAACCAAAGGTTTATTGGTGCCTTTAATGGTGGCATTTTCAAAAAAGGTATAGATATATTCTGGTAAAAACATATGTTGTTCGGCAGTAGCCTTACGGTCTATTACCGAACCCAATGCAATGTCGATACCCAAACTTCCCCAAGAATTTTGGTTTAGGTTATTGTGTATTAAAGTTCTAAATGTTTTGGAAGAAAACTGTTCCGAGGTATTAAATACAATGGTATTATTTAATGAAATCTGGGCAACGTCTTTAATTTTTGTAGCGCAATTATCGAAAAAGAAATCGTAGAGATAAGCACGGTTTTCCGGTTTGTAATTGTTAATAAGGTAATCGAATAGTTTTTGTTTTTCGGTTTTCGATAAATTTAAAACCTGTTCTTTAACCGTACGGTTTTGGTTTACATAAGCGTTATAAAAATCGGCGTAATAGCTTAAGCCTAAAAAATAATTGAGTTTTCCTTGTGCGAATTTCAGATAGAAGTTGGGGGTGCTGAAGTTGTAAACACCATAATCAAAAACCATATCTTCTCCCAGAATAGGATCTTTAATCCGAAATGCATTATGCCCAAAAGCATCGTTTAACGAAACACCCGGACCTATGGTAAGTACGCTTATTTCGGCTTTTTCAGATAATATACTTTCTTGCGAAAAAGAGGTTTTAGCAATTAGTAGGAAGAATAATAAAAGGGTAATTTTTTGCATATAATTAATTATCTAAAGATACTAAAATCTAATTTAAGCGAAAATACATTGGAGTATAAAGCCACACTTTGGTCTCCAATATCTGTAAAAGCATAATCGACCTGAATGCCGTTATACTTAAAGCCAACACCCAAACTGGGCTGAAAGCTTAACCTTTCACTATTGTCGATTTGGAGTTCGTTTTGAAAATTACCGATACCACCTCGTAAATACACCATATCGATATAGCCAAACTCAAAACCCAAAGCGGGATTAATACTCATAAACGATGTAGAGATAATATCGTTATTTTCTTCAAACCTAATATTAAGATTGGCAGCGGCCAATAATGTATAATCGTAATGGAAGGTAAACTGTTTGGAAACCCCAATTTGTAATTTAGGAATGGTAATTTCGGTGGTTTCGGGCAACTCTTGGTTTTGGCCTTCAATGGCTTCCTGTACTTTTTTAAATTCATCTTCATTAATGGCCCAAGCATTAAAAGTAGTGGTAATATCACGAGCCATGATACCAAATTTCCAATCGTTATCCGTTTCAAATTGAACACCCAGATCGAGACCAAAGCCCCACGACGAAGCAAAATTGCCAATAATACGCCGAATAACCTTGGCATTGGCACCGTAGCTAAAACCTTGAACGGGTAAATCCCTGGCATACGAAAAGCTAAAACCATAATCGGCCGTAGAGAACAAACTAATACGATCGTAGTTAATATTGCCTTCGTTGTCGATAAGTTCGGTTGTGTTTAAAATATCATCGACTGCAAAGCGTATCAAAGATACACCTATGGCGCTTCTATCGTCTAAAGGCATGGCAAAAGCGGCATAATTGTAGTTGGCAATATTGGCAAAATAGCTGGAATGCATTAAGGCTAATTGATTGTCTTCAATTTTCAACAATCCCGCCGGATTCCAATAACCGGAATTAACATCGGCAGTATGCGAGGTTACAGCACCAGACATGCCCAATGCTGCGGCATCTACACCAATATTCATAAATTCGTTTGAATATTTTCGGGCAGCTTGGCCAAAAAGAGCCAAATTAATAAAGCAAATGCAGATGGTTAGGTAGTGTTTCAATTGCAGTTTTTTTACAAAGATGCACATAAATTATAAACCTATAAACTTGAAATTACAATAGATATTGTTTTAGACCGGATTTGTTTGCTATTTTTACGGTTCGAAAACCAATTAAAATGAAAACTTTTATACCGAATGCCATAACGCTTTTAAATTTATTTTGTGGTTGTATTGCTGCGATATTGGCTGTTAACAATAATTTTTCGGCTGCGGCACTGTTTGTTTTTTTAGGTATATTTTTTGATTTTTTCGATGGTTTGGCCGCACGTAAACTTAATGTACAAAGCGAATTGGGCATACAATTGGATTCCCTTGCCGATATGGTAACCAGTGGCTTGGTTCCTGGTATTGTTATGTATAAATTGTTATTAATGGCAACCGGTGAAATCGAAATAACTACACATTGGGATATGCTCGATGTCAATTTAAAATTACTGCCCTTACTTGGGTTGTGCGTTACATTGGGCTCGGCATATCGGTTGGCAAAATTTAATATAGACGAAGAACAAAAAAACTATTTTAAAGGCCTGCCAACACCTGCCAACGCACTGTTAATATTGTCTTTGCCGTTAATTTTGGAGTTCCAAAATAGTGATGCCATTAACACCATTATTATTAATAAATGGACGTTGCTTTTGCTTACTCTGTTAAGTTGTTATTTGTTAAATGCCAATATAAAACTGTTTGCATTAAAGTTTAAGGATTGGAGTCTAAAAAACAATGTTTTGCGCTATGGTTTTATTGTATTGTGTGCGGTATTGTTGTTAACGTTAAAATTTATTGCAATACCTATAATTATTTTAACCTATATTATTTTATCGGTTTTAAACCGAAAATCTATTCATTAATTTTTTAAGGAGAAATTATTTATGGCATCAGGATTTTTTGCTTTGTTCGACGATATTGCTGCATTAATGGACGATGTGGTGGTAATGAGTAAATTAACCACAAAAAAAACAGCCGGTATTTTGGGCGACGATTTGGCTGTAAATGCCGAAAAGGCCACAGGTTTCGTGTCGTCACGGGAACTTCCTGTTTTATGGGCAATAACCAAAGGTTCTTTTTTAAATAAGCTTATTATTTTGCCCATAGCATTTTTACTAAGTGCCTTTTTTCCGGTAGCTATTACCATTATTTTGGTTTTGGGAGGTGTTTATTTGGCTTTTGAAGGTGCCGAAAAAATATATGAGTTTTTTGTACCTCATGCCCACGAGGAAACACCGAAAGATAAAGCAAGCTCTTTAGATGAAGATGCTACCGCTATTGAAAAAGCTAAAATTAAATCGGCCGTTTTTACCGATTTTATCCTATCCATAGAAATTGTAATTATTGCATTAGGAACCGTTTTGGGAAAGCCTTTATTGTTTCAAATATTGGTAGTGTCCATCGTTTCAATTATTGCTACGGTAGGAGTTTACGGTATTGTGGCACTAATTGTTAGAATGGACGATTTTGGGTATAGCATTATAAAGCACAGTAAAAAGCAAAGTGGTTTTCTGGTTACAATAGGAACATTTTTGGTTAACGCACTACCTTGGGTAATAAAAAGCTTATCGGTAATTGGTACCATTGCCCTTATTTTGGTGGCCGGTGGTATTTTTGTGCATAACGTAGAATTTTTACATGGTTTTTTGGATATGTTACCGTCCATGCTACAAGAATTTATAGTGGGATTAATTGTTGGATTCCTTACCTTTATTTTGGTGGGCTTGGTTAAAAGAATATTGAAAGGAGGAAAACCGAAAGTTTAAAAATTCTGGAATTTGGAATTTAGAATCAGTAACTTTCTTTTTTTTAAAATCAAAATCTTCTATTTTTGATTTGTTTGTCTGTATATTATTAAATTGATACGCTTAATAAATCAAGCGTTTAATATATCTTTGTATTCTTCGAAAAATGCTTCAAATAGGTTCATCTTTTCATTAAAAAATTCCATAACATTGCGCCAGGAATTTTTGTTGTGAATAGATACTTTTTGTTCTAAAAGCACGTAAATTCTCGAAATTTCCTTTTCGTTATCTAAAAAGTAAATCTCCTCATAGGTAGCATTGGGAATAAAATCATTCAACAAAATCGATTTTAAAGCTACAAGTTTTTCCCAGTATTTAATACGATTATCTAAACTATCTTCCAAATCGAGGGCAACGAGTGCCGTTTTTGTATCGAAATGAAACTTAAAACTAAAGCCTTTAATTTTAGTATTGTAAAGGATCCACTTTTTTGGAAACGATTTCCCGAAACTAATCCAAAATTCCTGACGTAATTTTCTTGATTCTTCTTTACTGAACATAATTATTGTGGTATAAATTAATGAAGTGGTTTAAACTTTTTGTGTTTAAGTGAAAATTAGTCATTTTTTGGCTATTTGAAGGCTTTTTTGAACTGTATAGCAAGGCTACGGAGTAAGAAAAAGGCAAAAAAGAGCTGAAAAAGGACAATTTTTTAGCAAATAGAAAAAGTTTAAACCACTTCATTAAACCAAACAGTAACCTTAAATATAAAATAACTTAGGTAAATAAGTTTCCAAAACTCAACTTCTAAATTCCGGTTTCCAGCATCAAATTAAATCAAATAAGCCACCGCAACACCAAGAATAATCGATATGAATTTAGAAAGATTGAACTTATGGCCATCACTACTTTCAAACAAAATTGTGGTCGAAATATGGAAAAATATACCAATTACTACTGCATTTATAATGTACGAGTAATGTGCTACGGTTTCCGAAGTGGTCGAAATCAATGTACCTAAAGGTGTGGTAAGGGCAAATACCAATAAAAATAGGGCAATCTGTATTTTTTTGTAGCCCGAATGCATTAAAAACAGTGAAATTAAAGTGGCGATAGGGACTTTGTGTATTAAAATACCATAAAGCATATCGTTATGATCGTGAATGGCAAACCCCTCTAAAAAACTGTGGATACACAAACTGATAAACAGCGACCACGGAAAAGCCATTTCCTTAGTATGTATGTGTACATGTCCGTGTTCGGCTCCTTTAGAAAACAGTTCTAAAACAATTTGCAGTATAATACCGCACATAATAAAAAGTCCTGCAAGTTTTCCGTTTAGATGGTGGTAAACTTCAGGCAGTAGCTCAAATAAGGTTAAGGCCAATAAAAAAGCACCACTAAACGAAAGTAAAAGCTTTGTACTTATTGCTTTTTGCTTTTTTGTTATAGTGGCCAAAATAAAGCCCAGTACAACCGCCAAAAACGGGAAAATAAATTTATGCATCTATAATGTGTGTGATATTTGTATATTCTATGGGATCTATTTAAAAATCATGATTAGGCGGTCGGAAGTTTTTGTATAAAACTTGTTTAATTTATAATCGCCAAAAACGTCAAGCAAATATACACCAGCCTGTTCAAAAAGCAACTCAAAATCGTTTAAAGTAAGTGCTCTTACACGTTCTTGGAAATTATAATCGTTTCCGTTAAAATTAAAGTTTATGTCTTTTGTTATATAACCGTCTTTTACATAGCGTTTTAGGTTAAACCTAATATTGTCGATTACTTTGGTTTCTTCGGGAACCAAATTGTCGATTACAAACGCACTATTCATAAAATCGATAACACCAAAACCAGTTTCATTCAAGTTTGTCTTTATGGCTTTTATGGTATTTAAGTTGTCCATATCGTTATCGAAATACCCAAAGCTGGTAAACAGGTTAAAAACGGCATCGAATGTTTTATTGTAAGGTTTGCGCATATCGTGCAAAACAAAGTGTAGGCGGTGGTTTTCAAATTGTTTGGCAAAATCGATATTGTTTTCGCTTATGTCCAGTCCCGTAACATCGAACCCCATTTTGTTCAAATATCGTGAATGTCTTCCTTTTCCGCAGGCCAAATCTAAAATAGTGCCACCTTCCGGAATGTTTAAATAATCTGTTAGGGCATCCATAAACTGCTGGGCATCCTTATCGTCTCTATCTTTGTATAAAACATGGTAAAACGGTGTGTCGAACCATGATCTGTACCATTTGGTGGTAGTATCCATATATGTTCTATGGGGTTACCCTATAAACGCCCCACTTTACCTTAACTTATTATTTGGTAGGCGTTTACAGGGTCGGGCTTTCCACTATATCTGCCAATATATTGGCAGGATGCCGCTTCAATCCTTAACCCAAATAAATTTAATATTTAAAACTCATGCAAAATTACGCTATTTTTGCTATCTAAAAAATCATAAGCATAATAACAACATGGCCGAAAACTTTACCATGATAGCCAAAACCCTTTTTGGTTTCGAAGATTTATTGGAAAAAGAGCTCTTACAGCTTGGTGCACAGGATATTAAAAAAGGAGTGCGGAGTGTGTCGTTTGTGGGCGATAAAGGGTTTATGTACAAAACCAATTTGGGCTTACGTACAGCAATAAAAATATTGAAACCTATTGAAAGTTTTAAAATAAAGAATGAACAGGATCTGTACAACAAAATCTATGCGATGGACTGGACGCCATATTTAAAACCTACCGGAACATTAGCGATAGAAACCACCTTACACTCTGATTTGTTTTCGCATTCCCTATTTATCTCGCAAAAAACCAAAGATGCCATAGTCGATAAATTTCGAGACAATACAGGGCAGCGCCCCAATGTCGATTTAAAATTTCCCGATTTAAAAATCAATGTCCATATATCTAAAAATCATTGCAATATAGCTTTGGATACTTCGGGCGATTCCCTACATAAACGTGGCTATAAGTTGGCTACCAATATAGCACCTATAAACGAGGTGTTGGCGGCGGGTTTGGTTATGCTTTCGGGTTGGGACGGACAAAGCGATTTTATGGATCCGATGTGTGGCTCGGGAACTGTACTTATCGAAGCGGCCATGATAGCCTGTAATATTCCGCCAAATCTTATGCGTAAAGAATTTGCTTTTGAGCGTTGGCAGGATTGGGATGTCGATTTGTTCGAAAAAATAGAAGCATCGTTACTTAGTAAAACCCGTGATTTTCATTATAGAATAATGGGCTTCGACAAGGCTCCAAGTGCAGTAAAAAAGGCGATAGAAAATGTAAAAAATGCCAATCTTGAAGATTTTGTTACTGTAAGGCACGAAGATTTTTTTAAAACTCAAAAGTCAGGAAATGAAAAACTTCACATGGTGTTTAATCCGCCCTATGGCGAGCGTTTAAATATCGATTTGCAAGGTTTTTATAAAAGTATTGGCGATACCTTAAAACAAAGTTACCCCAATACCGATGCTTGGTTTATTACCAGTAATTTGGAGGCTTTAAAACATGTTGGTTTACGGCCTTCGAGAAAAATCCAACTGTATAATGCTAAATTGGAATCTAAATTTGTTAAATACGAAATTTATCAAGGAAGTAAAAAAGGAAAATATATGTAGAATTTTATCCGGCTAAGCTATGAGTAGTTGTGCGGTTTAGCAATTAATTTTGCAAATACACACCAAGTTGGAAATTCCAACGGAATTTTTAGGGTAGGTGAGTAGGAGCAAGTTTAACTAAGTCACTCCCGAAATTCCTTTGGCGTAACACCCAATTTTTTTTTTTGATATATTGGGTAAAAAATAAACGGCTAGAGAAATTCATTTTGTCAGCAATTTCAGAAATGTTAAGGGTTTTATTTTGTAACAAAAACTCTATGCGTTCACGGGTAAAACGTTGAATCCATTCCGAAGCCGTAATTGCCGAGTTTTGTTTGCAAACAAAATTCAAAAGCTTTGCGGTTATGTTCAATTTTTGGGTATAAAAACCAACTTTACGCTCTTGTATACAATGGAGCAAAACTAAATGCAGAAAGCGTTTGTACAGCGTTCCACTTTGAACAGTTCGTTTTCTTCGTTCAAAAGAATTTGAAAATATATTCCACATTTCAAATAGAAAAGGCTTTTTTGAACTGCATAGCAAGCAAGGCTACGGAGTAAGAAAAAGGCAAAAAAGAACTGAAAAAGGACAATTTTTTAGCAAATAGAAAAAGTTTAAACCACTTCATTTCTAAAATTGGATATTCTCTTGAATACAATTGCACATTAATACTTCAACTTTAGTTAGGAACATTGGCCATTAAAAATCTTTTTCAACCAACAAGACGTTCGCCTTACATCAAGTAAAATAACTTTTGGTGTTGTTTCCATTTTGATTTTCGATAATTAAATATTTTCAGAATAAATGTTCTGTATATAGCATTATTAAAGAGATTTCGCCACGTCCAATGTTGTTAATAGCAGGCGAAAATTTACATTATAAATATTTAAGTGAAGACATTTACAAATTAGCTTCCGAACCGAAAGAATTGATGATAATTTCAAATGCCGTTCACGTAGATTTGTATGACCAATTGAACAAAATCTCTTTTGAGAAAATAAAAATATTTTTTTGAAGAAAATTTGAAGTAAACAAAAAAAACTTGCGTAGAACATTGCATATGTGCAATAGCGGGTTAAGTGCCTAATCTAATAGCTGTACTTTTCTTGTCGCTACTTGTAAATTCATTCTATTTTTGTAAATTTAACAAGTGAATTTGAAGTGCTTGCGTAAGTCTAACCCAAAACACTCAGCTTTGCTATTTATATGCATAAACTGTTGTACACAATAAGAACAATACCTAAAAATAAGATGATTATAAATAGAATTTTAATAATAAGCATTTTAACAATATTATTTTCTTGCAAGTTGGAAACCAAAATAAATTCGCAAGAAACAGAAAACACTACTTCCGAACAAACCGTAACTTGGAACAAAGCCTATGGAGGAGCCGATAAAGCATACGACACCGAACTTTTAAAATTTCGAGACGAAATTGCACCAAAATTTCAAACACTGGAATTTAAAGATAGTATAACAGGAAAAACGATGGCTTATAACCTGTATATTCCAAAAAACTATGACAAAAGCAAAACGTACCCATTGGTTTTGTTTATGGCTGATGGAAGCACTACGGGAAAAGGTACAGAAGCACCTTTAAAGCAAGGATATGGTGGAATTATTTGGGCAACTGACGAAAGCCAATCCGAAAACCCGAGTTTTGTTTTGGTACCGTCTTATGTGGGACCCGAAAATGTGGTGAACGATAATTGGGAAACCAGCGAAGAAGTCGATATAACTTTAAGACTTCTTAAAAAGATAGTTTCGGAATATTTGATTGACCAAAACAGACTTTATACAACGGGACAATCTATGGGTGGAATGATTTCATTTTACTTAAATGCTACAAATAAGGATTTATTTGCGGCTTCGATATTTGTAGGAAGTCAATGGGATATAAGTGTTTTGAAACCGCTGGTTAACGAAAAATTCTTTTATATCGTTTCCGCAGGCGACCCGAAAGCATCAAAAGGAATGATGGAAGTTGGCAAATTATTGACACAAAATGGAGTAAAGTTTGGTAAAACTGAATTTTCTGTCAAACTCCCACAAATAGAACAAGAACAAAAAATAAGGGAATTATTAAAGGCAGATTATCCCATAAACTTCGTAGAATTTACCATAGGAACAGTTGGGCCAAATGGCTCAACCGATTTCTCCGAACATATGTACTCTTTCGATTATGCTTACAAATTAAAAAGCGTGAGAGATTGGCTTTTTAAACAGACCAAAAACAGTAAATAAAACGATAAGTTGAGGTGAAAAACAGTTATACAATGGCATTATTTCAACAAGAATAATGTAAAGTAGTATTGCAAAAAGGTAAAGATTTGTTTTTTAAAAATCTTGGAGGTCTTTAAAACCAACTTAATAAGTGGTAGTGGCAGCTTTTGTTGTGCACTAAATGTAGGGTATTTAAATTTTAAATGTAATTACGGGTAGGTTGGCGTGGTTGGCAATATCTTCACCTATACTGCCTTCAAAAAAATGGGCAATACCCGTTTTTCCCCGTGTTGGTATGGCAATAATATCGGCACCTACTTTTAACGAAAAGTTCAGTACGCCGTTCTCGACCGTATAATCGGATACATATTGTACTTTTGACATATGATCGAGATTACCATCGGCTTCGTTAAAAAAATTAGCCACACGCTGTTCTATCTCAACAGAGCTTTTAAAGCGTTCGTTGGGTAAGTTTACATAAACAAAATATAGGTTTGTGTCTTTTTTATCGAATAGATTAAGCACTTCTTTATAAGGTTTTATGGCATCGTTGGTAAAATCGCAGGCAAAAACCACAGTTTCAAAATTTATATTAATATTTTCACTTTTTACAATCAGAACAGGGACTTCGGCGGTTCGTACCACACGTTCGGTATTCGATCCTACAAAAAACTCTTTAAAGCCGCTTGTACCGTGCGAACCCATAATAATTAAGTCGGCATTATGGGTCTTGGCCACTTCGGCAATTTCGCTAAACACTTTAAAAGGTTTTATTATGGGCGTTACTTTAATATCGTTTAAATAGTCTTTTTTTAAAAAAGACTCGAATTTTTGTTCGGATAACTGAATGAAAAAACGGGCTTTTTCGTATTGTAAACCGTCTGATGCTGTTAGCATGGTATCAGACATTTCCAACATGTGCAAGGCCAAGACTTCTGCTTCAAAACGTTTGGCAAATTTTGCTGCGGTTTTTAAGGCGTATTCAGAATGTTCTGAAAAATCGATGGGAACGATAATCTTTTTCATAGTACAACGTTTTTTT
>JBKEDH010000129.1:0-7261 GCA_047975295.1 Aestuariibaculum sp.
TGTAATTGCCAAACTTGTAGTTAAATCTTAAAATAAACAATCTGTTCTCCAATTTCGATTTTAAATATACATCCTGATTAAGATATTTTGTTGTTTGACTAAAATTCTGTGTATTGAAAATATCGGTAACACCCATACTTAAAGAAGCTTTATTATTCCAAAACGTCTTTTTTAAATTTATATCCAGACCAAAACGGCTACTGGTTAACGAAGGACCATCGTAATAAGGCGACATATACACAAGAGAAACATCGGTAATTAGACTTTGATCTTCTAAAAAGGTTAAATAATTAATCATTTGGGCATATAACGACCATCTGTCATTTTCACAATTGATATTATTGCTTTCCAAAGCCACAAAATTATTTTTATAATAGTAAATAGACGATAGTGCGTAAACACTCCATAAATTGTTTATACTGGTATAAGTGGTAAAATCCAAACCGTACGAAACACTGCTTTTTATATTGGTATTGATATACTGAATAATATTTTTATTGTTATCTTGGAACATAACTTGTAAGGTCGGATTGTTTTCGTAACGGTAATACACTTCAAACGTGTAGGTATCCTTTAGCGTATAACCCAAGGTAAACACATCATCTATTTCCGGTTTTAACTTGGGGTCTCCCTTAATAAACGAATTGTCGTTTAAATAATACTTGAACGGATTAAGCTCGGCATATCTTGGCCTACGAATTCTTCTATTATAATTAAAATACCATTTATTAGCATCATTAATATTATTCAATATATATAACGTAGGGAAAAATTTAGTGTAATTATTCTTTATCTTTTTTTGATTAGTAAGCGCATTACTAATAGTATTGGTATGCTCTATCCGCAACCCTCCCTGAAAAGACCAATTTCCCCAATTTTTGGAGTAACTGGAGTATATAGCATAATTGGTCTCGTTGTACCGAAAGATATCGGAATTGTCGATATTGTAAAGAGCCACACCATTTCTTATGGAAAATTGATCGAGATCGTTAATGGTTTTTATATTGGATATTTTTGTACCCAACTTAAAGTCCTCCAATTCGTTAATCGGTTTATTATAGTCTATACTTCCGGTAACCAATTTTATTTTTTGGTCGAAATGAGTTTGAAATCTATTTTTTCTAAAAGCAGCACCATCATTGGGATAAAAATAATCGGTATTTACATCTTGAAAACTGTTATTATCGTAGTTGGTATGGTGCAAGCTTAACCGGAGCTTTTCTCCTTCTTCGTTAAAATCATGGTTAAAATCTAACGTAAAGGATCTGCTAACTGTTTCTTTATCGCCATTAATTTTGGTATCGAAAAGTGAGTCTAAAACATGGGAGTTATTAAAAACATCTGTTACCGAACCTATATTGGTTAAATTATTGCTTTTTGGAGCTACAAGCATGCTGGTTGTAAAACCAAGATTATCGTTTTCACTTATTTGGTAATCGACATTGGCATTAAAGTTATGGATCTGGAATTTTTTAGTACGCTCATAATTGGTTTTCCAGTACGTCTCCGAAGTATGCTCACTAAACTTAACATTTTCGTTATTATGCCTAAATTCTTTTTTGGGACTAAAACCATAATTTAAATAAGTGTTCCATTTTTTGGTTTTAAAAAAATGACTAGTTCCCAAATTATATTTCGGATACTTATAACCTTGAGCATATTTCCCATAAACACTACCATTATAGCCGGTTATAATATTTTTACTCGTAACGATATTTATTACCGCACTTCCTTCTGCTTCGTACTCTACAGGCGGATTTGTTATTACTTCGATTTCCTTTACGTTACTAGCAGAAGTTCCCTCCAAAAGCTGCTGCACCTCTTCTAAAGAAAGATGCACTTTTTTATTGTTAATGTAAATAACAGGTGTCGATGTTTTTACCTTAATGGTTCCGTTATTAACAAAAATTCCGGGTGCATGCTTTAGTACTTCAAGGATATTATCGTTCGAAATGGCTGTATTTTCAATATTAAACACAAGTCTGTCTATTTTTCTCGATATTTTAGGCCGCTTGGCTACAAGTGTCACACTATCTAACGATTGTATATCTTCTTTCAAAATTATCGAAGCCAGTTTCGTATCTTCAAGTATGCTTATTGTGGTGGTATATTCTTTATAGCATATAATGCTTACTTTTAACCTATATGTTCCTTTTTTAATGTTTTCCAACTCAAAAACACCATTTTCGTTACAAATTGTACCTTTTAAAAAAGTAGATGAACCACCCTGCTCTGTCAATATCACATTGGCGTAAGGCAACGATGCTTGCTCTTCATCCAAAACAGTACCAACAAGTGTAAATTTTTGACAAAAGGCAAAATTTATAACCAAAAGCATTAAATAGAATATGGGGTACTTAAACATAAAATTCTTTTCAACGATTAAAAATAATATTTTTTGTCGTAAAAAGAATACAAAATAATCATTTTTTATTCCCAAAAACCACTTATTTTTTCCAATTGACTAAAAAATACTTAATCTTCACCTTAAACCTAAAAGTTTAGATGTGTTCAAAAAAAAAAGATTAAAATAGATATATTTGTAATAATACAAATAAAAACTACATAAAGTACCATGTCCAAACAACTATCTCCATTTACCAAACAACAACTTATCCCCCAAGAGGAAACCCTTGAAATTTTTAAGCAAAAAGGAGAGCTTTATATAGGAATACCAAAAGAAAATGCCCTTCAGGAAAAAAGGGTTTGCCTAACACCTGACGCCGTTTATGCTTTAGTATGTAATGGACATCGAGTATTGCTCGAATCTGGTGCAGGTGAGGGAGCCAATTTTAGCGATAAGGATTATAGCGAAGCAGGTGCCGAAATAACCAACGATGCTGCCAAGGTTTTTGCTTGCCCCATGGTCTTAAAAGTGGAGCCGCCAACTTTAGAACAAATAAAACTTATAAACCCGCAGACCATACTTATCTCTGCCCTACAATTAAAAACACAAAGCAAAAAATATTTTGAAGCATTGGCAGCAAAACGTATTACAGCTTTGGCTTTCGAATTTATCCGTGACGATGGAGGAAGCTATCCCGCAGTAAAATCGTTAAGCGAGATTGCCGGAACAGCTTCGGTGCTAATTGCTTCCGAACTGTTATCGGATACCAATGGCGGTAATGGCCGTATGTTTGGCAATATTAGTGGTGTACCACCGTTAGAAGTGGTTATAATCGGCGCCGGAACCGTAGGCGAATTTGCAGCAAGAAGTGCTATTGGCTTAGGAGCAAGCGTTAAGATTTTCGATAATTCGATTACCAAACTGCGGCAAATACAAACCAATCTTGGCAGACCGCTTTATACCTCTACCATACAGCCCAAAATACTTACAAAGGCATTAAAACGCTGCGATGTTGCCATTGGTGCGATAAGAGGATCCAATAGGTCGCCCATAGTGGTAAACGAAGCGATGGTAGAGTCTATGAAAAAAGGCAGTATTATAATTGATGTAAGTATCGATATGGGTGGTTGTTTTGAAACTAGTGAAGTAACCTCTCACAAACACCCTACCTTTGTTAAGCACAATGTGGTACATTATTGCGTACCCAACATTCCCGCAAAGTACCCCAGAACATCATCGCTTTCCATTAGTAATATCTGTACGCCATATTTACTAAAAATAGCCGAAGACGGTGGTGTTGAAAATGCCATTAGAATGGATAGAGGTTTAAAAAATGGGCTGTATTTTTACCGTGGTATTTTAACCAATAAATCGGTAGCAGAGTGGTTCAATTTAAACTATACCGATATTAATTTAATTATGTTTTAACCAAACTACAAAATTCACCATTATTAGCTAATTTTCAACACTTTTAAATATTTTAATAATTTTCGTTTCAACCCAAAAGTTTAAATGAGTTCGATATATTGAATGTAATTTGCATTTTTTTATAAACCAAGATAATCCACAAACAAAACATATTCTTTTTTTATGATATTACAGGCGCTTTCAATACCTTTGAGACCTTTCTAAACATCAGTATATTTTATGAAATTAATACATCGCATAGGCTACTATCTTGGCGGATTTTCTATTGGATTGATTATTTTAGCTTTCTTTTTTAACGGAAAAAAAACCTCATGCAGCTATGGTCCCAATGCTAGGGTTTTAAAAAATATCAGGCTTAAAACCATCGTATATTCCAGCCAATCACAATCGCAAATAAACGCTAATAACTTAGATACGGTAGCCATTAATTATGTGCTTAAAAAAGGTGATGTCGATTTCACCAAAAGTAATGCAAGACAGGAACCCTGTGGTGTTTATGTAGTTGAAGGTAGCTATAACGAGCAAGACATCCTACTTACCATTGAAAATTGCGATAGTATTGCCACGATTACGGATGTTGAATTAGATATTGATAATTAATATCCCTAATAGATTATACAAGTTTTAGTACACATCAAAAATCGAATGAGTCGATTTGATTTAGCCATGTATTAAACAAAAAATCATTGTTTTTTTAATCTCGCCCGTTGTACAGACCAGATGGGATATGTTATTACTTCTGGAATTTCTTTTGTACCTTTTCCTGTAACCCCTGTTGATGAAATTTTAGAAAGCATTATTTCGAAATCCATATAATCGTTATAAAAATGCTCGGTTGTAGTAATTAAATTTCCATTAACCTCAAAAATGGAATAAACCGTTTGGTTAAAAACTGTTACCGGTAGTATAATGCCATTGTTTTCGTCTATAATATATTGGCCTTTTTCCTTGTCCTTTTCAATCAAAAAATAATGGCGTGGTTTATTATTGTAAACCAAGGTATAACGATAAGTACCAACGGTATCGGTTTTTGTTAGGTGAAATTCCATAGCTATTTTTTGTTTCCCCTGAATGTTTGAAATTTCAATATCCCCTTTATAAACTCCAATAAAATCATCGGGAAAAACTTGGCTTTGGGCCAACGAAACGGTTATTGAAAACAACCAAAACATGGTTAAAATACACTTTTTTATCATACTTTTCTTAAAGCTTGTTTAAATTTATATCTATTTTTAGCAACAAAACCGATTTAGATTTAAGCCTTTCTACGTTCCTTTTCTTTTTTTATTAAAGTTAGTTCACGTCCGGTCTGTCCCGCAACAGAAGTGTTCTCTTCGGCACGGCGTATTAAATATGGCATAACATCCTTTACGGGACCAAAAGGCAGATATTTGGCTACATTATAGCCATAGTGAGCCAGATTGAAGCTTATATTATCGCTCATACCGTAAAGTTGCCCGAACCAAATTCTATGGTCGTTATTGGGTATGTTTTTTTCCTCCATCAAGTCCATTAATACATACGAACTTTCTTCGTTATGCGTTCCTGCAAACAGCGACATATCGTCAATATGTTCGACCATATACTTGACACCGGCATTAAAATTATTGTCGGTTGCCAATTTACCGGTACAAATAGGCGATGTATAGCCCTTATCGGCGGCTCTGTTATTTTCCTTTTCCATATAAGCTCCACGCACCAATTTATAGCCCAAATAATAACCACCAGCTTTTGCTTTTTTATGTTCTTCCTTTAAAAAATCCAACCTGTCGTGGCGGTACATTTGTAAAGTGTTAAATACAATGGGTTTTTCGGTATTGTATTTTTCCATCATCTTGGTTACCAGCTTATCGGCAGCATCTTGAATCCAGCTTTCTTCGGCATCGATTAAAATGGAAACATCTTTATCTTTCGCTTTTTTACAAACCATATCGTAACGTTCTATTACTTTGTTCCATTCTTCTTGTTCGGCTGCTGTTAAGACCTCTCCTCTATTTACTTTTTCGTACAAAGCAAATCGACCAAAACCAGAGGGCTTAAATACCGCAAAAGGCATTGCTTTTATATCTTTGGTAAAATCGATTATTTTTAAGGTGATACGCAATGCATTGTCAAATTCATTTTCAACTTCTTTACCTTCAACAGAATAATCCAACACAGAGCTCACCCCTTTTTCGTACATGGTATTAATTACAGCAAGGCAATCGTCTTCGCTAACACCGCCACAAAAATGATCGAATACCGTAGAACGTATAAGACCCTCTATGGGTAAATGTGCTTTTAATGCAAAATTGGTCGCTGCCGTACCTATTCTTACCAATGGCTCGATTGAAATCATTTTAAAAAGAAAATAGGCACGCTCTAACTGGGAGTCGCTTTTAAGTGCAAAAGCAATCTTGGTGTTGTTAAATATTTTTTCGGTTGGCATGTTAGTAAGTTATGATATATATTGGTTGCGAATTTATTATTTTTATCTAAAATCTGCTTATTTTCACACCCTTAAAAAAAAGTTAATATTTCTATGGATTCGATAACGGCAAACAATAGTATTATTTATTTTAACGATTCTTGCTACACTTCTGTTAATGAATATGTTAAAAAGAATAATTTTTCCAAAATATTTATTCTTGTTGACGAAAACACCCACGAATTATGTTTGCCCAATTTTTTGGAAAGGTTTGAAACTTCTTCCGAAATTGAAATTATTGAAATAGAATCGGGAGAAATCAACAAGACTATCGATACCTGTATTGGGGTTTGGAACACATTGTCTGACCTTGATGCCGACAGAAAGAGCTTACTGATTAATATTGGAGGAGGCGTAATTACCGATCTTGGTGGATTTGTGGCCTGCACCTTTAAACGTGGTATCGCTTTTGTAAATGTACCCACTACGCTCCTGTCTATGGTCGATGCATCGGTTGGAGGAAAAACAGGTGTCGATCTGGGGACTTTAAAAAACCAAATTGGCGTTATACAAAGTCCCGATTTGGTACTTATAGATACCTATTATCTAAATACATTGGCTACCAACCAAATGCGTTCGGGACTTGCCGAAATGCTTAAACATGGCTTGATAAGCAGTGAAGATTATTGGTGTAAATTCCAAAATTTAAACAAACTTAAATTGGAGGATTTAGACCTGTTAATTTACGAATCGGTTTTAATAAAAAAACAAGTTGTAGATATAGATCCTTTTGAAAACGGTTTACGCAAAACCTTAAATTATGGCCATACTTTAGGACATGCCATAGAATCGTATTTTTTAAGTAGCCCCAACAAAACAACTTTGCTACATGGTGAAGCAATTGCCATTGGCATGGTATTGGCTTCTTATATTTCGAGCGAATTGATAGGTTTCCCAAAACAAACAACGCTTAGTATAAAATCCCTTTTAACAGATTTTTACGGAAAAGTAGGTTTTGAAAACCAAGATATCCCCGCTATTATAAACTTACTTAAATACGATAAGAAAAACAATCATGG
>JBKEDH010000176.1:0-6254 GCA_047975295.1 Aestuariibaculum sp.
TTATGCAGTTTAGCCAAAAAAATGGAAGTAGAATCGGGATAGGCCACATTAACATTTTCAAGTTTGAATTTCTTTAACGAAAAAGATTGCACCTTCGAGCGTTTCCCATAAACACTTCCACTTAGTCCATAACCCAGAAAATCACGAAAAAATTGCGATGCAGGTTTTAATCCCAACGAATCGTCCTCAAACAGCCATAAAGAATCGGTACTTCCCAAATCGACCAATAATTTTACGGGAGTCTCTTTATCCTCTATCCTTACCGAAGCATTTATATAGGGTTTACTGTTGTGAAAATCCAAATTGAAAATTTCACATTTTTTACAATTTTTATACCTGTAAACCTCTGGATCTGTTAATTGTATATACCTTTTTGGATAGTTAATTTCCACTATTAAATCCTTAAACAGATCGTAACCAATAATACCATGTACAGGAACACCTAATTTTGGTGAGAAATTAAGTTTAGTATCGTAAATAGCATAAATTTCTTGGTTAAATTTTATCGCATCTCCAATTTTAAAAATATTGTTTGTAGATTTCGATGCTTCGACCAATTCACCTTCGCCAAGACCTCTTAAAAAAATGGTTTCGGCATGTTTGATTTCTAAAGAATCGGAAATATTTAAAAAATTAAAAATTATTGGTTTACGCACACCACTATCCAACAAAAAAGACAAGGTTACACCGTTAATTTCAACAGGAACAACAATAACATTATTAATAAACTGGAACCTAATTTTATCACTCTGCTTTTTATTTTGAACAATAAACTTGCTTTGGGAAATTGCAATATTCCCCAAGACAAATACAATAAAAGCAGATATCCATACCCTTTTCACACGATTAAATTTAAGTTAATCATTAAATTTTAGGTTTTAAAAAACATCTGTTAAAGTAACCGAAACCCAACGCCCCCACTATTGTTATTTATCTCCTTTTGTTAAGGCCATTACCTTGGCTATATAAATCCCACTATATCATGCTTAGAGCTTGTTTAAATTTGTATGATTGGCTTATGCTGTGTCCCATTTTTATAAAACCAATTAACTTTCTGTTATTTAATTTACGAATCTTTTAAATATCAAGGCAATTTTAGGGTGATTTTTAAAAAAAGTTTAAGATAATTTTCCCAAATTTGTGCCTTAATCCATAAAAATGCCAACAATATCAAAAAAAGGGCAATTAATGCCGGAATCGCCTATTAGAAAACTTGTCCCGTATGCCGAACAGGCCTTAAAAAACGGTAAGTATATCTACCATTTAAATATTGGTCAACCCGACATAAAAACCCCCGAAGTGGCACTTGAAGCCGTTAAAAACAATAATGTAGAAATTCTTTCCTATTCCCGTTCGGAAGGCTCCGATACATATCGGGAAAAGTTGGCGGCTTATTACAAAAAGCATAACATAAACATATCGCACCAAGATATTGTGGTAACTACAGGTGCCAGCGAGGCTTTGATATTTTTGTTTAGCAGCATTATGGATCCGGAAGACGAAGTGATAATCGCCGAACCGTTTTATGCCAATTATATTGCTTTTTCAACAGCAACGGGTGTTAAAGTAGTGCCTGCCGTTTGTAGTATAGACAATAATTTCGCATTACCGCCAATCGACACCTTCGAAAAACTAATTACACCAAAAACACAGGCCATTCTTATTTGTAATCCCGGTAACCCCACCGGATATCTGTATTCGGAAAATGAAATAAAGAAACTGGGGGAAATAGCAATAAAGCATGATCTTTTTTTAATTGCCGACGAAGTTTACCGCGAATTTATTTACGAGGGTAACACCCACTATTCCATTATGCAGTTGGAAGGCTTGGAGAAAAACACCATTATTATCGACTCGGTATCGAAACGTTACAGTATGTGCGGTGCCCGTGTGGGCTGCTTGGTTTCGAAAAACCATACCGTTTTAAAAATCGTACTTAAATTTGCCCAAGCACGACTAAGTCCGCCCACATATGCACAAATTGCCAGTGAAGCCGCTTTGGATACACCACAAAGCTATTTTGACGATGTTATTGCCGAATATGCAGAAAGACGGAACATTTTAATACGTGAACTACAAAAAATTGAAGGTGCAAAAGTGGCTACTCCCAAAGGTGCTTTTTACTGTATGGTAGAATTGCCCGTAAAAAATTCCGACCATTTTGCGCAATGGCTATTAGAACATTTCGATATTAATGGAGAAACCGTTATGGTTGCTCCCGGTGGCGGTTTTTATTCGACTCCAAATCTGGGCAAAAACCAAGTACGGATTGCTTATGTTCTAAAAAAAGAAAGCTTAATTAAAGCTGTTAATATTATAAAGGAAGCCTTAAAAATTTACAACTATTAACATGCAGATACACCAAAATATATCACTAAAACCATACAATACCTTTGGCATAGATGTTAAGGCCGATTATTTTGTTTCGGTTGAAAATATTGAAGAACTACAACAAATATTAGCCTTAAAGGATTACCCTAACAAACTTATATTAGGTGGTGGCAGTAACATGTTGCTTACCAAAAATTTTAACGGATTGGTTATCCATATCAACCTAAAAGGCATTGCACTTATTAATGAAGATGATAATTTTGCTTACATAAAAGCACAAGCCGGCGAAGTATGGCACGAATTTGTACTGTGGTGCATTAACAATAATTACGGTGGTGTAGAAAATTTGTCGTTAATACCCGGAAACGTAGGTACGGCACCCATACAAAATATTGGAGCTTATGGCGTAGAACTGAAAGATTCTTTTTTTTCCTGCGAAGTCCTTGCAATAGTAGATGGAACAGTAAAAACCTTTACCAATGCCGAGTGCCATTTTGGTTACCGCAATTCCATATTCAAACAAAACGAAAAGAACAAATATATTATTACATCCGTTACTTTCAAACTCAGTAAAAACAGCCACAACCTACACACAAATTACGGAGCCATAAAAGGACAATTAGAAATTATGGGCATTAAAACCCCAACCATACAAACGGTTTCGCAGGCCGTTATTGCCATTCGCAAAAGCAAACTACCAAATCCCAAAATTATTGGTAATAGTGGTAGTTTTTTTAAAAACCCTATTATTTCAATAGAAGATTACACACTTTTACTAAATAATTTTGAAGATATGCCAAGCTATCCGGTTTCAGATAATGAAGTAAAAATACCGGCGGGATGGCTTATTGAAAAGGCCGGATTTAAGGGTAAAACTTTTGGTAATTACGGCGTACATAAAAACCAGGCTTTGGTACTGGTTAATTACGGTGGTGCCAAAGGAAACGATATTTTGGAACTTTCAAAATTAATTCAAAATACCATAAAACGATTATTTGATATTTCAATTGAAACCGAAGTGAATATCCTATAATACAAAAGAAATTTCTACCTTTACCCCAAAAACCAAAATATATTCTTTTTTGATAACTCCAATAGAAAAACAAATTGTTAAACTACTAAAGCAAGGCGATAAAAAAGCCATGACATTGCTTTACGACAACTATGCAGATGCTTTGTTTGGAGTGGTGAAAAAATTAATTTCAGACGATGAAATTGCCCAAGATGTTTTACAGGAAAGTTTTGTTAAAATTTGGCGATTTTCCAAAAAATACGATGCCGACAAAGCTAAGCTTTTTACATGGTTATACCGAATTGCGTACAATACTGCCATAGACAAAATAAGATCCCTTAAAAACAAAATGGACAATGAAATCCAAATAGAAACTTCGTCCGTATATAAAGTTACATCGGGAACCTTAAACCAAGATGTTCTGGATATTAAAAAACATTTGGGAACTCTTGATGAAAAATATCAGATTGTAATAAACGCTCTTTTTTTTGAAGGTATGACCCAACAAGAAGCCAGTGACGAACTAAACATTCCATTGGGCACTATAAAATCGCGATTAAAAATTGGATTGCGCGAACTGAAAAAAATTTATAATCCTTAAAAATAATTGTCATGAATGAGAAAATAACTACTTTTTTAAATTCTGGCCTATTAGAAAAATACCTATTGGGTGCCACTGCCATTAACGAAACAGAAATGGTGGAAACCTATATTTCAAGATATCCAGAAGTAGAAAATGCTTTTAACACCCTACAGCACCATTTGGAAATCAAGTCCAAATTCAATGCTGTTGAAGCCCCCAAGCATGTCTTAGACCGTGTATTGGATGAGCTTGACGATACGCCTGTAGTAGCACTTAAACCAAAAAAATATAAAAAGTGGTATAAGTACAGTATCGCTGCCAGCATTGCTGCTTTGGTTTTTGCCGGTACATCGTATATTTTTTACAACCAGAACAAAAAGTTAAGTCACGAAAACCAAGTTGTAGTCGATGAAATTTTCGATTTGCGAAACGATATCTCCAACAACAACAAAAAACTGGACGATATTATGAGACAGTTTAAGCAGCTTAACGACCCCGAAACCCACAAATACATTATAGATGGCAATGACAGGGCAAAAAACCTAAAAACCATTGCCTATATAAACCCTAAGGAAAAAACATCGATGATAGATGTGGTATCGCTACCAGAACTACCCGAAGAGCAATGCTATCAAATTTGGGCAGAATTACAGGATAAAATGGTAAACCTTGGTATTTTAAGTGAAACCGACAGACAGCTTAAAGCCATACCTTATACCGAAAATGCCTTAGGTTTAAATATTACCATCGAGCCCAAGGGTGGTAACGCTACGGCATCTTTAGCCAATTCGGTGGCCGAAATAGAACTCCACTAAATTCATTAATACACAAAATACAAAAGCCTCGTTTTACAACAAACGAGGCTTTTTGGTCTTAAAAACTTCTTAAAGCTTTCTATTTTTCTTATTCAGCAATTTTCTCTTTCCAAGCGGTTTGAAGTAGGTTTTTATATATCAATCCGCCAACAACTGCTCCTAAAATTGGGGCTACCCAAAACAACCAAAGTTGCGAAATGGCATCGCCACCAACAAAAACAGCTTGCGATAACGAACGTGCAGGATTTACAGATGTATTGGTAATAGGTATTGAAATTAAGTGGATAAGTGTTAGCCCCAAACCAATGGCTATACCGGCAAATTTACCATTTGCCCATTTATCGGTTGCTCCCATTATTATAATAAGGAAAAACATAGTAAGCAAAAATTCGGTTAAAAATGCGGCTCCTACTGTATAACTTTTTCCAAAATAAACAGCATGGTCGTAAAAATTGGTCGCAAATGCACCGGGAGCATTACCTCCCGTTCCACCATTTATAAAATATAAAGCAGCTGCAGCCGCTATAGCACCAACACATTGTGCAATAATATATGGAACGGCCTCTTTAGCAGAATGTCTTCCTCCGGATAATAAACCTAATGTCACGGCCGGATTAAAATGACCTCCAGATATATGTCCAACAGCATAAGCCATAGTTAATACGGTTAAACCAAAAGCCAGAGCCACCCCTATTAACAATATGCCTACCTGTCCAGTTTCTGCAGGTGCAATTTGAGAGGCAAAAATGGCACTACCACAACCTCCAAATACCAGCCAAAATGTTCCAAAAAATTCTGCGAATAATTTTTTCATAAGTTTAATATTTAAATTGTTAGTTAATTAACGTCGTGGTTCTAATCCACAACCATAAGACACGTTAAACGGTATCTGGTCACCTAAAATACCAATTATAATTCAAATTCTTTATTAACCCCACCACTTTATTTATAGATCCATCTTGGCTTTTTCTGTTTAAAAGCATTACCTTTGTATAAAAGATAAACAATGAAACTGCTTTTAATAACATTAGTTCTGTTAGGTTTGGGAATTGCCGGAATTGCCATAAAAATATGGGCTAAAAAAGATGGTAAATTTGCAGGTACTTGCGCCAGTCAAAATCCAGCACTTAACAAAGACGGACAGGCATGTGGGTTTTGCGGAAAAACTCCAGACCAATTTGATAATTGCAACGAACCCCAGCACTCTTAATCCCTTTTTAATTTTTAATGGGAATATTAGAGTTTCTGTTCTACTCTTTTTTTTTTGCTTTATAGTTTTTATCCAAGTTGTTTTGAATCTGTTTTTTTGGGATAAATTTGCTTTTAGGAAACCATCCTTCAAAGAACCTTGTAAAACAAACTTTTTTCCCGTCTCTGTTATTACGATACTGAAAATTTAAAACGGTTTTTACCCAAAATAATATATCAGGATTATCCAAATTTCGAAGTGGTTTTGGTTAACCATGCATCTTATGGTACAAAAAATGTGCTCTTACCTTGGGAATAAAAGCTG
>JBKEDH010000010.1:0-12422 GCA_047975295.1 Aestuariibaculum sp.
CGTTATTGCATTATTTCACTTGGATTTTTATGCTTATCTTGCCTTTGGCAATGGCCTCACAATTTGGAGAAATTGCCGTAAAAATATCACAAAAAGTAGGCGGCAATATCCAAGATTGGATTGTATGGCTATCCATTCCGTTTTCCATGGCGGTTATGTGGGTATTTTTCACCATGAACCGAATTGGCCGGGTAGGCGAAAACCCCTTTGAAGGTTCGGCAAACGATGTGCCTATTTCGGCCATTGCTAGAGGTATTGAAATTGATATGCGCCAAAATTTGGGTGAAAGCGAAAATGAAATTCCTAAACCTTTTGAAATGCGCAACGACGTGCAGATGTAGAAAATAATTTAAACCAGTATTATCCTTACCGAATACAACATGCAAGATAAAGCTTAGCTGTGCCTATATATTTTGGTTTCTTCAAAAACATACTCCAAAATGGTCTTTTCCTTATCGGTAAATTCCAAACCACGTCGTGCATATACTGCAGCTACAACCTCAAATGCTTTTTTGGGCAAATAAGTTGTAAATCCGTTACTCCCTCCCCAGCTAAAACTAGGAATGAAATTTCTAGGGTAACCACTACCAAAAACATTAGCATTAACCCCCACTACAGTACCGGTATTAAACATGGTGTTAATACCACATTTACTGTGGTCTCCCATTATTAATCCACAAAATTGAAGCCCTGTTTTAGCAAAACTTTCAGCAGGATAATGCCACAACCTAACCTCGGCATAATTGTTTTTTAAGTTTGAGCTATTGGTATCGGCTCCTAAATTGCACCACTCGCCCACAACCGAATCGCCTAAATAGCCTTCGTGCCCTTTGTTTGAATTAGCAAACAAAACAGTATTTTTAATCTCGCCACCCACCTTACAATAGGGTCCAACCGTAGTAGCTCCATATATTTTAGAACCCATTTTAACCACAGCATTATCGCACAGGGCAAATGGTCCACGAATTAAGGAACCTTCCATAACCAAAGTATTTTTTCCTATATAAATAGGTCCTGTCGATGCGTTTAATGTGGTAAATTCCAAACTGGCACCTTCTTCAATAAAAATATTCTCGGGGGCAACTACATTGTTACTAGATGAAATAGGTTGCGAAACCCGCCCCTTGGTCAATAAATTAAAATCTTCCTGAATAGCTTCGTCATTTCTGGAAAAAATATCCCAAGTATTTTCAATTTTAATAACATCACCATTAAACTCCAAGGCTTCGTAAGCATCGAAGTCGATATCTTCTTGGGTATTTTGTGTATAAAACGCAATAACATCTTCGTCTTTAAAAACAGCTTGGTTTTCCTGTAAATCCTTAACAATTTCCACAAGCTCCGGATTAGGCAAAAAAGAAGCATTGATCATGACATTCTCTGCCAGTTCGACCATAGGATATTTCTCTGCCAGATAATCTTCGGTTACACTTGTGGTTGTGGTATCCAAAAAGGTTTCCCATTTTTCACGAATGGTCAACACCCCTACTCTAATATCGGCAACCGGACGTGTAAACGTAAACGGCAAGAGATTATTCCTAAAAGGACCATCGAAAAGAATGTAATTCATAGCCAAAAACTTAAATTATTGAGGTTTAAAAAGTTATTTTCTTTTAAACCTTTTTTATATATTTTCAAATATAGTACAGTTAAGGCTACAAAAAAAGCCTTCATAGCAATTTATGAAGGCTTTTAAATATAAGGCTTACTAAATTTATTTTTTACTAAACTTAGCATATTTATTTTTAAATTTATCAATACGACCAGCCGTATCTACCAATTTGGATTTACCGGTATAATAAGGGTGAGAGGTTCTCGAAATCTCCATTTTTATAAGTGGATACTCAACGCCATCTACTTCCAAAGTTTCATTTGTAACTGCTGTAGATTTTGTTAAAAAAACATCGTCGTTAGACATGTCTTTAAATGCTACTATTCTATAATTTTCTGGATGTATGTCTTTTTTCATCGCGTAAAGCTTTAATTCTTTCAATTTTCGAAGTGCAAAAATAAGTATTTTTTATAATTCTACAATATTTTTTTAGATTTTATTTTTAATTTTTACCGTAACAATTTTGTACTTTTGAACACTAACCATAATAACTAATCGAAAAATATATTCATAATGGAAAAATCTACGAAATCCATAGCCATTAACTATGGTCTTTATTTGGGAATCCTCTTAGTACTATTTACCATTGTCGCCTACATTGTCGATTTAGAGTTGATGATTAACATGTGGGCTGGCATTATCATGTTTATAGGTGTCATAATTATTGGTATTGTATCTGTTGCCAAGGTTAAGCAAGTACAAGGAGGATATGCCTCATTTAAAGAAGCCTTTACTGCATTTTTTATTACTCTTATTATTGGTCTGTTGATAAGCGGAGTGGTTTCTTTTTTACTTTTCAATATTATCGATACTGAGGCTGCCGAAATCTTAAAAGAAAAAAATATAGCCAACACCGTGGAACGCTTAAAAAGTTTTAATGTACCCAACGAAGCTATTTCGGAAACAGTAACACAAATGGAGACTACAGATCAATATTCAATAGGCAATGTATTCTTAGCCCTGGGCATACAAACCATTCTTTTTAGTATTATTGGCTTAATAGTGGCTGCCGCCATGAAAAAAAATAACCCAAACGCCAATTAATTTCAGTATTTTTGGAATCTCGAAAGAAAATATTGAACATTTTAAATGGATATATCTGTAGTTATACCCCTACTTAACGAACAGGATTCTTTAAAGGAATTACACGAATGGATTGTAAAAGTGATGCAATCCAATCGCTTTTCGTACGAAATCATTTTTATAGACGATGGCAGTACCGACCAGTCTTGGCGTGAAATATGCAAACTATCCAAAAGTAATCCCCATATAAAAGGCATACGCTTTTTAAAAAACTTTGGTAAATCGCAAGCGTTACATGCCGGTTTCGATAAAGCACAAGGCCATGTTGTTATTACCATGGATGCCGATTTACAAGACAGTCCCAACGAAATGCCGGAACTGTACAACATGATTGTAAACGATAATTACGATCTTGTTTCAGGATGGAAAAAAAAGCGTTACGACTCGGTAATTACCAAAAACCTACCTTCAAAACTCTTTAATTGGGCAGCACGAAAAACATCGGGGGTTAAACTAAACGATTTTAACTGCGGATTAAAAGCTTACAAAAACACTGTGATTAAACATATCGATGTTAACGGCGAAATGCACCGCTATATACCCGTACTTGCCAAAAATGCCGGATTCACCAAAATTGGCGAAAAAGTGGTACAGCACCAAGCCCGAAAACATGGTACAACTAAATTTGGAATAGAACGCTTTATACATGGCTTTCTCGATTTAATAACCATTTGGTTTTTATCACGGTTCGGCAAACGCCCCATGCATTTGTTCGGTGCCTTAGGTGTTATTATGCTTATTGTTGGCTTTGCTTTTTCCCTGTACCTTGGTATAGATAAGCTGTTTCTTAACCCGGATGGCCGGCTAATTACCCAACGCCCTCAGTTTTACATAGCTCTTGTAACCATGATTATTGGCACCCAGTTCTTTGTTGCTGGCTTTTTAGGCGAAATTATCTTACGCACAAAACCCGACAAAAAACGTTATTTAATTAAAGATGAATTGAATTTTAATTAATATCTTTATAAGACTGAAATATTTGCGATTTCTACCACAAAGAAACATCTATTTCACCGGCATATTTTACAACTACTTTTTTAAAAAATATTATGATACACATTGAACCAAAAATCTTAGATCGCATCAACACATGGCTAACCCCTACTTTTGATGATGAAACCCAAACATTTATAAAAAACAGTATTGCTAATAACCCAAAGGATATACAAGAAAGTTTTTATAAAGATCTAGAGTTTGGTACAGGTGGAATGCGTGGTATAATGGGCGTTGGAACCAACCGGATCAATAAATACACACTTGGCAAAAGCACCCAAGGTTTAAGCAATTATTTAAACAAAACCTATCCTAACGAAACACCTAAAGCCGTAATAGCCTACGATTGCAGACACAACAGTAAAACCTTGGCAAAAATAGTTGCCAATGTCTTTTCTGCCAATGGCATACAGGTTTATCTATTTGAAGATTTACGTCCAACTCCCGAATTGTCGTTTGCCGTAAGGTATTTAAACTGCCATTGCGGCATTGTTTTAACGGCATCGCATAATCCACCGGAATATAACGGTTACAAAGTGTATTGGCAAGATGGCGGACAAATAGTCCCACCGCAGGATACCGAAATCGTAAACACAATAAACAACTTGGATTACAGTAACATCAAGTTTAAAGCCAATCCGGATTTAATTGAGTATATAGACGAAGATGTCGATAAAGCCTTTATAACCGAATCGGTAAAAAATGGAAGCATTGCTGCTTTACAAGCAGCCAAGGACAACTTTAAAATTGTATTTACCTCATTGCACGGCACATCGATAACTGCCGTACCCGAAACCTTAAAACGTGCCGGGTTTAACCAAGTACATATTGTTGAAGAACAAGCAGTTCCCAATGGCGATTTTCCAACGGTAAAATCGCCAAATCCAGAAGAACCGGCCGCTTTAAAAATGGCTTTGGAATTGGCCGAAAAAATAGATGCCGATATTGTTATAGGCACCGATCCCGATTGTGACCGCTTAGGGATTGCCGTTCGCAACCACGACAACAAATTACAATTAATGAACGGTAACCAAACCATGGTTATGATGACCGATTTCTTATTAAAACAATGGCAATTGAACGGAAAATTAAAGAACAAGGAGTTTATTGCTTCGACCATAGTTTCTACTCCTATGATAAACAAAATTGCCGCTTCCTATAATGTTGACAGTAAAATTGTTTTAACCGGTTTTAAATGGATTGCCAAGCTAATTAAGGACCATACCGAATTAAATTTTGTGGGTGGCGGCGAAGAAAGTTTTGGTTATATGGTAGGCGATTTTGTTCGCGATAAAGATGCCGTAACCGCTACCCTATTGGCCTGTGATATTGCGGCCCATGCCAAAGCCAATGGCAGTTCTTTTTTTAATGAGCTTATAAAACTTTATGTAACGCACGGTTTTTACAAAGAAAAATTAGTATCGCTTACCAAAAAAGGGATTGAAGGAGCCGAAGAAATCAAACAAATGATGGTCGATGCACGCGAAAATCCACTTTCAATTATTAATGGTTCCAAAGTGGTAAAAATTGAAGATTACCAGTCTTCAAAATCTAAAAACTTAATTACCGGAACAGAAACCAACATCGATATACCAAAATCGAACGTTTTGATTTATTATACCGAAGACGGTAGTCAAATTGCTTTAAGGCCAAGCGGAACAGAACCCAAAATAAAATTTTATGTAAGTGTAAATACAACGCTGGACAATGTGGCAGACTTTAAACAAACGGAACAAAAATTGGACAACAAAGCTGAAACCATTTTAAGGGACATGAATCTTATTTAATGAGCAATTTTTCCAACATTTTAAAATACGCTGTTCCGTACAAAAAATTGGCAATAGGACATATTGTTTCCAATGTGTTCTACGCTTTGTTCGGGACCCTATCGTTTATTGCATTAATACCTATGCTCGATATTTTATTCGAGAAAAAAGACGAGATAACACAAATAACAAAGCCCGTTTACCAAGGTATAACCAACTTAAAAGATTATTACAAGGATTTTTTAGCTTACCATGTTAACCAATACGCCGAAAACGACCCGCAAAAAGCATTAATCTTGGTCGTAACCCTTATTATTTCGTTGTTCTTATTAAAAAATATCTTTGGTTATTTAGCCAATTATTTTATGGTATTTTTACGAAATGGTGTAGTAAGAGATTTACGAAATGCCGTTTACACCAAAACCATAGAATTACCGCTTTCATACTTCTCCGAACAGAAAAAAGGCGATATTATGTCTCGAGTAACTAACGATGTTGCCACATTACAATACTCGATGCTTCCTGTATTGGAACTTATTGCCCGCGAACCGTTAATGATTATCTTTACCTTGATAGGCATGGTTATCCTTAGTCCAAAACTTACTGTTTTCGTATTTATTTTTATCCCTATTTCGGGTATTATCATTTCAAAAATAGGAAAAAGTTTGAAACGAAAATCAGATCGTGTCCAGAACGAACAAGGTGTTATTCTTTCTACTTTAGAGGAAACCTTAACAGGGCTTCGCATTATAAAAGGGTTTAACGCCCAGAATAAGTTTATCAATAAATTTAAGGATTCGTCAAACCGATTTTACAACTTTTCAAACAAACTGCTAAACCGCCAAAATTTGGCATCTCCCGTTAGCGAGTTTTTGGGTATTTTGGTTATTGCCATTTTATTAGGGTACGGCGGACAGTTGGTTCTGGTAGATAATTCGTTAGATGGCGCTTCATTTATAACTTTTATGGGATTAGCCTACAATATTATGGTTCCGGCAAAGGCCATTTCGAAAGGACTTTACAATATTAAACAGGGTAATGCTGCCGCAGAACGTATTCAAGAAATCATTGATACCCCTAACCCTTTAAAAGACAAAGAAAATGCTGTTAACAAAACAGATTTCACCTCTAAAATTGAGTTTAAAAATGTATCGTTCAAGTATGAAGATGATTACGTACTGAAAAACTTTTCATTAACTATTCCCAAAGGAAAAACAATAGCATTAGTGGGGCAATCGGGCAGTGGAAAATCAACCATTGCCAATTTAATAACCCGCTTTTACGATGTTACCAAAGGTGACATTTTAATTGACGGTACCAATATTACAGATTTAACCACAGCCTCTTTAAGAAACCAATTGGGCATTGTAACCCAAGATGCTATTTTATTTAACGATTCCATTAAAAACAACCTTAAATTGGGCAATGAAACCGCTACTGACGATAATGTAATCGAAGCCTTAAAAATAGCTAATGCTTGGGAATTTGTAAAGGAACTTCCCGAAGGCATCAATACCAATATTGGCGATGCGGGAAATAAATTATCCGGTGGACAAAAACAACGATTAAGTATTGCCCGTGCCGTACTTAAAAGCCCGCCCATTATGGTATTGGACGAAGCCACATCAGCTCTCGACACCGAAAGCGAACGCTTGGTACAAATAGCTTTGGAAAATATGATGAAAAATCGAACTTCCATCGTTATTGCCCATCGATTATCGACTATACAAAATGCCGACGAAATTGTTGTACTCAATAAAGGAGAAATTGTAGAGCAGGGTAAACACAGCGAACTTATAGCACAAAAAGGCGTTTACCATAAACTGGTTGAAATGCAGTCTTTTTAGGCTTTAACATCTAACTTTTTCTGAATTTTTGGGTTTTCGGCTTTCAGGCCGTATAACTTTGTACCAACCTCACAAAGTTAAAGTAGCCATAGTGGGATAGTGATCGGAAAAATGCTGGTTGTATGTTTTAAATCCGTGTACGAAAAAGGCTTTATCAGAAAAAATAAAATCTATCCTAATTGGAAAAAACCTAAAACTGTAGGTACGTCCAAAACCGGAACCTGCTTTTTCAAACGTATCGTTTAAACGGCCTTTTATATGTCTATAAACATAAGAGAATGCCGTATTGTTAAAATCGCCGCATATAATCATTTTATGGTTACAGGCTTCTTTATGTTTTAAAAACAGTTCGGTTTGTTCCTGCTGCATTTTAAAGGTCTCCCCTATTCGTTTTAACAAACGTTCGGAATCTTCGGCCTTTAAGCTTTCTATCCGAGGATCTATACGTAACGATTCTAAATGTACGTTATATATACGAATGGTATCATTTTCTTTTAAAACATCGATAAAGATAGCATTATTTGGTGTATTTGGAAATGCCACCGAACCCGAATTAACAATAGGGTATTGCGAAAAAATAGCTTGTCCATACTTAACTTTTTTACCCGTAACATGCTCGTATTTATACTTAAAAAAAGACAAATCAACATTGCTATGTGGGTGGTATTCCTGAAGACTTAAAATATCCGGTGCCTCGGTTTTTATAAAATCGACTATTTGGGTTTCCACACCATCTTCTGGAATCCATTTATAAAGATTAAACAACCTAACATTATAGTTCATAATCTTTATATTATTGGGACTGTCGATTTCCTTTGGCGATGAAAATTTATACAACGATCCAAAACACAGGTAACCAATTAGTAAAACCAAAAAGGAGAGCAAAAACTGTTTTCTTAATTTTAATAGCCAATAAATAAAAAACATAGCATTACAAAAAATCAAGAAAGCAACTCCCAAATTTAAAACCGATAAGATCGAAAATGTTTTGGGTGGAAAAAAAGGCAAAGCAAGTGAAAACAAAAGCAATATCGCAACTATTACATTAAAAATATAAATAACTTTATTTATAAAGCTTAGGTTTTTCATTGTTGCAAATATTCTATAAGCTTCTTACTTTCCCGTCCTAAATAAAAACTCCTTTTCTTCGGCCGTTAAACTATCGTAACCACTTTTGCTTATTTTGTCTAAAATAATATCTATTTGTTTTTGGTGATTAAACGCGTTAAAATCAGATTTGGTATAACCGCCCATTTTCCCCTTGTTTTTATGTACTGTTTTTAATGAGCTTTTTTTTGAAGGTTTAAACAAGCCTACAACAAAATCGGCCATACTTTCAAAACCACGGCCTATATCGTTTCCTTTAGTAAGTTGTTTAGCATAAAAATATCCCAAGAGCGCACCACCAAGATGAGCCAAATTACCACCCGAATTACTACCGAACAGCCCCAGAACATCTAACACCACAATAGCTGCACCAATATACCAAAGTTTTATATTAAACGTAAACAATCTTACTTCTTGGTTTGGTAGGTAAGCACATATAAAAACCAATAAGGCACGAACAGCTGCCGATGCTCCTACCAAGCCAGAACTAATACCAAAAAAATCGGGAAACAACGAATATCCCAACATAAATAGCATACCTCCTCCCATGGCACCCAAAAAATAAATGTTTAGTGCTGTTTTTGGACTGAACAAATTTAAAAACATCCGCCCAACAAAATACAACCAAAGCATATTGAAAAGAATATGTAAAAAATCGTAATGAACAAAAGCGTAAGTAACAATACTCCAGGGTTTCTCGATAAAGCCCATAAAACTACTGGGCAGTTCGAGCCAATGCGTATAAGGTTTTAACAATAGACCCAATAGAAAAACCACTATATTTACAACAATAACTTTTTCTAAAACGTTTAATTGCGACAGTTTATATTTTATATCACTGGTTAGGCTCATCGATCCCATCGATTTTGGTTAAACTGATTTTTTTTCCAGTACCACATAATTATAAAGCCTACCAAGGCACCTCCAACATGCGCAAAATGTGCTGTATTACTGGGGCTAAAAATAGACTGGCCAGAAATACCCGAAATTAAATCCAATGCAATAAGACCGGGAATAAAATACTTAGCCTTAATGGGTATTGGCAAAAAGATAAGCATAAGTTCGGCATTGGGATTCATCATCCCAAAAGCAGCCAAAATGCCCATAATACATCCCGAAGCCCCAACCATAACAGCATTAAAAACCAGAAAAATATTCTGTAAATCCAATAACTGCCCTTGGGTTACTCCTTGCTGCACCTTGTTGGTTGTTAACATGTTTATAATTTCGTTTGAAGACAAACCGGAACTTACCAAACTATTAAAACTTGGCAAAAATTCGTAATAATAATACCCTACCTGTAAAGCTACGGCACCTAAACCGGCCGAAAAATAAATAAACAAGAACCGCTTACTGCCCAAAACTTGTTCTACCGGCGTACCAAACATCCATAAGGCTAACATATTGAACAAAATATGCGACCACCCACCATGCATAAACATATGGGTTATAATTTGCCAAAAACGAAAATCTTCATGCTTAGGAAAATGCATGGCAAACAAATTATCGAAAATACCATTACCTACTGTAATCGTACCAATAAACATAATAACGTTAATAATAATCAGGTGCTTTACACTATCTGAAATACGCATCATAATCTCTATATAAATTTTTTATCCAGTTCGTCAACGCTCATCGTTATAAACGTTGTTCGGTTTGTTGGTGTAATATTTGGTTCTTTACATGCAAAAAGTTTATTCACTATATGCTCCTGTTCGTCTTTTTTTAAAGCTTGACCTGTACGTATCGCCAAACTTTTTGCCATAGATTTTGCCAAAAGGTCGGCTGCACTAAAATTACTGTCGGGCACTTCGTTTTCTACATCGCTTATAAGTTGTTCCAAAACAATAGATACCTCACTTTCGGGAATACTTACAGGTACGCCCGTTATTTCGAGAGTATCACTATTTATATTGGAAAAAACAAATCCGGCATTTTCCAAATCGTCCTTTAATTGCTTAATAATTTGGATTTCTTGGGTTGAAAAATGAAGTTGAAGCGGAAATAATAATTGCTGGCTTACACCTTCCTTTACAGTTATATTTTTAAGAATATCTTCGTATAGAATACGTTGGTGTGCCCGATGCTGATCTATAACTACCATTCCCGATTTTATAGTACTTACAATATATTTGTTGTGAAGCTGATAGGTGGTATTAAGCGATTCTATTTCGTTATCTCCTTCAAATGCCAAAATATTGGTTTCCCCACTTTCAAAATGAACCTCACTAAAATGCTGTTGCGATATTGTTCCTTTCGATTCCAACCCCACATACAAACTTTCCCATTGCTGTACTGGTTCTTTTCTGTAATTTGGAGTAGCTTTAGAAGTCGATTTTGCTTCCTCCTTAAACGGATTAAAGTCCTTATCTACCTCAACGGTTGGTGTACTAACTGTTTTATCTTTATAGTTATAAGGTGTGTTTAAAGCGGTATCGTGATCAAAATCTAAAACCGGTGCAATATTAAACTGCCCCAAACTGTGTTTTACCGCCGAACGCAACAAGGCATAAAGCGTATGCTCGTCGTCGAACTTAATTTCGGTTTTTGTAGGATGGATATTAATATCGATAGTTTGCGGGTTTACCCTTAGGTACAAAAAATAACTGGGATGCGTTCCTGCTTTTAACAAACCTTCGAACGCTGACGAAATGGCATGGTTTAAATAGGCACTTTTTATAAACCTATCGTTTACAAAAAAGTACTGTTCTCCCCTTGTTTTCTTGGCAAATTCGGGCTTACCTACAAATCCCGAAATACTAAGTACTTCGGTATCTTCTTCAACAGGCACCAATTTTTCGTTGGTTTTATTGCCAAAAATATTTACAATGCGCTGCCTGTAATTGCTTACGGGCAAATTAAATGTTTCGCTGCCGTTATTATACAATAAAAACCCAATATTAGGGTGCGCTAAGGCCACACGTTGAAATTCGTCGATAATATGGCGCAACTCCACAGCATTCGATTTTAAAAAATTTCGGCGTGCAGGGATATTAAAAAACAGGTTTTTAACCGATATCGATGTCCCTTTTGGTGTTACCACAACCTCTTGCGATTGTACTGTACTGCCTTCAATTACCACAGCATGTCCAACATCGTCGTTTTCTTGTTTTGTTTTTAGCTCGACGTGGGCAATGGCCGCAATACTGGCAAGGGCTTCTCCCCGAAATCCTTTGGTACTAAGATGGAACAGATCGTCGGCATTACGTATTTTCGAGGTGGCATGGCGTTCAAAACACAAACGGGCATCGGTAACGCTCATTCCCTTTCCATCGTCGATAACCTGAATAAGGGTTTTTCCGGAGTCTTTAACAATAAGCTTTATATTTTTGGCACCTGCATCTATGGCATTTTCCAATAATTCCTTTACTACCGATGCCGGCCGTTGTACGACTTCGCCTGCTGCAATTTGATTGGCAACATGGTCGGGTAAAAGCTGTATGATATCTAACATGTATTACTTAAAGAATATAGATAAATCGAATTCGATTATTAATAAAAAAATAAAAACAAGAACAGCTACGATAATAAGTGTTCGTTTATTGGCCGATTTGTCTGGATTATTCTTAAAATCATCCAAAGCATTAACAAACTTACCCTTTAGGCTTTTATTTGGACCAACGGTTGTTCTAAACCCATCGAATTTATGCCTGGGTTCAAACGGGCTACCTTCGCCTTTATCGTCATAGAATCTTGGTTTGTAGCTAAACTTTTTATTTTTCCATTTTGGCAAAAGCCCCATAATTTTAATTTTCTTATTTGTATTTTGTTTCCAATATATACATACAGAGCAATAACAATACCAAAATAATGATTAACGTACGTATTGGCAGAGCTGCCTTTACCTTACGGTTACTTGCTCTTTCGTCCCGCCATTTCGAAATAAAAGAAGTGTCTTCTGAATTTTTTAAAGCTTCCAAATCTTCACCTTCTTGGCTTTCTTCGGAAAAACGGGATCTGTAATTAAAGCTTTTATTTTTTCGCTGATTGAACAATTTTGATTTTTTATTT
>JBKEDH010000022.1:0-12626 GCA_047975295.1 Aestuariibaculum sp.
TTTTTGTTGAAGCCCTATTCCCGTTGCAATAGCAATAAGCATTACCACAATACCGATGGCAATGGCAGTAATACCTATTTTGATTATTGGTGCCGATACACTACTTTTATATGCTTTACTACCAATAATACGTTTTGCTAAAAAATACTCGTAATTCAATATATCATGGAATTTAAGATTTTCAAAAATACAGTTTTATTATTTGTTTTGGTATTTATTTCTTGTGGAAATAACAATAGACCAAAAGTAAAAAGTGGAAAACCAAAAGCGGAAAACCAAAAATTAAAAATCGAAGCTCCTATAGTTGGTGCCAACCAAACTGCAGATTATTTATCGCTTTTAAAAAACAAGAATATCGGTGTTGTTGCCAATCAGACCTCTGTGATTTTTAAAGGTGAAGGCAATAAACATTATACGCATTTGGTAGATTCGTTGGTTTCGTTAAACATTAAAATCAATACCGTTTTTGCTCCCGAACATGGTTTTAGAGGTACTGCCGATGCCGGCGAACACATAAAAGACGGTATAGATAAAAAAACGGGTATTTCTATTATCTCACTTTATGGAGATAACAAAAAACCTAAAGCAAAACAACTTAACAACTTAGATGTTGTGGTTTTCGATATTCAGGATGTCGGTGTAAGGTTTTACACTTATATATCCACCTTGCATTATGTTATGGAAGCTTGTGCCGAAAACAACATTCCTGTTTTAATATTGGACAGACCAAACCCAAATGGATATTATATTGATGGCCCTGTTTTGGAAATGGAAAATAAAAGTTTTGTAGGCATGCATCCCATTCCGGTAGTACATGGTATGACCATTGGTGAATATGCGCAAATGATTAATGGCGAAAAGTGGTTAAAAAATAACGTTAGCTGTAACCTAACCGTTATTCCCATTAAACATTACACCCACAAAACACCTTATAACCTACCTATAAAACCTTCGCCAAATTTGCCTAACAATACATCTATAAACTTGTATCCAAGTTTATGCTTTTTTGAAGGCACCAATGTAAACGCCGGTCGCGGTACCGAAACCCAGTTTCAAGTATTTGGTAGTCCGTTTTTAAGTTCAGATGTATTTACCTATCAATATACGCCAAAACCAAATAATGGCTCCAAGCATCCCAAGCACAAAAACAAATTGTGTTTTGGTGAAAACCTGACCAAAAACGAACCGCTAAAAAAACTTAACTTAACTTGGCTTATAAAAGCTTTCAATAATACAAAAGACAAAAATGTTTTTTTTAACAATTTCTTTATAAAGCTTTCCGGAAGCAAAAACCTACGGCAACAAATTGAGTCCGGATTAAGTGAAAATGAAATAAGAGACTCTTGGCAAAGCGACCTTAATCAGTTTACAAAAGTTCGAACAAAGTATTTAATCTATCCCGATTAATCTAAATTACTTTAGGCATATAGGCAAATCTACTTTTTTATTTAGAACTTCATTTTATATTTTCTAACAGTAGAACTTATTATCTTTGGAGGCATTCATAAAAAACAAAAACAATGAAATATTTTAAACTCTTAATCTTCTTTATTTGTATTCAGGTTACTGCACAACAGGGCGGCATGTGGCTCCCTTCACTTCTACAGGGTATGAACGAATCTGAAATGGTCTCACTTGGCAGCAAACTAACTGCAAAAGACATTTACGATGTAAACCATTCCAGCCTTAAGGACGCCATAGGACATTTTAACGGTGGCTGTACCAGCGAGGTTATTTCTCCAAATGGTTTATTGCTTACTAACCACCATTGTGGCTATAGCCAAATACAATCACATTCATCGTTGGAAAACGACTACCTTAAAAATGGCTTTTGGGCCATGGATTATAATGAAGAATTACCCAACGATGGTCTTTTTGTAGAGTTTATTGTACGCATAGAAGATGTTACCGAAAAAGTCCTTACAGGCGTTTTGGATAGCATGAACGAAAAAGAAAAACAATCGTTAATAGATAAAAATAGTAACAAACTACAAGCTCAAGTTACCAAAGAGCCTTGGCAAATCACTAAAGTAAAATCGTTTTATAAGGGCAACCAATACTTTTTATTTGTTACCGAACGTTACGATGATATACGCTTAGTTGGCACTCCTCCAAACAGCATTGGCAAATTTGGTAGCGACACCGACAACTGGGTATTTCCAAGACATACAGGCGATTTTTCGTTATTTAGAATTTATGCCGACAAAAACAACCGCCCGGCAAAATACAGTAAAGACAACGTTCCTTATAAGCCGAAACATTTCTTACCCGTTTCGTTAGATGGTGTAGAAGAAAACGATTTCACTATGGTTTTCGGTTTTCCCGGTACCACAAACGAATATTTGCCTGCCACAGCCATAGCACATATTACGCAAGATTTTAACCCCAGTAATATCGCCATTCGCGAAGCGGCTTTAAAAGTAATTGATGCCAAAATGAAAGCCAGCGACGAAGTGCGGATTAAATACGCCTCCAAACAGGCTCGAATTGCCAATGCCTGGAAAAAATGGATTGGCGAAAATTTAGGTATCGAAAAAAGTAATGCCATTGCCAAACGCAAAGCTTTCGAAGAAAAATTTAAAAAAGCATTAAAAGATAAGGGACTTGAAAACCAATACAGCCACATTTTACCCGATTTCGAAAAATATTACACTAACTTTTCTAAGGTAAATATAAAACGCCGTAATTTTATTGAAGTATTTCTGACAACTAACGAATTGATGCAAATGGTTTTTAGAACATATCAATTTGCAGAAGAAATTAAAAACCCCGAAAATCTTACCACAGCCAAGATCTATATTGAAAATACACTTAAAAAAATTCACAAAAACTACGATGTCGATGTCGACAAAGGTGTTTTTGAAGCCGTAATGCCCTTATACCAAAAAGGTAACGTCGATACCTCTATTTACAACAATACAGCTTTTACCGATTTGGACAAAGCACTAAAATTGTTTGAAGGTTCTTCCCAAGACATCCTAAACAAGTTGAACAACGATGCAGCCTATATTTACGCAAAACCTTTAATAGAAGAATTTTTCAGCAGTATAAATCCGGAATACACCGAAAAAAACGAAATTATTTCGGCCTTACAGACCGAGTACATGACCGCTTTAATGAAAGCATTACCGGACGAACGGTATTTTCCAGATGCCAATGGCACCTTACGTGTTACCTACGGACAAGTTAAAGGCTACGCCCCAAGAGATGCCGTTTATTACAATCACGTAAGCTATCTGGACGGTGTTATGGAAAAATATATTCCGGGCGATTACGAATTTGATGTACCACAAAAGCTTATCGATTTATACAGCACAAAAGATTTTGGTCCTTATACCGATAAAAACGGTAAAGTTCCGGTGTGCTTTATTGGTACTAACCATACAACTGGTGGAAATTCGGGAAGCCCCGCCATTGATGCACATGGCAACCTAATTGGGCTAAATTTCGATAGGGTTTGGGAAGGCACCATGAGCGACATGAACTACGACCCAAATATTTGCCGTAACATTATGGTCGATGCACGCTACATCTTATTTATTATAGATAAATACGCCGGTGCAAAACATTTAATAAACGAAATGAAATTGGTACACCCCAAACAACCAAACGTACCAAAAACCAAAAGCAAAAAGAAAAGAAAATAATTTTTATCTATTTAAAGCCTATTTAAATTTATATCAATTGTTTTCTATAAATTTAACCATGTAATAGATATTGACCATTATCTGTAAAAATACCACCATTATAGACTTTCATATAACTACAGCTTACAGGCCCTTAAAAAATTTCGATTTTTTTAAGGGCTTTTTTAATAATAGACATTTAAAACTTAATCCGTTTTTTCATTTCTTCAACAATATTAAAAGCTGCGGGACAAATGGCTACGTTTTTAAGAGTTAAATTTGTTATTTGCTGAAACTTTTTCCTATCGGTATGCGGATATTCACGGCAGGCTTTTGGCCTTACATCATAAATCGAACAGTAATTATCGTCATGTAAAAAAGGACAAGGCACACTTCGCAGCACATAATCATTATCCTCATCTATATGCAAATACTGTTCTACAAACTGTTGTGGTTTCAACTTGAAAAATTTAGCAATACGCTCCACATCTTTATCGGTAAACAAAGGCCCCGTAGTTTTACAACAATTGGCACATGCAAGACAATCGGTCCGGTTAAATTCTGCTTCGTGCAGCTCCTGCATAACATAATCTAAATGCTTTGGAGGCTTGTTTTTTAGCTTTCTAAAGAATTTTTTATTTTCGTTATGCTTATCTTTGGCCAACTTCTGTAAATGTTCAGATTTCAAAAGCAAATAAATTAAAATTTGTTCTGCAAAATTACATAACTTTACGCTTTAAAATGAAAGATTTATTCGGCAAAGCCCTTTTAGATTATCACAACGGAAATTACACCGAAAATCTTGTTACATCTACAAGTATCTCTTCGGAAGACGAGTTGCCACTTCCCTATTTGTTCAGAAATTTTAAAGCAATGCCAAAACTGGAGCAAAGCGCCCTAAATCTATCAAAAGGTAAAATTTTAGATGTTGGTTGTGGTGCAGGAAGCCATAGTCTATATTTACAGGAAAAAGGACTCGATGTTACAGCCATAGACATTTCTAAAGGGGCTGTTAAAGTTGCCAAAAGTCGTGGTGTTAAAAAAGTTGTATTAAAATCTGTTTTAGATGAAGCCGAAACGTTCGATACTATTTTATTACTTATGAATGGTACTGGGATTTTCCAAGAAACGATTCAAGTTTCAAGATACTTGAAACACTTAAAAAGCATATTGAATCCCAATGGACAAATATTGATTGACTCATCGGACATTAAATATATGTACGAAGACGAAGATGGTGGTTTTTGGGTAGATACCAATGCCGGTTATTACGGCGAACTCGATTATTTTTTAAATTATAAAGGTGAAGACGAATTGCCTTTTAAATGGCTGTATATGGATTTCGACACATTAAAAATTGCTTGCGAAACAGTGGGCTTAACCTGTAATTTGGTTATAAAAGGCGAACATTTTGATTATTTGGCAAAATTAGGTTAGTCTTCTACTCCCTTTCCTCTTTCCGACGGTTTTATAATCATGCGGAAAGATTGGTCTTTATTAATATAATACCCAATCCAATCGAAAAAGGCACGTAATCTGTTCCTAAAGTTAACCAAGCTCATAATATGCACAAAAATCCAAATGGCCCATGCAAAAAAGCCTTTTATAAATCCTTTGTGCTTAGGAAAATCGAATACGGCTTTATTCCTTCCAATAATGGCAAGCGATCCCTTATCGTTATATCTAAATGGTTTCCATTGCTCCTTGGTTTTCTCCAAATTAATTGCCAAATTTTTGGCTTGTTGCAATGCCGGTTGTGCCAATTGCGGATGTCCTTTTGGATAATTTTTATCACCTGTTAAAAGCGCACAATCGCCCAAAGCATAAATATTATTATAACCTTCTACTAAATTAAAGGCATCGGTTTTTAAGCGGCCTCCATGTCCAAAACTATCAGAAAAAAAACCTTCAAACACTTTTGCCTTAACACCTGCTGCCCAAATTAGGTTTTTAGTTTTTATTTCTGTACCGTCCGAAAGAAAAACAGTTTCATCTTTAAAGTCCTTTACAAGTGTGTTCATTTTTATTTTAACACCAAAATCCTGTAGTTTATTAAAGGTATAACTTTGTGCTTTTTCGGACATAACGGCCAATACAGCATTGTTTCCATCAATTAAATAAATATCACCCAAATCATTTTCACTCAATTCGGGATAATCCTTACGCATCACTTTAGCCCGCATCTCGGCCAATATACCGGAAAGTTCTACTCCTGTTGGTCCGGCACCAGCAATTACAAAACTGAGCAGTTTTTTTCTATCTTCAGTATCCTTTAAACGGGTAGCCCTGTCTAAACGTGTTAAAATGGTATTACGCAACGAAAGGGCATCGCTTATGGTTTTCATGGGCAAACTATAATTCTCGACATTTTTATTGCCAAAAAAATTGCTTTCGGTTCCCGTTGCCATAATTAAAATATCGTAATGCAATTCGCCATTGCTTAAAACAATTTTGTTTTCGCTTGGTATTACCTCTTTTAATTCGCCCAAACGAAATCGGGCACTCTTTTTACTGCGTAAAATTTTCCGGAATGGATAACTTATTGCCGAAGGCTCCATAAACCCTGTAGAAACTTGATAGATTAACGGCGGAAAAAAATTATAATTATTTACATCTACCAAGGTTATCGAATAGTTACCACTATTACCTATATGTTTCACAAATTCCAATCCTGCAAAACCTCCACCCACCACCACTATATTTTGTTTCATGTGTTTGTTTCTTTAAATTTCTTCTAAAAGTTGATTTACTATATTGAACTTATTTAGACTTTTCAATTGACTAAAAAACTGCTATTCTTCTCCCACTTTTTTATCTTTTTCTTTCTGTAGCTTGGCTATACAACTCAAAAAAGCTTTCAGCTGAACAAAAATTATCTAATTTTATCTTCAACTCAAAAAGTTTAAGCGAGTGCTGGTATAACTTGATTTTACCTAAGTTTTTTTTAATATTCCAACTTTTTGTCCTACCTGATTTTTACAAAAATAAAGCTTTTAAAAAAGTAAAAACCATACTGTTCAACTAAATTAACATCCATTTATCGACATAATTAGATTAAAATTATAATTAAACATTAACTTAAGCTATATGTTCTAAAATCCTAATGGAACATAAATGGACAAAAAAGACTGAAAACTAAGAGTATTCATACTTTTACAGATTTTTATTATAACGGATTTTTTATATTTCGAAATGCTGTCTCTCTTAAAACAAATAGCCATTATAAGGAAACGTATAATAAGAAATATCTCTATTTTACTGGATTTATTATCCTATGCTTTAATTCGAAAGCCCTAAAACCTACCTAATATAGATAAAATGCGGAATAGTGCTATGTTTTTCTGTCCTTATTGAATAATACTGAAAAAATCAAAACCAAAAAAACCAAATGTAGTATTACACCGTATAACAAAAGAAGCCTTTTATTACTGTTTAATAGGATAAAACAATAAGTGGACACATTTTGATTTAATAAAAACATCATGATTATAAAATAATTACCCCATAGACAAAAAAACAGGGAGTAACTATAAAAAAACATTCCTTAAAATGAAACCTAAGATTATTTTGGCAGATGGCCATCCTTTATTATTGGAAGGCGCTATCCAACATCTTAAAAGCTTGAATAAATACGATATTGTTGGCAAAGCAAATAACGGCTACGATGCATATAGATTAATAATGCAGGAACAGCCCGAATTAGCCATATTGGATATAAAAATGCCTGCTCTTACCGGTTTGGAAATAGCCAAAATGGTAAAAGAGAATAAACTAAAAACCAAAATTATTATACTTGCATCGCATAAAGAAGAACATATTTTTGAAGAGATTGGAAAAACCATCCATGCCTATTTATCCAAAAATGTAGATTTAAGTGATTTAAGTGGTTGCGTGGAACACATTTTAAATGGAACACAATATATTACTCCCAAAATAAAAAAACAGGATTTAAACAACAATTTTAAACAACTTTTAAAAATATTGACCCCTACCGAAATTAAGATTTTACAATTAATCGGTGAAAATGAGACAAGCCAAAACATAGCTAATGCTTTATTTATTTCTGTACGTACAGTAGAAAAACACAGAAGTAACATGCTTAAAAAACTTAATTTGGATAGTTCCCACAATGCTTTATTTGTTTGGTTTCAGCAGAATAAAAACAAATTCCAATAAAAAAAGACCATCGTCTCCAATGATCTTTATATATTTTGAGCCGATAGAGGGACTCGAACCCACGACCTGCTGATTACAAATCAGCTGCTCTAGCCAGCTGAGCTATATCGGCATAAAAAGCAGGTGCAAATATAATCGCAAAAATTAAATCTGCAAACGCTCTTTAAACATTTTAATCAAGCTTATTTATTTTTTCTATTAATGCTCTTCCCTTGCTTTCCAGTTCGGCATTAATAGCTTTAAAATGGGCTTTTTTATCTTCAACATTTCGATCGTTAACCTTTACTATCAAACTGTCGAAGGTATCGATAGCCTCATCTATTATTGCTTCACTTTCTTTGGTATCTTTATCGGCATTGGCGTACTCCCAAATGTAAACCGCTTCGATAATATCTCCCAAAACATAATTAATGTCTTTCTTCAAATCTCTTTTACTTGCCATAATTTTAATTATTAATTTGCAACAAAATTACACATAAACTTCCAATAGCGTAGCATTGTTGCTTTTTATTTTATAGTTTTCTATTACTGCGGGCAATAATATCGTTTCGCCCTTTTTTATGGTTTCCGTAATTCCATTGGCCATAATTTCACCTTCACCATCAACACACATATAAATTATAAACGAATCATGGTGATTTATTTTATCTATAGTTTGAGATATCTTTAAGTAATTGGTTGTAAAATATGGACAGCTTACCATTTCGTTCGACTGGTTTTTGGTTGTATTATAATCTACCTTAAAATTGTTGTCCATATTAAAGTCTATAGCATCCAAAGCTAAGTCGTTATGCAGTTCTCGTTCATTACCATTGGCATCTACTCGATCCCAATCGTAAACACGATAGGTAACATCGCTGGTTTGCTGTATTTCGGCAACCATTACACCGGCACCGATAGCATGTACCCGACCCGACTCGATAAAATAGGTATCGCCTGCCTTTACCCTTTCAAAATTCAAAACCTTCGGAAGTGTTTTATTGTTTAAGTGCCTAAGATATTTTTCGGGGGTCATATTTTGATTGAAATCTACAATAAGATTCGAGCCTTCATCAGCCTGAAACACATACCACATCTCGGTTTTCCCAAAGGAATTATGCCGGGATTTGGCAAGTTCGTCATTTGGGTGGAGCTGAATTGATAGATCTTGTTTGGCATCGATAAATTTTATTAAAATTGGAAACTTATCCTTAAAAATCCTGTGGTTTTGCAAACCTAATAAATCTTCTTTATACGTGTTAATCAGTTGTTTTAACGACTGTCCCTTTAATTTGCCATTTGCAACGATAGAGGTATCTCCTTCTACATCGCTTATTTCCCAGCTTTCTCCAACATTATGCAAATTGGTTTCCTTATTCAAAAAGGTTTTTAACTTATTGCCACCCCAAATACGTTCTTTTAAAATGGGCGTGAATTTTAGTGGGTATAAACTTTTCATCTACTTAAATTTTTGTAACAAGTTTTCTTTTAGTAATTTAACGATATCGGTTGGTATTGGCCATTACTTGCCAAATGCCCATTATGGGCTTTCATACTTTGCTTTTTTATTATCCGGTATAAGTCACAAAATTTCTTGGGGTTTCGTAAAGTGTAATTTTCAAATCTAAATTTGCGTTCAAAAATGGTTTTATCTTCTTATAGATAACTACAGCTATATTTTCGGCCGTAGGGTTTAATAATTTAAATTCGGGCAGCTCTATATTAAGATTTTTATGGTCGAAAACATCTTCTATCTCGGTTTTTATAATGGCTTTTAAAACTTTCATATCCATTACAAAACCTGTTTCGGAGTTTATAATCCCCGTTACACTTACAATCAGTTCGTAATTATGCCCATGGTAATTGGGGTTACTACATTTACCAAACACTTCAAAATTCTTATCGTCGCTCCAATCCTTTCTGTACAAACGATGTGCTGCGTTAAAATGGGCTTTTCTACTAACGGTCGCTATCATATTATTCTGTAATGTTTATGTGTTCGTAGAATTTATCAAAAATAATCTTAAACCACTCGGTATATAGTTCCGGCCGCTTTAAAATATCACTTTTTACGGCCTCAAGGCCCATCCATTTCCAAGCTTCCACTTCATCTGGATTAATATGAGGCACATCGTTATAATAGCCAATCATAACATGGTCGTATTCATGTTCGGTCAAGCCATTATCAAAAGGTGCTTTATATACAAATGACGTTACTTCTTTCAATTCGGTTTCAAACCCCATTTCTTCTTTTAAACGACGCTTTCCCGCTTCAATATTATTTTCATCCTCCCTTTGATGGCTACAACAGGTATTAGTCCATAAACTTGGCGAATGGTATTTATGTGCTGCCCGTTGCTGTAGCATCAATTCGTTTTCACTATTAAAGATAAATACCGAAAAAGCACGGTGCAACAAAGCTTTTTCATGGGCTTCCATTTTGGGCATGGTACCTATTTGCTCATCATTTTCGTTTACCAAGATAACACGTTCTTCTTTCATAGTTAAGCAAAAATACCAACTTAAATGTTATTATTACTATTCTTTAAATAAAATCTAAAATTGGCTTTCTTGTAATCGTAAATTAAAAAGTATCTTTGCAACCCATTTGTTTAAATATTATGAGTTTTTTAAAAGAAATACAACGCCGAAGAACCTTTGGCATTATATCACACCCCGATGCGGGAAAAACCACATTAACCGAAAAATTACTGCTTTTTGGTGGTGCCATACAAGAAGCTGGCGCCGTAAAAAGCAATAAAATAAAAAAGGGAGCAACCAGCGATTTTATGGAAATCGAACGGCAACGTGGTATTTCGGTAGCGACCTCGGTTTTGGCCTTCGAATATAATAGTACCAAAATAAATATTCTAGATACACCCGGCCACAAGGATTTTGCCGAAGACACTTACCGTACCTTAACTGCGGTTGATAGTGTAATTGTTGTAATCGACGTTGCCAAAGGTGTTGAGGAGCAAACCGAAAAATTGGTAGAAGTTTGCCGCATGCGCAACATACCCATGATCGTGTTTATAAACAAATTGGATCGCGAAGGAAAAGATGCCTTCGATTTATTGGATGAAATTGAACAAAAACTCGGATTAACTGTTGTTCCTATGAGTTTTCCTATCGGTATGGGTTACGATTTTAAAGGAATTTATAACATTTGGGAACAAAATATAAATCTGTTTAGTGGCGATAGCAGAAAAAATATAGAAGAAACCATTGAGATATCCAACCTAAAATCGGAAGAACTTGATAAACTTGTAGGTAATAAGGCTGCCAATACGCTAAGGGAAGAAACAGAGTTGGTAGAAGGTATTTATCCAAAATTTAACAAAGAAGCCTATCAAAAAGGAGAGCAACAGCCCATATTTTTTGGCTCTGCATTGAATAATTTTGGCGTTAGGGAACTTTTGGATTGTTTTATTGAAATAGCCCCAAAACCAAGACCAAAACAAAGTGAAGAACGTTTGGTACAACCTACAGAAGATAAATTTACCGGATTTGTATTTAAGATACATGCCAATATGGATCCCAACCATCGGGATCGATTGGCTTTTGTAAAAATTGTTTCAGGAAAATTTGAACGTAACAAACCCTATTTGCATGTAAGGCACGGAAAAAAATTAAAATTTTCTAGCCCAAATGCATTTTTTGCTGAAAAAAAGGAAATTGTAGATGTATCATATCCTGGTGATATTGTGGGCTTACACGACACCGGAAACTTTAAAATTGGAGATACCCTAACCGAAGGTGAGGTCATACACTACAAAGGTATTCCTAGTTTTTCTCCAGAGCACTTTAGATATATTAATAATGCTGACCCCTTAAAATCAAAACAACTTTTTAAAGGAATAGACCAATTAATGGATGAAGGCGTCGCTCAATTATTCACTTTAGAGCTTAACGGTCGAAAAGTTATCGGTACCGTTGGAGCTCTTCAATACGAAGTTATCCAATACCGTTTAGAACATGAATATGGTGCAAAATGTAGTTACGAAAATTTAAATGTTTACAAAGCGTGTTGGGTAGATCCCAACGACCAAAAAAATGAAGAGTATCAAGAATTTTTAAGAGTAAAGCAACGCTTCTTGGCTAAAGACAAACAAGGTCAATTGGTGTTTTTGGCAGATTCTGCCTTCTCCTTACAGATGACTGAACAGAAGTATCCAAGTATTAAATTCCATCTCGTATCGGAGTTCAAATAAGAAATCATATCTTACTCCCCAAAAACAATAAACCGATATCTAATCGATATCGGTTTTTTGTTTTGTTTATTGTTTATATTATTACTGTGTATCCTATCCTACCTACTTCAGTATAACGAACTCTCTCCGTCTGTTTGCTTGGTGTTCCTCCTTGCTACACTTAACGCCGTTACTGCAACGGTTAACCAATCGGTACTCTCCATAACCCTTGGCCGTCATACGATTGGCATCTATGCCCTTGCCTATAAGCCAATCCATGGTCGATTTGGCTCGCTTATCAGAAAGCACCTCGTTGTAGCGGTCGTTGGCACGGCTGTCCGTATGCGAACCTATCGCTATGCTTATCGTCGGGTGGTCGTTGAGTACCTTTAGTAATATGTTGAGCTTCTCCTCCGCACGGGGCGTAATGTCCCACTTGTCGAAGGCAAAGTAGATGTTCTCGATATCGTAAAGCTTGGCCAGGTCCACCTTGTCCTTGAACAAAGGATCCAGTACGAAGTCCAAACGCACCTTGCCGTCCTCCTCAGGCGTAACAATATCCTTCTCCTTAGTCTCAAAAGTATCCGCACTTGCACGTACAAAATACTTCGTACCGCAATCAAGACCGCTAAAGGCATAGCTGCCATCAGCTCCC
>JBKEDH010000031.1:0-15125 GCA_047975295.1 Aestuariibaculum sp.
GACGACCTTGTAAGTCAGAAATTCTTTGTATTTTCATTGATATGGAAATTAAAAACCCCGTTTTTGCCTATTTTTGGGCTTTATCTATGCCTAAATATACAACAAAACCCTCGGTTTTACAAGGATTTTTTGTTTTATGAATGCGCCTGAAAAGAACTGGAAAAGGATCGATTTTAGCAAATAGAAAAGTCTAAATCACTTCATTGTCTTATAGTGAAATTTTTACTACAATTTCTTTTTGTTAGAAAAAAGGATGCAATTCGCACAACAAAACAATGTACTAAAAATCAATTATTTTAAATTGCACTTTGCAAACCAGTTGCCTACTTAAATATAAATTTTATACCATTTCTATTTTAAAACAGAAAAGGTATTACTTACCATTAAACACATTCATGGTTGTATTTACACCGGCTAACACAAAGGATTTGATAAGTTCACAGGATTTGTTTAACCGTTCGCTTAATTTCTCCTGTTCTTCGTTGTCCCATTCGCCCAAAACGTAGTCGATTTGCTGTCCTTTTTTAAATGTGTCGCTTATACCGAAACGAAATCGATTGTATTGTGTTGTGCTTAATTTTTGCTGAATGTCCTTTAAACCATTATGGCCACCGTCGCTACCTTTTGTTTTTAAACGGATGGCTCCAAAGGACAGGTTTAAATCGTCCGTAATAATCAGTAAATTTTCCAAAGGTATTTTTTCTTTAGTCAACCAATACAGAACAGCTTTTCCACTTAAATTCATATAAGTATTGGGTTTAAGGAAAGTTATTTGTCGCCCCTTTATTTTATATTGAGCCACATCGCCCAGTTTTTGGGTTTCGAACGATACCGATTCGGATTTAGCAAAAAAATCCAATATTTTAAATCCTATATTATGGCGTGTTTCGGTATATTTTTCACCTATATTCCCCAGACCTACAATTAAATATTTCTTCATATTATCGACTTGTGGCGCAGTTGATTGTATTTTAAATAAACCTTTAAAAAATCTACGCATGGTTTAATTTTTTGTAAAAATAAAAAAGCATCCCGAATCTGGGATGCTTTTTAAGGTATGTTTAGAATATTGTTTATTCTTGAGAAGCTTCGGCAGCCGGTGTAGCTTCTGCTCCTTCGGCCGTTGTTTCATCTTCATCATCGTCAGAATCGTCAACCGAAGTTCTAGAACGTCTAACCATACATACAACTGTATTATCGGGATGCATAAATTTGTATGCATCGTCCGTTAAAGCTGTAATGTATAATTTTTGGCCAATTCTTAATGGAGTAATATCAGCTTCGATAAAATCGGGTAAATTGGCAGGTAAGGCCTTTACTCTTAAGCTACGTTTATTTTTACGTAATACACCACCATTTTTAACACCACGGGAGTTACCGATAAACGATACCGGAATATCCATGGTAATTTCTTTGTCTTCGAATAACTGATAAAAATCGATATGCAAGATATTATCGGTTACTGGATGAAACTGGATATCCTGTAAGATAGCATTGTACGTTTCACCATTGTTTAGAGCAATCACAACTGTATGCGCATTGGGCGTATAAACCAGTTTAGAAAATGCTAAGTCTGCTGCAGAGAAATGCACCGGTTTATCCCCTCCGTATAATACGCAAGGAACCTCTCCAGCATTACGTAAGGCCTTGGTTGCTTTTTTGCCTACGCTTTCTCTTTTAGAGCCATTGATTGTAATTGATTTCATTTTTATTTATAATTAATTTAAGATTAAATTACATAACAAATTTAGAACTAATAGATTTGTTGTTGTGCACCCGTTTCATTACCTGCGAGAACAAATCGGCACAACTTAGTACCGTAATTTTACTGCTTAATGGTTTTACAGGTATCGAATCGGTTACTATCAATTCTTGTAATTTTGATTTTTCGATACGTTCGTAAGCTTCTCCCGATAAAATGGGATGTGTACAGATAGCCCTAACACTTAAAGCACCACGTTCTATCATTAAATCGGCTGCTTTTGTTAAAGTTCCTGCCGTATCGACCATATCATCTACTAAAACGACATTTTTGCCTTGTACATCGCCAATAAGTTCCATGTGCGAAATAACGTTGGCTTTTGCACGCTGTTTGTAGCATATTACCACATCACTTTTTAAGGCTTTAGAGTAGGCGTAAGCCCGTTTAGAGCCTCCCATATCGGGCGATGCAATAGTTAGGTCGGGTAAATTTAGATTTTGTAGAAAAGGCAAAAATATGGTCGATGCAAATAAATGATCGACTGGCTTTTCGAAAAACCCTTGAATTTGGTCGGCGTGCAAATCCATAGTAATAATCCGGGTTGCTCCTGCCGCTTCCAACATCTTAGCTACCAATTTAGCTGCTATGGGCACTCTAGGTTTGTCTTTTCTGTCCTGTCTGGCCCAACCAAAATAAGGTAACACAGCCGTAATATGTCTTGCCGAAGCTCTTTTTGCGGCATCTAACATGAGTAGCATTTCCATTAGGTTTTCCGGTCCCGGATTAGTAGATCCTATAATAAAAATACGTGTTCCACGAATAGATTCTTCATACGATGGCTGAAATTCGCCATCGCTATAAGTGGACATAATTACATTACCCAGATCTGCCCCAAAGGACTTTGCTATTTTTTCACCTAACACTTTACTTTGCGAACATGCAAAAATTTTAGCTTCGGTAGCAACTGTTGGCATAGTTAACTTATTGTTTTATAGCGTAAAAACACGCCTGTTTTTTTACGAGCTGCAAATTTATGCATTTATTTTAACCTAAAAAGTATATTAAGTGTAATTTTTAAGAAAAAAATATCTATTTTTGCAGTCCGCTTAAAGCTCAAGTGGCGGAATTGGTAGACGCGCTGGATTCAAAATCCAGTTTCTTCGGAAGTGTGGGTTCGATTCCCACCTTGAGTACAAACTAAAACCTCAAACTATTTAATTTGTAATAGATTGAGGTTTTTTGTTTTCCGTTTTTAGACAACCTTTTAAAAAAGTATTATAGAAAGTCGTTATAAAACATCCTTTTTTCGTTCTATTACGTAGTTTAAAAAACCATTGTTTCCTTTTACAGCAATTTCAATTTATAACATTTAGCTATGCTTAAAGTACCAACAAATCTATCTTTAATCTATAAAAGTGTTTTAAAATCGGGCTCCAAGATTTTTTAAATAAAATACCCATTATTAAGCTTTAATCGCACAGCAAAATGTTAATTTAAGTGTTCCATGCGACCATTAAAAAACAATAAATATTAACACATGAAAAACATAATTTTAACATTCACGCTTTTAACTATTCTTTTTTCCTGCAAAAACGATTCAAAACCCATAACCAGCACAGAAAACAGCGTTGTTTCTCATGAAAAACCCATATCCCAAAAAGATTTTAAGGAAGGTAAAATAGAAATCCAAATTTATTTCCCCGACAATCCTATCGGTACACTTTTAAAAAAAGTCGATCCAACCCAAGATGATATAGAATTACAAATTGCAACCTTGTCCAAGGCATTAAACAACAACGACAAACTAAAAATAGATAAAATAAACAAGACCAATCCTTTGTTTCTTCTTCAATTGTTTTATGTACCTTTATTAAAAAACGAAATTTTTATAAAGAACAACATAGCTCTTGCAAAATGTGATGGCCTAATTTATCACTTAGAAAATTTGATAAAAGAAGATGGAACCGGAACTGTTTTCATGCAGTCACAAAAAAACAAAAACAGCCAAGTAAGTTTTAATTATAGCAAAGATTATATTAGAAAAAGTACCATACAAACAATAATAAGCCAAGAGCAATTTATAAAAGAACAGACTAATGAAACACTCAATATTGCCGGATATATGTGCAAGAAAACAATATATCGCCCAAAAGCGGGAACCCATGACACAAAAGCCAAAAAATTAGAAGTCTGGACATCGAGCCAAATGCCCAAATCCTTAAATTTTCTGCATCCCTTTTACATAGAAGAAAATCATGGCATAATGAAAATAAGTGTATTTTTTGATGAGAACTTCCCAATGGTTTACGAATTTAAAAACATCATTGCACGTGAAGTAAAAGATAACGAAATGACAATCCAACAACACCTACCTATTTACGATTCGAAAACACAGGAAATAGAAATTGGCAAAAAGACTATGGACATCATGTTTGGCGGACAATAAATGACTTTACTCCAATTTATTAAGACAAATTTTATATGTAGAAACACAGCTAATTTGAAAAGGATTTAATTTAATAGGGTGCTTGTAAAACTAAAAGGAAGAAAACACGAATGTTGAATCGTTAGCTTGCCTAATCTTTGAAATATCAGTACCAAACTCCCTATCAACCACTTCAAAAAAACTATCAATTTGTTTTTTGCTAAATGGCTTTTCTTTATGTTGTTTAAAAAAAGAATTAAACAAATCTTTAAGACAAAACTTACAATTAATATGTAAGAGCCTGTTTAAATTTGTATGATAGACTTTTTGTATAGTTTATTTTTGATGCAGAATAAGGCAATAGAAGATAATAGTGGGCTACTTGATGAAATTTTAACGAAATTATGCGCAAAAAGAGATATAGAAAAACAATTGATACAAATTTAAACAGGCTGTGTAATATCGTTTGCGATTTAAACAATTTAAACAACAATAACATAAAAAGCAGACTTGAAAAAATAATGGACGCTTTTTAAAAGACTCTTAATATCCCTATTTTCTTATATTTACAGCATGAGATGGATATCTGTATTATATCTTTTGTTTAGTATAGCGGTATTTTCGCAAGGCAACGATGTTCTCGCTAAAGAATATTATAAAAATGGCGATTACGAAAAGGCCCTTATAGAATACAAAAAACTATTTTCTAAATCTTCATTAAACATTAATTACGTGCTTGCCATAGTAGATATCCATCAGCAATTAGAGCAGTATGATGAAGCCGAAAATTTTCTAAATCAAATCATGCCCCGAATAAATTATCCGGCATTTGTTGTCGAGTTGGGTTATAACCATCAACTTAAAAACGATTCTGTAGCAGCAACCAACTTTTACAATAAAGCATTAAAAAGTATAGAAGAACGTCCTTCTTATGTGTTTTCAGTAACCAATAGTTTTAAAAAACATGCACTTTTTAACGAAGCGATAAAAGCCTACGAAATAGCTATGCATTTAAAACCCGATTACAATTTTAGCTATCAATTGGCGCAACTTTATGGCGAGCAGGGCAAAATAGAAGAAATGTTCAATAAATATATCGATTTTGTTATTGCCAACCCCACATCTTTAAACAGTATAAAGCGTCCTCTAAACGATTTTATTACCGAAGACGCAACCAACGGAAACAATATCCTGTTGCGAAAAGTATTACTTAAAAAAAACCAACAAGCCCCCCATTTAATCTATAACGAATTATTAAGCTGGTTGTTTATTCAACAAAAAGAGTACAATAAAGCATTTGTACAAGAAAAAGCGATATTTAACCGAAATCCCGAAAGCCTTTCCAAGATAGAAGAATTGGCAGAGATAGCCACCAAAGAACAGAATTACAACATAGCCAAGGATATTTTTGGCTTTATTGTCGAAACCGCTCAGGATATCGATATGGTTTTAAATGCCGAGCTATACTTGCTTCAAATAGAAATAAAATTAAGCAATAGAAAAGATTACGATAAAATCGATACCAAATTCCAAGTACTTTTTTCCAAGTATGGCTTAACCGTTTCAACATTGCAATTACAGGTGGCCTATGTCCACTTTTTAGCTTTTTACCAAAACAAAGCCGAAAATGCCATTGTATTTCTCGAAAAAAGTTTAGAATTACCGTTAAACGATATGCAAATGGCCACGGTAAAATTGCAATTAGGAGACATTTTGGTACTCCGGGAGCAGTTTAATAAAGCCTTAATTTACTATACGCAAATACAGCGTAACTTAAAAAACAGCACCATTTCGCAGATGGCCCGTTATAAAGTAGCAAAAACAAGCTATTATAAAGGTGATTTTAAATGGGCAGAGTCACAGCTTAATATCTTAAAATCATCAACATCGCAACTTATTGCCAACGATGCTTTGGATTTAAAACTATTAATTTCTGACAATAAACACGAAGACTCCCTTCAAATTGCATTGAAAAGTTATGCCAAAGCCGATCTGTTAGCCTTTCAAAATAAAAATGAAGCAGCAATAACGTTATTGGAGCAAATATTAAAAGACCATAAAACAGAACCGATAGTACCACAAGCCTTGTTTAAACAAGCACAGCTATTTGAAGTCGAAAAGGAATTTGAAAAAGCAATAGTTAATTACCAACACATTATAGACCATTATGCCGATAGTGTTTTAATAGATGATACCCTATTTTATTTAGCCGAAATTTACGAAAAACAATTACTCCAAAACGAGAAAGCAAAGGCTCTGTACGAACAGATTGTTTTTAACCACGAAGCCAGTATTTATTTTGTCGATGCAAGAAAACGTTACCGAACCTTACGTGGCGATAATATTAATTAACTTCCAATAGCCAACTATAAAAAATGCAGTATAAAGCCAGTTCGCCCGAAGATTATATAAACCAAATTCCCGAAAACCGCCAAGAAGCCTTTAGCAAATTACGGGATATTATAAACAAAAACCTGCCCAAAGGATTCGAGGAAGGCTTACAATACGGTATGTTCGGTTATTTTGTACCACACAGTATTTACCCCGATGGTTACCACTGCAAACCCAGCGACCCCTTACCTTTTATGGGTATTGCTTCGCAAAAAAAATCCATTAATTTTTACCATATGGGCATTTATGCCATGCCCGAACTTTACCAATGGTTTGTAAACGAATACCCAAAACACTGTAAACGTAAATTGGATATGGGCAAAAGCTGCATTCGCTTTAAATATTTAAACGATATTCCGTACCAATTAATTGGTGAGCTTGCCACAAAACTATCGGTACAGCAGTGGATAAGTGTTTACGAAAACAGTTTTAAAAAGAAATAAACAACAAAAAATTATATACGAATGATATTAGGAGCATTTTCAGTAAGTTTAAATGTAAAGGATTTAGAAACCTCTAAAAAATTTTACGAAACGCTGGGCTTTTCTGTTTTTGCCGGCGGAATGGCCCAAAACTACTTAATAATGAAAAATGGCAATGCTTTAATCGGTCTATTTCAGGGCATGTTCAAAGGTAATATATTAACCTTTAATCCGGGTTGGGACGAAAATGCAAATTTAATGGACAACTTTGACGATGTTCGTACCATTCAAAAACACTTAAAAAACAATAATATTGAATTAACAAACGAAACCGACGAAACCACAACTGGACCAGCTAGCATTTTTTTAACCGATCCCGATGGTAATACCATTCTAATCGATCAGCATGTCTAACAGGTAGTAAAAAACAGTGTCGTATCCCGAAATATTACAAGCGTTCAATTTGTCTGCTTTACAATGGATGGCCATTGCCTTTACTGTATTTTTATTAGGGCTTTCCAAATCCGGTATAAAAGGCATAAGTATTATTATTGTTATTATTCTGGCCTTTGTTTTTGGCGAAAAAGCATCGACGGGTATTTTACTTCCCATGCTAATTTTTGCCGATATTATTGCAGTTATCTATTATAAAAAACACGTGCAGTGGTATTATATAAAAAAATTGTTACCAGCCATGGTTATGGGTGTTTTGGTAGGTGTTTTGGTGGGCAATTTCATTTCAGAAGATGTGTTTAAGCGCATTATGGCCGCTATTATATTGGTTTCTGTTTTAATCATGATTTATACCGAAAAACGAAAGCTGAACCAAATGCCGAAGAGTAGGATATTTTCTTCGATAATGGGATTTTTGGCCGGATTTTCGACCATGATAGGCAATTTAGCGGGCCCCATTGCCAACATTTATTTTCTTGCAGTACGCCTACCGAAAAACGAATTTATAGGCACCGCCGCTTGGTTATTTTTTATTATAAACGTGTTTAAGCTGCCTTTTCACTTTTTTGTATGGAAAACCATTACCAAAGAAACCCTTGTGTTAAATTCGGTACTTATTCCTACAACCATTTTAGGCTTTATCTTGGGTGCATACATTATTAGCTTAATCTCTACAGTTAATTACCGACGGTTTATTTTGCTTGTAACAGCGGTTGGAAGTATTATTTTATTATTGCGTTGAACCTGTTTAAATTTGTATGATAGCCTTTTCGTATCGTTTATTTTTGATGCATAATGAGGCATAGAAAAACAATTGGTATAAATTTAAACAGGCTCTTAATAAAAAGTTTTAAAAACCTATTCAATTTTTTAGTATTTTTATCAATCCAAACAATTAAAAACATTACAAAATGTCAGACGAGAAAAATTTAGGAAATAATCTTGATGAGCAGTTGAACAAAGCAAAAGAAGAAGTAAAAAAAGCAGCCGATAAGGTAGAAGACTTTGTTGACGAAACTAAGGAAAAAGCAAAGGATTTCACAGAAGAATCCAAAGAAAAGGCAAACGATTTTGTTGAAGATGCCAAGGAAGCCGCCAACGATTTTAAAGAAGATGTAAAAGATGTCGCTACCGATGGTAAAAACATTGCAATTATTGCACATTTAACCTGGGTTGGATGGATTGTTGGATTGGTTATGAACAATAGCAATAAAACCGAAATTGGCTCTTTTTATGTAAGGCAAATGCTAGGTTTTTTACTTTTGGGATTTTTAATTCCGGTTCCCTTTTTGGGTTGGGCTTTGGGACTTGTACTTTTAGTAGCATGGATAATGAGTTTTTTAAGTGCCCTACAAGGGCAAATGAAACCTTCATTTCTTTTAGGAAAACAATTCCAGGAGTGGTTTAAATCACTATAATTTTAATAAAATTTTAAATTAAACAAAAAGCATCTCATAAAATTATGGGATGCTTTTCTTTTTCTATTGATGAGAAATAGGCGTTAGGTTTCTACTTCGAAATTTCTCTTACTCGAAGTGTGTTTACCATACCTTTTTCTGCAATGGGCATAGACGCTAAACTTATGGCCATGTCGCCTTTGTATAGATAACCGTTTTCTCTTGCTATTTTATTAATATCGCCAACGGTTTCATCGGTCGATACAAACCGGTTATAATAAAATGCTTTTACGCCCCATAACAGGCTCAATTGTGTTAAAATACGCTTATTAGATGTAAACACCAAAATGTGGCACGATGGGCGCCAAGCCGAAATTTGAAATGCTGTATAACCACTATTGGTTAGGGTAGAGATAACTTTGGCATCAATTTCGTTAGCCATAAGTGCCGCATGATAACAAATCGATTTTGTAATATATCTATTGGTACGTATATGTGGAGGCATTTGTGGTACTTTAATTAATGGCGAATCTTCAACACTCATTAAAATATTGGCCATTTGTTTTATAACCTGTACCGGATATTTTCCAACCGATGTTTCTCCCGAAAGCATAACAGCGTCGGCACCGTCCATTACCGAGTTGGCTACATCGTTCACCTCGGCTCTTGTTGGTGTTAGGCTGGAAATCATGGTTTCCATCATCTGGGTTGCAATAATTACCGGTATTCTTGCTTTTTTGGCTCTTAAAACCAACTGTTTTTGAATTAGGGGGACTTCTTCGGCTGGTACTTCAACACCCAAATCGCCCCGCGCCACCATTAAACCATCGCAATGCGATACAATACTATCGATATTTTTTACGGCTTCGGGTTTTTCTATTTTGGCTATAATAGGAATTTTTTGATGGTTGCTGTGCTTTTGTATCAGTTCGCGAAGCTGCATTAAATCTTCGGCATGGCGAACAAAAGATAGTGCCATCCAATCGACCTCTTGGCTTATAGCAAATTTGGCATCTTCTATATCTTTTTCGGTTAAAGCCGGTTGCGATATCTTAGTGTTTGGAAGGTTAACCCCTTTTTTAGATTTTAAAGGCCCTCCTTGTATCACTTTTGCGGTTACTTCGTCTTTACTGTTGGTAGAAACGACTTCAAAAATCAATTTTCCGTCATCCAACAAAATGCGTTCTCCCGGCTTGGCATCTTGAGGAAATTTCTCGTAGGTCATGTAAACACGCTCCTTTGTCCCTTCGAATTTCTTTCCGGTAGCAAATACAATCTCGTCTCCGGGGTTTACCACTACTTCTTCTTTCATTACGCCCACACGCAATTTGGGTCCCTGTAAATCGGCTAAAATGGCAACGTTGTATCCGTATTCGTCATTTAATTCGCGTATCATTTTTATACGCTCGGCCACGTCGCTGTAATCGGCATGCGAAAAGTTAACTCTAAATACATTTACACCAGCATCCAACATGCCTTTTAAAATTTCTTTTTTGCTCGTTGCTGGGCCCAATGTGGCCACTATTTTGGTTTTTTTTCTTTCTGACATTAAATAAAAATTAAATTATCCTTAGATTTTAATTGTGCCGTATCGATAGTAAATGTTGTAACAACATAAGGCACTTTAGCTATGTTTTTTGATATGTTTTTTTCTTTCTCCAGACTGTAATCGTCGTTTATCTTTAATAAATAATTGGCTTTTTTGTATTCCGGGATTAAATAGTGTGTTGTTATTATTTTTTCTTGAGCCGAAAACAACGATTGGATATCTTTGTTTTCCTGTAATAATTCGGTTTTGCAGGTGTTCGATACCAAATTCCAAGTGGTAAGTGTTTTGGTATCTTTCCATTCAAATACCGAAAATAATGGGTCTGTATCTTTTAATGTTGAATTTGTTATTTTACGGGAAAGTTTAATACGCAAATACTTGTTTAAAAGATATGCTAGACGATAATCTTCGACCGCACAGTAAATTGCTATTAAACTGTACGGGCTCTCGTCCATAAAATCATCCAACTTCAGTTTGTGAACAGCCATTATTTGTTAAAATGGTTGTAAATATAATATTTAATATACTTAGTTGGGGTAAGTTTATGTTAATCTTAAGAAAGTAATGCGACTACATCGTTTTCGCTGGATATTTTTTCAATAAAGCATTAAATAATCTTCGATATTTTATTCTGAAAAACAAAAAATGCACGTTTAGCGGCTTTTTCCTCGGCTTTCTTTTTTGAAGTACCCCTCGCTTTGGAAACAACCTTATTATCGATATGGAGTTTTACCGAAAAGTGCTTAACATCGTCGTTTCCGGTATCTTCATAAACTTTAAAATTAAAGGTCTTTTTTTCTTTTTGGCACCATTCTATAAGCAGGCTTTTATAACTTATTACTTTACCTTCCAGTTTTTCTATATCGACATAAGGCACAATAATACGCGTATGGATAAATTTTTCGCAATATTTATAGCCTCTATCTAAAAATATAGCACCTACCAAGGCTTCGAAAAGATTACCGTGTATATTGTCTCCAAATTGATTGGCTGGTATTTTGCTTTGTAACAAATCTATTAGGCGGAGTTCTTTGCCAAGCTCGTTTAAATGCTCCCGGCTTACCACCTTAGAACGCATTTTTGTTAGATAGCCTTCATCTCCACCCGGAACTTCAAGAAACAGGTGAGATGCAATAACGGCCCCTAACATAGCATCGCCCAAAAATTCCAAGCGTTCGTAATTAATGGCATTGCCTTTATTGTCCTTTATGTTCATGGAACGATGGATAAAAGCGACTTCATAAAATTTTATTTTTTTGGGCTTAAACCCTAAAATTTTATTTAAGTGTATAAAAAAATTCCCGTTACTCTCGGTACGGGAATTTAGTATGTTACGAATGTATTTCATTCGATTTTAATCTAATTTTTTGAACAGTACGCAAGCGTTGTGTCCACCAAAACCAAATGTATTGCTCATGGCTACTTTAACTTCTCGTTTTTGGGCTTTGTTTAAAGTTAAATTTAATTCGGGATCAATGTTTTCATCTACGGTTGTGTGGTTTATGGTTGGCGGTACAATACCGTTTTCCATGGCCAATATCGCCGAGATAGCCTCTATAGCTCCGGCAGCACCCAATAAGTGTCCGGTCATCGATTTTGTAGAATTAATATTTATTTTTTTAGCATGTTCACCAAAAACTTTTGAAATTGCTTTAAGCTCGGCTACATCGCCCAGAGGAGTAGAGGTCCCGTGTGTATTGATATGATCTACATCTTCGGGTTTTAAGCCTGCATTCTCTAAACAGTTTTTCATTACCGCAACAACACCGTCTCCATCGGGATGTGGAGCTGTCATGTGGTAAGCGTCTGAAGACAATCCGCCTCCAATAAATTCTGCATAGATTTTTGCACCTCTGGCTTTTGCATGTTCATATTCTTCCAAAACAAGTGCTCCAGCACCTTCACCCAGCACAAATCCGTCGCGTGTCGCATCGAACGGACGGGATGCTGTTGCCGGACTATCGTTTCTGGTAGATAAAGCGTGCATGGCATTAAAACCACCCATACCGGCAATGGTTACGGCAGCCTCGCTACCTCCTGTCACTACTACATCGCAATGCCCCAACCTAATAGCGTTTAAAGCATCGAACATAGCATTGGCCGAAGAAGCACAGGCCGAAACTGTGGTATAGTTTGGTCCCATAAAGCCATACTTTATGGAAATGTTTCCAGGTGCTATATCTGCAATCATTTTAGGAATAAAGAACGGATTGAATCTTGGTGTGCCATCCCCACTAGCAAAATTTAAAACTTCGTTCTGGAAAGTCTCTAAACCTCCAATACCAGCACCCCATATAACACCTGCCCGCAACTTGTTAATCGTATCTATGTTTAACTTTGCATCTGCGATAGCCTCATCCGAGGCTACCATGGCATACTGCGTAAACCGATCCATTCTACTGGCAAGTTTTCGGTCTATAAAATCCGTGGCATTGAAGTTTTTAAGTTCGCAAGCAAACTGGGTCTTAAATTTTTCGGCATCAAAATAGGTTATAGGCGCAGCACCACTTTTACCACTTATAAGGCTGTCCCAATATTCGTTTTTGGTATTACCTATTGGTGTTAAAGCACCCAATCCTGTGACTACAACTCGTTTTAATTCCATAAAATACTTTAGCTTATTTTGCCGCTTCTATATAAGATATAGCTTGACCTACAGTGGCAATGTTTTCGGCTTGGTCGTCTGGAATTTGAATATCGAATTCTTTTTCGAACTCCATTATTAATTCCACAGTGTCTAAAGAGTCTGCTCCTAAATCGTTTGTGAAGCTTGCTTCGGTTACAACTTCGTTTTCGTCAACTCCTAATTTGTCTACGATAATCGCTTTTACTCTTGATGCAATGTCTGACATAATCTTTTAATTTGAAGTTTTAATTTAGTTCGCAAAAATAAAAAACTTTATTTTTAAAACACATCTTTACCAAAAAAATGTGGTTGTAATTTACTAAATTACTTTTAAGTATTCCTATTTTAGCACCTAAATTTGTTAATAATTGTTTTTTTTCGAATAGTAAACATAACATTATAATCCTGTAAAATGAAACGTGTAGTAATTTTTGCGTCCGGAAGCGGCTCTAATGCTGAAAATTTGATAAGGTTTTTTCAAGACAGTAATAATGTTGCTGTTGTTCAAGTGCTTACTAACAATCCTCATGCCAAAGTTTTAGATCGCTGTAAAAACCTTGGTGTTAGTGCATTATCATTTAACAGGGTAGCTTTTACTAAGACTAACGATGTACTTAATATTTTAAAAACCACAAATCCTGATTTAATTGTTTTGGCCGGTTTTTTATGGAAATTCCCCGAATTTATTTTAAATAAATTTCCAAATAAAGTCATTAATATCCACCCTGCATTGTTACCCAATTACGGCGGCAAAGGCATGTACGGTATGCATGTACACGAAACCGTTGTTGCCAATGGCGAAACCGAAACCGGCATAACCATTCATTATGTAAACGAAAATTACGACGAGGGAGCTATTATTTTTCAAGCCAAATGTTCTGTTTTATCTACCGATACAGCTAAAGATGTGGCTACCAAAATACACGAACTGGAAATGGAACACTTTCCAAAGGTGGTGAAAAAATTACTAAACAAACAATAAACTTTAAATATCAACAGTGACAAAAGAAGAAAGGAAAACAGAGAAAAACAACTTTTAGAACTAACAGAGGCTTTTTGCGCCCAAAGGCTGGAGACGATTATTATCAACTTTGTGAAAAGCTCATTTTAAAAATGGGTAGAAAAAGAAACATGCCTTTTGAAAGGGGAAAAATTGAAATTTAGGATGCTGCCATAGGGACTATTAATTTTTTTGCTCGACAAGTCGTTTGAGCCTTATTTAACTTAACCGAATTAAACGAATATTTCGGAACAAATAGTACAACGGTTGCCAGTAAATCAAAACAAATTAGAGATATGTTTAAGCAGTAAGGGCAACAAGAGGCGATATCGAGTTTACAACACACATAGAATAATTTTTAAAAGATTTCTGTTTTCACGGAACTTATAAAAATGGCAAAAAAGAAAACAAAATACTACACCGTTTGGAAAGGCCATAAACCGGGCGTTTTCGACAATTGGAACGATTGTAAAACACAAATAACTAACTTTGATGGTGGTATATTTAAAAGTTTTACAACCATCGAAGCAGCACAACAGGCCTACAATGGTAACTATAAAGATTATGTGGGCGGTACAAAAGTGTTTAAAAGTGAATTATCGCCCGAACAACTTAAAAAAATAGGACAGCCTAATTATAATTCCATTTCGGTCGATGCCGCATCTTCTGGAAACCCCGGAAAAATGGAGTATCGCGGTGTAGATACCAAAACCAAAAACCAACTCTTTTTACAAGGTCCTTTTAACGAAGGTACTAACAATATAGGCGAATTTCTTGCCATTGTACATGGTTTAGCTTTATTAAAAAAACATGGCAGCAATAAAATAATTTATACCGACTCCAAAACGGCCATAAGTTGGGTAAAAAAGAAAACCTGTAACACCAAATTGGAGCGTACCGATAAAAACAGGACAATGTTTGAGTTGGTGGATCGCGCCATAACTTGGTTAAAACAAAACACTTATAATACGGTAATAGTAAAATGGGAAACAAAAGCTTGGGGTGAAATCCCTGCCGATTTTGGAAGGAAGTAAAACCACATATGTAATATCTTGTTGTTTAAAATAAATTAGCCATTAAAAACCTTATATTTGCAAAAAATTTCGAAAACCTTTTATGGGCAAATTAGTAATTGTAGGTACGGTAGCTTTCGATGCTAT